>NZ_LT629775.1:2685000-3026250 GCF_900105395.1 Streptomyces sp. TLI_053
ATGGACGGCGACTACAAGGCCGACGGCAGCAGGCGCAACGCCACCTACACCGACATCAACGGCGCCACCGTCAAGGACGCCAACCCGCTGGCCGGCTCGCTGCGCGAACGCCACACCTACACCGCCGACAACGGCACGGTCGTGGCGATCACCAAGTCCGACATGTGGCTGTCGGCTCCCACCGCCACCCACAACCGCGGCACCGGACTGCCCCCGCTGACCGCGCAGATGATGCGCAACGGCACGGGCAAGGACAGCGCGCTGCGCTCCGACGGATCGTGGCAGTCGACCTCGAAGACCGCGGTCTTCGACGAGTACGGCATGCCCAAGCGGGTCGTGGACCGCGCGGACGGCCTGCCCGACCTGTGCGTGGCCACGAAGTACGCCCGCAACACCGCGACCTGGACGCTCGACCGGGTCGCCGAGACGATCCAGGGCCGGGGCGACTGCGCCACCGACCCGACCGAGGCCGACACCCTCGGGCGCAACCGCGCCTTCTACGACGGCCAGGCCTCCGGGGTGCTCAACGGCCCCGGTCAGGTGACCCGGACCGAGGAGCTGGACGGTTTCTCCGGCGGGCAGCCGGTGTTCTCCCTGGTCTCCACGGTCGGCTACGACGCCTACGGCCGGGTCACCACCAGCACCGACGCCGCCGGGGCGACCACCACCACCGAGTACCAGCCGGCCGCCAACGCGCTGCCGACCAGCGTCAAGGTGACCAACCCCAAGGGCTGGAGCAGCACCACCACCTTCCACCCGACCCGTGAGGTCCCGGTCAAGTCGGTCGACCACAACGGCCGGACCTCGCAGCAGACCGTCGACGCCCTCGGCCGCACCACGGCCGCCTGGCAGCCCGGTCGCACCCCCGGCACCGACCTCGCCGACAGCCTGACCGAGTACCAGCTGTCCAACACCGGCACCAGCTCGGTCACCACCAGGAAGCTGCGCGAGAGCGGCCAGAGCTACACCGTCGGCGTCACCATCCTGAACGCCTTCGGCGAGCCGGTCCAGAGCCAGAGCTCCCCGGCCAACGACGCCGCCGGCACCCGGATCGTCAGCGACACCTTCTACAACAGCCACGGCCAGGTGGTGAAGACCAACCAGCCGTACATCAGCCGCACCGGCGATCCCGGCACCACCCGCTTCGTCGCCAACGACAACGAAGTCCCCGGCCAGAGCGCCTCGTTCTACGACGGCCTCGGCCGCCCGGTCGTCCAGACCTTCTCGTCCAAGGCGATCGAGCAGTGGCGCTCGACCGTCTCCTACCCGGGTGTGGACCGCACCGACGCCACCCCGCCCCAGGGCGACATCCCGACCAGCACCCTGGTCGACTCCCGCGGGCGCACCACCGAACTGCGGCAGTACAAGAACGGCACGACGCAGGGCGCCTACGACGCCACGCGCTACACGTACGACGTCGAGGGCAAGCTCAGCCAGGTCACCGACACGGTCGGCAACGCCTGGAAGTACGGCTACGACGTCCACGGCCGCCAGACCCGGTCGGAGGACCCGGACAAGGGCACCATCACCACGGTCTACGACGCCGCCGACCGCCCGGTCTCCACGACCGACGCCCGCGGCACCACCGTCGCCGTCAGCTACGACATCCTCGGCCGGCCGCTGTCGCGCAACCTCGGCAGCACCACCGGCACCCCGCTGGCCACCTACGAGTACGACACCCTGCTGCCCGGCCTGCCCACGGCCGCGACCAGCTGGTCCGACGGCAAGGGCTACCGCCAGGAGGTCACCGGCTACAACACCGCCTACCAGGCGACCGGCACCCGGCTCACCGTCCCGGACGGCGAGGGCGCCCTCTCCGGCAGCTACGCCAACGAGACCAGCTACGACCCGATCTCCGGCCTGGCCGTCCTGACCGACATGGGCGCGGCGGGCCCGCTGCCGGCCGAGACGGTGTACCTCGGCCGCAACCCCAACGGCCTGCTGAGGTCGATGGGTTCCTCGCTCGGCGACGACTTCGTCAACTTCACCGTCTACGACGACCTCGGCCAGCTCCAGCGGATCACCTACGGCGACGTCCCCAAGCAGGTCGCGCTCACCCACACCTACCAGCCCGGCACGGGCCGCCTGCTGCGCTCCCTGCTGGACAAGGAGGACGGCCGGACGTCGGTCGACGTCACCGACTACACCTACAGCCCGGCCGGTGACGTCACCTCCGTCTCCACCTGGCGCAACGACGGCGCCACCGACACCCAGTGCTTCACCTACGACCACCTGAAGCGCCTCACCCAGGCCTGGACGGACACCGGTGGCACCACCACCCGGCCCGACCCGTCCGTGCCCGGCGTCGGCGGCTGCACCAACACCACTCCCGGCCCCGCCGCCCTCGGCGGCCCGGCGCCCTACTGGCAGTCCTTCGGCTACGACGCCACCGGCAACCGCACCGGCACGGTCGACCACGACCCCACCGGCAACACCGCCAAGGACGTCACCGCCACCCACACCTACCCGGCCCCCGGCCAGCCCCGGCCGCACGCCCCGACCAGCACCCGGACCACCACCGGCAACGGCCCGACCGTCACCACCGGTTACACCTACGACAAGACCGGCAACACCCTCACCCGCCCCGACCAGGGCGGCAACACCCAGACCATGACCTGGGACCCGGACGGCCACCTGGCCACCGCCGCCACCAGCGGCGGCACCTCCACCTATGTCTACGACGCCGACGGCAACCGCCTGCTGCGCCGCGACCCGGGCAGCACCACGCTCTACCTCGGCAGCACCGAGCTGACCCTCAACACCGCCACCGGCCAGGTCAGCGGCACCCGGTACTACCCGACCCCCGGCGGCCCGACCATCGCCCGCACCTCGGACGGACGGCTCAGCTACATCGCCTCCGACCTCAACGGCACGGGCACGACGGCGATCGACACCACCTCGCTCGGGATCACCCGGCGTGCGTTCAAGCCCTTCGGCGAGGAGCGCGGCGCCCAGCCGTCCCCCGGCGAGTGGCTCGGCGAGAAGGGCTTCGTCGGCGGCACCCAGGACAAGGCCACCGGCCTGACCCACCTGGGCGCCCGCGAGTACGACCCCAAGCTCGGCCGCTTCCTGTCGGTCGACCCGGTCATCGACACCAGCGACCCGCAGCAGCTGCAGGGCTACCTGTACGCCAACAACAGCCCGCTGACGTTCTCGGACCCGAGCGGTCTGTGGTGGGGCTCCAGCATCGTCAAGAAGGCGACGCAGGCGGTCAGCAAAGCCGTCGACGTGGTCAAGGAGAACTACAGCACCATCTCCAACATCGGCCACACCGTCCTGGACGTGGCCGGCATGATCCCGGTGATCGGTGACGCCTGCGACATCGTCAACGGCGTCTGGTACGCGGCCGAGGGCGACTGGAAGAACGCGGCCATGTCCCTGGTCGCCGTCGTCCCGGTGATCGGCAGCGCCGCCACCGCGGCCCGCATCGCCTCCAAGGCCTCCAAGGCCCTCGACACCGTCAGCGGTGTGGCCAAGGCCGTCGAACGCGGCAGCGAGGCGGCGAAGAGCGTCCGCGGCGCCGCCAATGCCTCGTCGAATGCGGCGTCCGTGTCGCGAGCTGCCAAGAAGTCCGGGCCGTCTCCCGGAGCCTCGAAGGCGAGTGGCGGAAAGACGCCCCCCCGGAACAACGGGGTGTCGAACAGCGGCGCCCGCGCCAAGGCAGGGCCCGGCAAGGGAAATGCGGCGGTATGGAACCAACGGGGACGTCCCGACAAGCAGAAGGTCATCGCCGGACACGGCGCCTACATCAAGGGATCGGGTGAGGTCGATGTGCCCAAGGGCACCACGCTGAAGTTCTACGTCAAGGACGGCGAGAAGCTCGATCAGATCGACGGGCTGAACGTGGAGCTGGGAGGGTTCCCGCAGCCGAAGGTCCAGGAGACCATCAAGGGAGGGAACGGGGCCAAGGTGCAGGACTACACTGTGTTCCCGGGCCCCGACATGGAGATGTCCGTCAAATCGATCACGGTGAGCGAGGCGATGCGGCTCAGCGAAATCCTGAAGGAGAACATGGGCGTCGTGCACGTTGCCATCTGCAGAAGTTGGGCGGACTCGTGACCTACTACCCGGACGGATCGCCCTACACCTACCACCAGCCCGCCGAGGGAATGGTGAACATCGGCTGGCTGGACAGGTCTCATGCGTACCAGCAGGGCGAGGTGGCCGACGAGGTCGTGGACGGCCTGCTGAGACTGGTCACCAGGCCTGACAACCAAACGCGGGGCCTGCACGAGTGCCACTTCTGCGGTGTGATCTTCCTGACGGTGGACAACCCGCACGCCAAGAACGGCACCAGCTTGCTGGGGAGCGCGGAGATCCATGTCCGAGGTTCCTCGGACGGCACCGTCTTCGTGGCGCCGACCCTGGTGATCCACTACATCGTCGAGCACCAGTACCAGCCGCCGGACGAGTTCCTGGACGCCGTTGAAGTCGAGGTACGAAGGAGGTCCGGCGAGCAGGTCTGACGGACCGCTCGTTCTGACAGCCGAGGTGGCCGCGTCGACGGCAAGGGCCCCGCCGGATTCCGGCGGGGCCCTTGCCGTGCTACGACACAGGCGGGCGCAGGAGCGCCAGGACGGCGTCCAGCGCCGGGCGGGCCCCCGGTGCCGGGAGGGTCAGGGCGTGGATGCGGCGGACGAGTTGGGGGCCTCGTACCGGGTGCAGGGCGATGTCGGCGGTGGCCGGGGTGTGGGCGTCGGCGGCGAGCTGCGGCACCAGGGCCGCCCCGAGGCCGTTCGCCACCATCCGCAGGGCGAGGTGGTAGTCGTCCACCGCGTGCACGATCCGGGGGGCGAAGCCGGCCAGGGCGCAGGCGGCGCGGACCAGGGCGGCGCTGCCGTCCTCGCGGGAGCCGACGATCCAGGGGGAGTCGGCGAGGTGGCGCAGGTCGACGGCGGCCCCGTCGGCACTGTGGCCGGCGGGCAGGGCCAGCAGGACCGGGTCGGCGGCGAGCGGGTGGACGGTGAACTCGGCGGCCGGGAAGGCCGGTTCGGGGACCAGGTCGTAGCTGTAGCGGACGGCGAGGTCGCAGCGGCGGGCCCGGAGTGCGGCGAGGGCCTCGGGCGGTTCCAGCTCCAGCAGCGACACCCTCAGCTCGGGGTAGCGCTCGCGGGCGGCCACCAGGGCGGGCAGCACGTGCACGGCGGCGAAGGTCGAGAAGCAGGCCAGGGCGACCGGGCCGCGCGGAGTGTCGGCGGCGGCCCGCAGGTCGCGTTCGGCGGTCTCCAGCGCGCCCAGCACGATGCGGGCGTGCGCGACCAGCCGCAGGCCCTCGGGTGTCAGCCGGACCCGGCGGCCGTCCCGTTCCAGCAGCGGCACGCCGGCCTCGCGCTCCAGTACGGCGAGCTGCTGGGAGACCGCCGAGGAGGTGCGGCCGAGGGCGGCGGCGGCCGCCGTCATCGTCCCCCGGTCGGCGAGTTCGCGCAGCAGGAGGAGCCGCCCCGGATCCAACATCAAGCTGTCCTTACAGGTCTGTGAAGCATTACGTGGTGGACCTCAAAGATCCTTCCGGGGCATCCTGCCGCAAGTACCGGGCGGCCCGCCCGGACGGGGACAGGAGAGCACCTTGATCGACACGCGGCTGATCGAACGCCACGCGGCCCGGGCCTGGCCCGCCGAGGAGGTGCGCGAGGAGGGCGGCTGGCTGCTGCGGCACACCCCCGGGGTACCGCGCCGGCGGTCGAACTCGGCGCTGCCGGTGGGGGCGGGCGACGGCCTGCTGGAGGGTCTGGAGCGGGTGGAGCGGTACTACGCCGGGCACGGGCTGCCGGTGACCGTCCAGGTCGCGCCCGCCGAGGAGCACACCGCGCTGGACGCAGCGCTCGACGCACGCGGCTACCGGCGGGACTCGGCGGTGCTGGTCTGCACGGCACCGGCCGCCGCGGTGGCCGCCGCCGCCCGGCCCGCCGCGCCGCTGGACGTCACCCTCGCCGAACACCCCACCCGGGCCTGGCTGGACGCGTACGCGGAGCTGGAGCCCGGCGGGACCGAACCGGAGGCCGCCGAGGAGCTGTTCCGGCGGATCGGCGGGCCGGCGGCCCACCTGGGCGTCGAGCGCGACGGCCGGCTCGTCGGCATCGGGCTGGTGGTGGCGGCGCCCGGCTGCGCCGGGGTGTTCTGCATGGCCACCGCCCCCGCGCACCGGCGGCAGGGCGTGGCCGGGGCGGTCCTGCACATCGGCGCACGCTGGGCGGCGGCCCGGGGTGCGGAGACCCTGTACCTCCAGGTGACAGCCGAGAACACGACGGCGCGGCGGCTGTACGAGCGGGTCGGCTTCGAGGTGTCGCACAGCTACCACTACCGGTTGAAGCCCTGAGGTCCAACGGGCCATCACCGGTCGCCGGACCACCAACAAAGGGAGTCGAGAGTTCCGCATCTTGCCGTAGCATCCCTCCCGCATCTGCAACCGTTTCACCGGGGGGCGACCACAGTGGCCGCACGATCGATCGGCACACCGGCACGAACGGCTGCCGTCAAACTCGCCGCAGGGGCCGTCGCCCTGGGCTGCCTGGCCCTCTCCGGTTGCACGGCCGCGCGGAGCGACGTCCCGGGGACGGACGGGGCGACGCGCGCGGCCCAGCCGGTCAAGTCCCGGGACGAGGCGATGGGCCGGGTCACCCAGGTGCTCGAGCATCTGCGGGAGGCGGCCGTCGGCCAGGGCGGACCGGTGAGCCAGAACCTCGGCTACTACCGGTGCGAGGGCCCCGACATCGCGGGGCCGACGGAGCCGTACGTGCTGAGTTCCGCCACCAGCCTCGATGTCCCGGCCGACGGGCGCGTCGCGATCGTGCGCCGACTGCGGGACGCCCTGAGGGACGAGGGCCTGTCGATCAGCGGCTACAAGGAGCCCGCGGCCACGCCCTCGCCCACGCCTTCACCCGACGCGAACGGTCCGGCGGCGGGGACCGCCCCCGGTGCCTCGTTCCGGGCCGCGTCCACGGGCGGCCCGCCGGGCGACCGCTACCTCGTCGCCGTGGAGGAGCGCTCCGACAAGGGGATCATGCTCATGGTCAGCACCGCCTGTCTGACCCCGCCGGACGCACTACGGGTGCCACCGCTGGTGCCGCCGCTGGTGCCGCCGACGACGAAGGTTCCGTGAGGGCGGATCAGGAGCCGTCCCCGCAGGAGGACTTGCGGCGCCTCTCGAAGTCCTTGGCGCTCAGCAGCTTGTAGTCCCAGTCCCAGCCGCCCGCCGCCCACTTGCCGACGGGCAGGCCCAGCAGCACCTCACCGGGCACGGTCACGGTGAGGGCGCGGTCGCGGACGACCTCCACGGTGTAGCGGCGGTCCGCGACCACCTGCCCGGGCCTGCTGCCGGTGCTCGTCCAACCCGGCGGCAGATCGCCCAGGTCGACGGTCTCCACGGCCGAACGGCCCTCGCGCGGGCGGACCTCCAGCTTCTCCGACCCCGGGAAGACCTTCACCCGCACCGCGTGCAGCCGCTCGTCGTGGCACATCCCGGTCCGCACGACCAGCCGCCCGGCGTCCAGACGCACGCCGATCAGCCGGTCCGCCGGCGGTTCCGGATCGCCGCACCCGGCCACCGCCCCGGCGACCACCGCCACGGCCGCGGCCGTCACCGCCGCCCTGCGCCGCCACTGTTCCATGAGCCCCCGCTCTCCGCTTCCCGCTCTCCGGCTTCCGCTCTCCGCTCGCGCCGGAAGTCGCCCCGGCCGACTTCCTACTCCGCGCCGTCGTCCCCGATCGGCGCCGTCCCGGCTCCGGGGACGTACGGGCCCTTGCGGACGGCCCGCGAGACGCCGATCTCCGGCTCCAGCGGCGAGCCGGAACCGACGTTCCGTCGGGTGCTGTTCTTCATGGGGCCATCATCCCAGGGCCCGGCGCCGCCCCGGCCCGCCGGGGCGGATCCGCCGTCAGACGGCGGCGGCCGACGCGGCGGCCGACGCAGCCGGTCCGGCCGGCGCGGTGAGGGCGGCCGCGGCGGGGGCGGCGGGGCTGGCGGGGGCGGCCGCCAGTTCGACGGGGGTCTCCCGGCGTCCGGCCAGCAGGACGCAGGCGATCACCGGACCGGCCAGCAGGGCGTGGGCGAGCCCGGTGTCCGGGACGGCGGGCAGCTCGCCCCGGTCCACCCGTTGACACCCCAGCCCGATGGGCGTCGTCGAGATCCTGGGCAACGCCAGCGACGTTGCCCGTCGGGCAGGGGCCGTGCGAAGCGCCGGCAACGCGCCCGATCGTCAGGCGCTCGCGCTCCTCCGGTACTCCGCCAGAGCGCCCTCCATGTGTGCAACCGCCCGACTGACCCTCCGGTTGCTCCGGCCGAAACCGGCCAGGTTCTGAAAGGCCACCTTCCTGCCGGACGTCAGTTTCACCCCGGGGCAGAAGGAATGGAAGACCGCGCCGTTGATCACGTCGAGCTCGATGCTCTCCACCTCGCCCCAGCTCGCGCGAAACGGCCTGCCCATCCCGTAATAGACCACACCCTCCCGCGTGGAAACGACCCGCGAGAACGGAGCCTTGACCAGCACCCAGAGGCCCGGAGAAGCGACACATACGCCGTAGAAGACGGCACTTAACGGGTCCGTCTCGAAGACCGTCGCAATGCCGGTCAAAGCCAGAATGGCTCCGATCAGGGTATAAATTACCATCCACGGGCTGGAGAATCGTACACGTGATTTCACCTGGGACTGCACGGCCGACCGAACTCCTCATATCGAGAACCCCCTGGCGGCGACTGCGAAGAGGGATTCCCGTTTCGCAGTCGCGCGCATTTCACAAACAATCACGCACTGTCGATCGCTTCTGCCCGTTCAGATCCTTCGGGTGACATCGGTGAGCAGGATCCTGCTCCGGACGACGTCCGTGAGCCCGGCGCCCGCCGCCCGCAGGGCCGCCCCGGCGATGTCCAGGCAGCGCACCGTCTGCGCGTGGACGTCGCCCGGGCCGACCGTCGCGCCGTCGTCACCGATCGGCGCCGTCCCGGCGACGGCGACCTACGCGCCCTTCCGCACCGCCCGTGAGAAGCCGATCTCCGGTTCGGGCGGCGAGCCCGAACCGACGTTCCGTCGCGTCGTGTTCTCCATCGGGCCATCAATCCCAGGGTGTGCGCACCACTCCGGCCGAGGAGTTGGCGGGGAGTCATGACAGCTGGGGCGACGAGGAGTGCCGGGAGCGGGGAGCGGCCTCGAAGGACCGCGCCCCGCCCGGCAAAGAGGTGTGGGCGCGTGCCGGCCGGCCGTCGCCGGGGGACACGCGCCCACCTCACCGGAGGGGGCGGTACGGACGCCGCGACGGGGGTGGCGCGGCGTCCGTACCGGGCTCCGGTGGTTCGAGGGGTCAGCTCGCCGCCGGGACGGCGCGGCGGCCGGTGGCGGCGCGCAGGGCCACGGCGAGGCCGACCAGGACGATGCCGAACCAGACCACGCTCTTGACGCCCGTGTGGTCGGCGAACAGGCCGCCGATCAGGGCGCCCAGGGCGATGCAGGTGTTGTAGGCCATGGTGTTGAGCGACATCGCGGCCTCGAAGGTCTCCGGCGCGGCCGCGAGCGTCATGTTGATCTGGCTGAGCTGGACGACACCGAAGGCGACGCCCCACAGCACCATGGCGACGATCACGCCGAAGTCGTTGGTGCCGATGGTCAGCAGCATCACCAGGGCGCCGATCAGCAGCAGACCGCCGACCACGAAGCTGCCGCGCAGGCTCTTGTTGACGCTCTGGCCGCCGATGAAGTTGCCGATCGCGCCGCCGATGCCGAAGACGATCAGGACGACGGTGATGAAGCCGACGCTCGCCTCCGCGCTCTTCTCGAGGTACGGGCGGACGAAGGTGTACGCCCCGAAGTGGCCGAGGACGAAGAACACCACCATGACCAGGACCACGCGCAGCGGCACGTTCTTGACCGGCAGGCCGAAGACCTCGCGGACGGAGACCGCGTTCGCCGACGGCAGCGAGGGGATGGTGGCGGCGACGGCGAGCAGCACCAGCGCGCTGAGGCCGGCCCAGATCAGGAAGGTGGTGCGCCAGGAGCTGGCGCTCTCCAGCAGGGTGCCGAGCGGGATGCCGACGACGGTGGCGATCGAGATGCCGGACATCACGACGGCGGCGGCCCGGTTGGCCTGCTTCTCGGGGACGATGCGCATCGCCATGCTGACGCCGATGGCCCAGAAGACGCCGCTGGCGAAGCCCATGAACATGCGGGTGACCAGGATCAGCGGGTAGTTGGGGGCGATCGAGGTGATCAGGTTGCCCACGGCCAGTACGCCGAGCAGGGTGGTGAGCAGCTTGCGCCGGTTGACCCGGCGGGTCCAGGCCACGATGAACGGCACGCCGAGGCCGGCCGCGACGCCCTGGGCGGTGACCATCAGGCCGGCGGTGCCGACCGAGACGTCCAGGCTCTCGCTGAGCGGGGTGAGCAGGCCGATCGGCATCAGTTCGGTGGTGAGGAAGACGAAGAGGCTCGCGGTGATGGCGGCGACGCCGAGCCATCCGTCGGCCGCCGGGCCGCTCTTCCGCGGTGTCGCCGCGGTGGGGAGTTCTTCTTCTTGCGTGGTCATGTCATATCTCCGGAAGTGGTCGGGCGCGGTACCCCGCGCCGGGCGGCGCCGGGTCCGACAAGGTGGTGAGCGTGGTGAGGTGCGCCCGCCGCTACCCGCTGCGTTCCTCTTCGAGGGCGCGCGCGCCGGTACCGGACGTGAGGGGTTCGGGAGGCGCCGCCGCGGGCTCCTTCCGGGGCGGACGGGACTGGCCGAGCACGACCGCCAGGAAGATCACGGCGATGCCGAGGAGCTGGAGCAGCGACAGCGTCTGGTCCTTGAAGAGGAAGCCCAGCAGCGTCGCCACGACCGGACTGCCCAGTGCCAGGAAGGACACCGCCGTGGCCGGCAGCAGCCCGATCCCCCGGAACCAGACGATGTAACTGAGCACCGCTCCCAGGGAGATGAGGTAGGCGAAGCCGAGCACGTTGTCGCCGGTCAGGCCGTCCGGCATGTCCTCCAGCGACAGCCAGAACGGCAGCAGCACCAGACCGCCCGCGGTCAGCTGCCACCCGGTGAAGGTCAGCAGGCTGACGCCGTCCGGGCGGCCCCAGCGCTTGGTGAGCGTGATGCCCGAGGCCATGCACAGGGCGCCGCCGACCGCGGCCAGCACGCCGACGGCGTCCAGCGACACCTTGCCCTTGAAGACGAGCAGGGCCACACCCCCGGCGCCCAGGGCGCAGGCCAGCGCGTGCACGCCTCTGACCCGTTCACCGAGGAACACCGCCGCCAGCAGCACCACGAACATCGGCTGGGCCGACATGATCACCGCGGCGATACCGCCCGGCAGCCGGTAGGCCGCGACGAACAGCAGGAAGTTGAAGGCGCCGATGTTCAGCACCCCCAGCACCAGCGCGCGCAGCCACCAGACGCCGACCGGCAGCTTCCGGCCCAGGGCCAGCAGGAACAGACCGCCCGGCAGGGCCCGCATGGTCGTCGCCAGCAGCGGCCGGTCCGGGGGCAGCAGTTCGGTGGTGATCAGATAGGTGCTGCCCCACACCGTCGGTGCCAGGCCGGTCAGGGCCACCGTGGACAGATTCCGTCTGCTCGTCATGTCGATCTCGCCTCACATCCGGTGGGAAGCACCGCGGGTTCGGGTCCGGCCGGCTCAGTCGAAGATCGGGTCGCGGTCGCGGCCGCGCTTCAGCTCGAAGAAGCCGTCGGTGCTCGTCACCGCCAGTACGCCGTCCCAGAGCTTCCCGGCCGCCTCGCCACGCGGGGCGGGGGTGAGCACCGGACCGAAGAAGGCCAGCGGCTCGCCGTCCGGGCCGGGCACGTGGATCACGGGGGTGCCGACCTCGGAGCCGACCGGGTCCATGCCCTCGTGGTGCTGGATCCGCAGCTTCTCGTCCCACGAGTCGTCGTCCGCGGCCGAGACCAGCTCGAGCGGCAGGCCGGCCTCCTTGAGGGCGGCGGTGATCATGTCGTGGCCGAGCCCGGCCTTCTCGTGGTGGATCAGCCGGCCCATGGCGTTGTAGAGCGGGCGCAGCACCTCGGCGCCGTGCTGCTCCTGGGCGGCGATGCAGACCCGCACGCAGGCCCAGCCGTCGATCATGCCCTGGCGGTACTTCTCCGGGACCTCGCGGCCCTCGTTGAGCACGGACAGGCTCATGATGTGGAACCGGGTCTCCACCGGCCTGACCTGCTCCACCTCCAGCATCCAGCGGGAGGTGATCCAGGCCCAGGGGCAGCGGGGGTCGACCCAGATGTCGGCGGTGATCGTCTCGGGACTGGCCGGTGCGGCGCTCATGGCGGTCGCTCGTCCTTTCGTCTGACGGGCGGCACGGGCGGCACAGGCGCGCGCGGGCACGCCTCGGCGGGGTGCGCCCAGGTGCGGGTGAACGGGGAGAGGTCGACGGCGGCACGGCGTCCGGGCAGGACGGACGGACCCGGTCGGGGCCCGCCCGGCGGAGCCGCTCCGGGGCGGCTCCGACCGTGTGCGGTCGCCTTCAGTGTCGGGCCGCGCGCATCGATGAGTCCAACACATGCTTGTCACCCGTTGCATCGCGGATCACGATGGACGGATGGAGCTCCAGCAGATGCGCTACGTGATCGCGGTCGCCGAGACGAACAGCTTCACCCGCGCCGCCCAGCGCTGTCTGGTGGTGCAGTCCGCGCTCAGCCACCAGATCGGGCGGCTGGAGAAGGAACTCGGCGCGCGGCTCTTCGAACGCACCAGCCGCCGGGTGCGGCTGACCCCGGCCGGGGCGGCCTTCCTGCCCGCCGCCCGGCAGTGCCTGGACGCCGCGGAACGGGCCGCCACCGAGGTCGCGGCCGCCGTCGGGGAGGTGCGCGGACTCCTCAAGGTGGGACTGATCCCCACCGTCGCGGCGGTGGACATCCCGGCCGTGCTCGGCGAGTTCCACCAGCGGCACCCGAAGGCCCGGATCAGCCTGAGCGTCGGGGCCAGCGACGAACTGGTCGAGCAGGTCCGGCAGGGCGAGATCGAGGTGGCGTTCCTCGGCATCCCGGTCACCGCGCACCCCCGGGGGGTGATGGCCAGGGAGCTGGCCCGCGAGCGGCTGGTCGCCGTGGTCTCCCCGGACCACCCGCTGGCCGGCGAGGACTCGGTGGACCTGCGGCGGCTGGCCTCGGAGGTGTTCGTCGACCTCCCGGCGAAGACCGCCGGGCGGGCCCAGTCCGATCTGGCGTTCGCCGCGGCCGGCCTCACCCGCGAGGTCGCCTTCGAGGTGACCAACGCGGACTACCTGGCCCGGCTGGTCGCCGCGGGCCTGGGGGTGGCGCTGCTGCCGCCCCGGTACGTGGCGGGCCTCAGCGGCATGGTCACGATCGAGGTGACGGACGCGCCGTCCCGGGCCGAGTACGTGATCTGGGGCCGGGAGAGCCCGCACCCGGCGGCGGCGGCCTTCCTGGAGCTGCTGGGGATCGGCGAGGACTGACGCCGGGCCGGTGGGGCCCGACGGCGGGCCGGCGAGGACCGGCGCCGGGCCGGTGGAACCGGACGGCGGATCGGCGGGGACCGGCGCCGGGCCGTGGGGCCCGACGGCGGATCGGCGGGGACGTGGAGCCGGGGCCTCCCCGAGGGGAGGGAGGCCCCGGTGGGTGGGCGTCAGGAGAGGCGGTGCACGGTGAAGTCGACCGCCACGTCCAGGACGGGCTGGGTGGTGGTGAACACCTTCTTGTGGGTGAAGCCGCCGTCGGCCACCAGCTTCTCGAAGTACGCGACGTCACCCATGGTGCTGAAGAACATGACCATGCGGCCGTCCTCCGTCAGGTGCTCACGGGCCTCCTGGAAGAAGCGGGTCAGCGCCCGGTAGCCGGCGTCGGTGCCCGCGACGTCCGCGTAGTCGGCGGCGGCGAACCACTGGAACGGAGGGTTGAAGACGATCAGGTCGAACCGGCCCTCGACCGCGGCGAAGACGTCGCTCTCGCGCGCCTCCACCCGGTCGGCGACCTGGTTCAGCTCCGCGTTGGCCCGCACGGCGGCCACGGCGTCCGGGTTGAGGTCGACCGCCAGGACGTCGGCGCCCTTCTTCGCGGCGATCAGGGCCAGCGAACCGCTGCCGGTGCCCATGTCGAGGACCCGGTCGCCGGGCTTGACCTCGGCGAACACCGCGCCGCCCAGCATCGGGGAGACCGGGCAGGGGGTCATCACGGAGGCGGGCACCCGCAGGGTCAGGCCGAGGAACGGGACGGTCTGCTCGCCCTCCTCGCCGCCCAGCTCGCCCAGGGCGCGGCGGAGTTCGGTGATCTCCTTCACCTGGGCCTCGGGGACCAGCGGGCGGTAGGACTCGGCCTCGGAGGTGGACTGCTGCTGAAGCGTCATGTCGTGGTATCCGTCCATGTGTGGGGTGGGTTCGGTGATGGTCGGGTGACGCGGACTCAGAGGTCGGCCCGGAGCCGGGCGTACGCGGCGGCCAGCCGGCCGCCGACCTCGGCGGTGCTGACCAGCACCGCCATGTTGGCCCGGGAGGAACGGCCCTCGGTGGCGGCGTCCACCGCCCGCATCAGGTACTTGGTGATCGCCTGGCCCCGGATGCCGTCCCGGTCGGCGGCGGCCGTCGCCTCGACGATGGCGGCGTCCACCTCCTCGCTGTCGATCGCCTCCTCCGGCCGGACCGGCGTGGTGACCAGGAAGCCGCCCCGGTTGCCCAGGGCCCAGTGGTTCTCGATCGACCGGGCCACCAGCTCGTCGTCGTCCAGCCGCAGCGGGCTGCGGAAGCCGCTGGACTCGCAGTAGAAGGCCGGGAAGTCGTCCGAGCGGTAGGAGACCACCGGGACGCACTGGGTCTCCAGGTACTCCAGGGTCAGACCGAGGTCCAGGATCTTCTTCGCCCCGGCGCACACCACCGCGACCTTGGACCGGGTGAACTGGATCAGGTCCGAGGACACGTCCATGGAGGTGGCCGCGCCCCGGTGCACCCCGCCGATGCCGGCGGAGGAGAAGAACGGGATGCCCGCCAGCTCCGCCGCCACCAGGCAGGAGGCGACCGTCAGCGCGCCCATCCGGCCCTGGGCCAGCACGACCGGCAGGTCCCGGCTGCTGACCTTGGGGATGCCCGGGGTGGAGGCGAACCGCTCGATGTCGGCGTCCGTCATGCCGACCACGATCCGGCCGCCCTCGACCGCGATCGTGGCGGGGACGGAGCCGCCCGCCCGGACGGCCTGCTCCACCTTGCGGGCGGTCGCGGCGTTGTCCGGGTAGGGCAGTCCGTGGGTGATGACGTTGGACTCCAGCGCCACCACCGGGCGGCCCTCGTGCAGCGCCTCGGACACCTCCTCGCTCACGGTGAGCGGCACGGCCCGGTGCGGGAGGGCGGTGGTCGGCGTCACGGTCGCGGGCGTCACGGACCCGGGAGACGCGGACCCGGGAGACGCGGACCCGGGCGTCACGGACCCGGGCGTCACGGTCGTCCCCATCAGAGCGCGTCGGGGCGGTAGTCGGGCACCTTGCCGAGGATGTCCCGGCGGTTGACGATCTCCGGGATGTAGACCTGCTCGGTCCAGTTCTCCTCGGCGATCGACTCGACCGCGATCGACACCACGCCCTCGTCGCAGCCGAAGGCGTCGGTGACCGCCTTGGTCACCGCCGCCAACAGCTCGGCCTGCTGGGTGTCGCTGAGTTCCATCGGGAAGTGCTTGATGTTCACGTGGGGCATCACGGTGTCCTTCCGCAGGTGCAGGCGGCGGTGGACGGCCGTCACCAGCTCGTCGATGTCCGGCGCCCGGAGCAGGGAGTAGTGGTCGGCCGTCAGCTCGACGACGGTCGGCGGGTCGGCCGAGTAGCCGCTGCTGCCGTCGAGGAACGAGTACTCGTCCCCCCGTGCCTTGAAGACGGTGATGGGTGCGGAGACCCGGCGCTCCCGCAGTTCGCGGAAGGTGTAGTTGAACTCGAAGGTCGTCCCCACGATCCGGACGATCCGGCGCACCAGGTCCGGGTCCAGGCCGGGGATGCCCTCGCCGACGAACCGGGCGAAGCTCTCGTCGTCCCGGGCCACCTCGAGGCACCGCTCCAGCAGCGGGCCGTCGATCGTGCCGGTGAACACCGAGAGCAGGATCGCCACGAAGGCCCGGCTGGTGTAACTGGCGGTCCGCTCCTCGGGGCGGGTCCCGGTGGTGCGGACCTCGGGCGAGCCGGGGGCGATCAGGAAGACGTGGTCGACCGTGCGGCCGGCCTGCTCCAACTGGTACGCCGTCTCGAAGGCGACCCGGGCCCCGAAGGAGTAGCCCCACAGGGTGTACGGGCCCTCGGGCTGGACCTCCAGCACCGCCCGGACGTCCGCGGCCGCCATCTCCCTGATCGTCGGGTAGGGGACCTCCCCCGGGTTGACGCCGTGGGCCTGCACCCCGAGGAACGGCCGCCCGGTGCCGAGGCGTTCGGCCAGCAGCCGCAGGTTCATCGGGTAGCCGCCCAGTCCGGGCCAGCAGAAGACCGGGCGTGCGGGTGAGCTCGGCGTGGGTGCGCCCAGCGCCGACGAGCTCGGCGCCGATGAGCTCGGCGCGGGTGCGCCGGAGCCGGTCAGCGGCACCAGGCGCGAGGTGCGCTCCGCCGGGCCGCCGGAGAGCCGCCGGGCCAGGCCCTCCACCGTCGGCGAGGTGAAGACCACCTCCAGCGGCAGCGCCGCCCCGAAGGCCCGGTTGATCCGGTTGACCAGGGTGACGGCCAGCAGCGAGTTGCCGCCGCAGGCGAAGAAGTCGTCCTGCGCGGAGACGCTCTCCTGCTTCATCACCTCCTGCCACAGCACGGCCACCCGGCGCTCGGTCTCGTCCCGGGGAGCCACGAAGGGCCGGTCGGCGGCCCCCGCGACCACCCGGTCCGAGACGGCCAGCGCCTTGAGGTCGATCTTGCCGTTGGCGGTGGTCGGCAGCGCGTCGAGCACCACGACCTTGTTCGGGATCATGTAGTCCGGCAGGTAGTCGACCAGGTCGTCGCGGATCAGCTCGGCCGGACCGCGCATGTGGACCGAGTCCTCCCGCATGCCCTCGTGCCGCCGCTGCTCGCGGCTGACCCGGCCGCCGAGGAAGAAGTACGAGGCGCCGCCCGGCCGGCCCAGCTCGCGCAGGATGCCGTCGAACCGTCGCGCCGAGGGCAGGTCGTCGCCGCCGCGGGAGCTGTAGCCGGAGGACATGAAACCGAGGTCGAGGTCGTTCAGCGACAGCCGCTGCGCCACCCGGCCGAGGTCGATGTAGCGCCGCCACCGCTGCGGTCCGCGGCTGATCACGGTGACCCCGAACGAGGCCCGGCCGTAGACGGCCTGGTTGATCGCGATGACCTGCTTGCGCAGGACGAGGTCGGGCGAGACCAGGCGCAGCCGGCCGTCCTCGTGCAGGTACTGCCCGGCCGGGAGGTCCACGCCCTTGCCGGGGTGGACCTGGACGAACAGGTCGATGTCCCGGTCCTCGCGCGGTCCGCGCCACGGTGTCCAGTCGAAGCTGCCGAGGTAGTGGTCCTGGTCGGCGACACCCAGCCGGGCCTTGACCTCCGGGGTGAAGGGGGCGGGCGCGATGTCGAGGCCGTGGGCCGGGAGGACCTCCTCCAGGAGGCCGACGATGTGGCCGGTCTCGATCTCCAGGACCTCGGTGATGTTGGTCCGGTAGACCGGTTCGATGGCGCCGCGGCGGCCGAGGAAGTGCATCCGGATCCGGGGGGCCGCGGTGGCGGCGGTGTCGTCGGGGGCCCTGCGCGGTCCGGGGATCAGCCGCGGCGCGGGAGCCGCGGGGCCCGCCGGCGCCGCGGACGCCGTCGGTGCCGCGGACGCCGTCGGTGCCGCGGACGCCGTCGGTGCCGCGGAGACCAGGACGAGGCGGTGGTCGATCGGGTGGTGGTAGTGGATGCCCGGCCGGATGCCGGGGAAGCCGGTGATCTCCAGGTACACCTGGGTCGCGTAGAGCGAACCGGGCGAGGCGTAGGCGTACTTGGGGAGCAGCCGCTCCGGGCTCAGGTGCTGTCCGAGGTGACGCAGGATCGCGCCGAGCTCCCCGGTGTCCAGCTCCGCGAGCGGCCGGGAACGGCCGGCGGCGGCGGGGCGGCGGGCCAGCAGCGCCAGCAGGTCGCGCTCGGAGACCGGCGCCTCGCCCTCGTAGAAGCGGTAGGTCTTGCGGGCGAAGGCGAGGGCGCGCTGGGCCTCGGTGGCCGTCCGGCCGGGCAGGTCCACGGAGGGCAGGCCGGCCAGGTCGGCCGCGGTCCGCACACCCGGGTTGGACAGCTGGGCCTTGACCTGGAGCTTGCTCTCCTTGGACTGGTGGTGCGCGCCGTGGCTGCCCTGGTCCATCAGGGCGGCCTCCCTCGGGTCGAGTTCGACGCAGGCGATCAGGTTCTGGAAGCCCGTCCTCGGGTCGTCCTTGACCAGCACCGCCGCGTGCCGGACCCAGTCGTGGGTCTCGATGGCGAGCCGGATCTCGTCCAGCTCCACCCGGAAGCCGCGCAGCTTCACCTGGTTGTCGGCGCGGCCGGTGAACTGGACGGTGCCGTCGGCGTTCCAGTAGGCGAGGTCGCCGGTGCGGAAGAACCGCCCACGGCCGTCGGGGTCCTCGGTGAAGCGCTGCTCGGTCAGGTCCGGCCGGTGCAGGTAGCCGCGCGCCACCTGGACGCCGCCGACAGAGAGTTCGCCGATCTCGCCCACGCCCAGCTCGGCGCCGTCGCGGCCGAGGATCCGGTACTCGGTGCCGTCGACCGGGGCACCGATGGAGACCGAGTTGGGGCCGTCGCCGACGGAGGACTTGGTCACCACGAAGGACGAGGAGTTGATGGTGCACTCGGTCGGCCCGTAGAGGTTGACCAGCTCGCAGCCCGGCAGGGCCTCCAGGAAGGTCCCGGCGAGGGATCTGGAGAGCGCCTCGCCACCGGTGAAGACCTGCTCCAGCGTGTGGCAGGAGTCCAGTTCCTCGGTCTCCAGCAGGGCCTGGAGCAGCGTCGGGACGCACTGCACGGTGGTGACGCCGTTCGCCCTGACCGCCGCGAGCAGCCGCTCGGGGTCCCGGTGGATGCCGGCCCCGCCCACCACCGCGGTGGCGCCGACCGCCGGGGCGAGGATCTCCCACTGGGCGGCGTCGAAGCTGATCGGCGTCTTCTGCAGCACGACCCGGGTGCGGTCGAGGCCGTGGGCCGCGCGCAGCCAGGCCATCTGGTGGGCGATGCTGCGGTGCTCGATCATCACGCCCTTGGGGCGGCCGGTGCTGCCCGAGGTGTAGATGACGTAGGCCAGCGCGTCGGGCGCGGGGTCGGGCAGGACGGCCGGCGCCGGCGGGTGCTCGTCCTCTGCGCGGACCACCACGGTGCCGGCCGGCGCCAGCGCGGTCAGCCGCTCGACCAGCCGGTCCTGGGCGACGATCACCTTCACGCCGGAGTGCTCGATCATGAAGCGCAGGCGCTCCTCGGGGTACTCCGGGGCCAGCGGCAGATAGGCGCCGCCCGCGAGGAGGATCGCCCAGGCCCCGGTCAGCACCTCGGTGGAGGGCTCGACGAACAGCCCCACGCACTGGTCCGCGGTCACTCCGAGACCCCGCAGGTGCCCGGCCAGTCCTCGGCTCCGGCGGACCAGTTCGGCGAAGGTCAGCCGCTCGCCGCCGCCGATCACCGCCGGGTCGTCGGGGCGCTCGGCGGCGGTGCGCAGGAGCAGTTCGGGCAGTAACGGGTGGTCGGCCGGGCCTCGGCCCGACGCTTGGGCAGTCATCTGGTCCCCCTGGGTGTACGGGTGTCCTGGTGTCCGGCTTTCCTGGTGTCCTGTGATGTCCCGGCGCTCCGGCGTCCCGGCGTCCCGGCGGGCGGGGCGGGCGGATCAGCGGTCGGCGGCGGCCCGTCCCCTGCGCAGCGCGTCGGCGACGTCGAGCATCCGGCGGGTCTGGTACGCGACGGCGGCGAGGTTGTCCTCGGTGACGTGCTCCGCCAGCCGGCCCGGGACCGCCTGCCGGCCGGAGACCGAACTGACGCCGTAGGGGTTGCCGTTGCTGGGGGCCGTCATGATCTCGTCGGTGACGCCGGGCGGCACGATGATCCCGCCCCAGTGGTAGAAGACGGCGTTGAGCGAGAGGATCGTCGCCTCCTGCCCGCCGTGCGGGGCGCCGGTGGAGGTGAACGAGGCCATCACCTTGCCCTGGAGGCCGCCGCGGGCGTTGAGCGGCCAGGCGAGCTCGATGAAGTGCTTGAGCGGGGCGGCGATCATCCCGAACCGGCCGGGGCCGCCGAGCAGGATCACATCGGCCCAGCCGAGGTCGTCGACGGAGGCGGTGGGGACGGCCGCGATCGCGGCGGCGTTCTCCTGCCAGGCCTCGGTCCACTCGGTGAACTCCGGTGCCAGGGAACCCTGGACGTACTCGGGGACCCGGCGCAGCCGGACCGTGGCGCCGGCCTTCACGGCGGCCTCCTCGGCGGCCAGGGCGAGCTTGTGGACGTTGCCGGTGCCCGAGTAGTAGACGATCGAGATCCTCGTCGTCGGCGCGGAGGTGTCGGCGGTGGACACGGTGGTGCTCCTCAGGGTCGGTGACGGTCGGTGCGGTCGGTGGCGGTGAGCGGCGGTGAGCAGCGGTGAGCGGCAACAGGCGGCGGGGGCCGGAGCGGTGGGGTCGCGGGGTTACGGATCCCGGACCCCGCCCGCCCCGGCGGGTGGGGAGGGCCTCAGGCGGGGACGTCGGTCCCGAAGTAGCGGTCGCCGAAGTCGCCGATGCCGGGCACCATGAACGCGTTCTCGTTGAGCCGCTCCTCGATCGAGGAGGTCACGATCCGCACGCCGGGGTGGCGGTCGTGCACGGCCCGGATCCCCTCCGGGGCGGAGAGCAGGTTCACGAAGAGGATGTGCTCCTCCGGCACGCCGTGGTCGAGCAGCACCCCGATCGCGGCCAGCGCGGTGCCGCCGGTGGCGAGCATCGGATCGAGGAGCAGCACATGGCCCCGGCCGATCCCGGCGGGCAGCGCCGCGTAGTACAGCCGCGGGAGCTTGGTGACCTTGTCCCGCTGGATCAGGATCTTGCCCAGCCTGGTCTCCGGCGCCATCACCCTCAGCTCGGACTCCATGCTGTCCCCGGCCCGGGCGACGGAGACGCCGTAGACCGGGGTGGCCGGCGACAGGCCGTGGTAGACCTGCCCGACCGGGGTGCGGACGTCGCGCGGCTCGTACGGCAGCAGGTCCAGCGCGGCGTCCAGGAGGCCGCGGATGATCCGGTTGGCGGAGAGGACGAAGTCCTCCCGGCGGGCGTCGCGGTCCCGGACGACCGCGTGCAGGGCCCGCAGGCGATTGGTCTGGGGCACCAGGTGGGTCACCCGGGTCACGCCCCGCAGCGGCTCGGTCCCGGTGGCCATCAGGAGGCGCTCCGGCCGTCCTCCGCGGCGACCCGGGCGAAGGCCGCGCGGGCCTCCTGGACGAAGGTGCGCACCTTCTGCCGGTCCTTGCGGCGGGTGGCCTTGTCCTCCAGGCCGGTGTGGGCGTCCACGGCGGCGGGGCGGACGGCCTCGATGGCGGCCGCGACGTTCTCCGGGGTGAGCCCGCCCGCCATCATCAGCGGCTTCGGGGAGATCCGGACCAGCTCGGCGCTGACCGACCAGTCGTGGGTCAGGCCGGTCGCGCCCTTGGCGCCGGTGGCGGGGTTGAAGCTGTCGGTGATGAACATGTCGACCCACTCGGCGGAGGTCTCGACGATGGTGCGCAGTTCCTCGATGTTGTCCGACTTCACCACGAGGCTCTTGAGCACGTAGAGGTCCGGGGCGAGGGTGCGCAGCCTGCTCAGCTCGGCCGGGGTCACGTCGCCGTGCAGCTGGATCGCGCTCACGCCGATCTCGGCGCAGAACGCGGCGATCTCGTCGGCCTCGGTCAGGTAGGTGATGATGACGCCCTTGTTGCCGGGCTGGATCGCCTTGACGATGGCGGCGGCGTCGGCCTCCGAGAGGTCCTCGTTCTTGGCCGGCAGGCGCAGGGCGAAGCCGAGCCAGTCCGCGCCCTCCTCGATGATCAGATCGGCCTCGGCCTGGTCGATGATGCCCGCGACCTGGATCAGTCCGTACATGGCTGTCTGCCTCCTCTGGCCCCGGCGGTGCTGGCCGGGGCCGGTCTGCGACGGTTTCGGGGGGGCCGTCCGGGGACGGCGGGGCGGCGGCGCGGGCGGGCCCGGCGGGTGCCTTGCGGGGCGGCCGGGTGCCGCGCGGCGCGGCGGGTGCGCGGCGGGCCGGGTGCGTGGCGGGCCGGGGTCAACGGCCCGGGTCGGCGCGCCGGGATCGGCGCGCCGGGATCAGCGCGCCCGGGTCAGCGGGCTTCGGCGGCCTTGGCGAGTTCGGCGACGACGAGGCGCGCCACGGGGGCGGCGGAGGCGGGGTTCTGCCCCGTGACGACCCGGCCGTCGCTCTGGGTGTGGGCCTGGTAGACGCCCGCCTTGGTGTGCAGCGCGCCCGACTCCTTCAGCCGGTCCTCCAGCAGGAACGGCATGACCTCGACCAGGCCCAGCGAGTCCTCCTCCTCGTTGCTGAAGGAGGCGACCCGCTTGCCGCTCACCAGGAGGGTGCCGTCCGGCAGCCGCAGGTTGACCAGCGCGGCCGGGCCGTGGCAGACCGCGGAGACGACGCCGCCCCGGCCGTGGATGTCCATGGCGATCCGGGCCAGGTCCGGGGAGTCCGGGAAGTCCCACATGGCGCCGTGGCCGCCGACGTAGAAGATCGCCGCGTACTCGGCGGGGTCGACGTCGGCCGCCCGGCGGGTCGCCACGAGCTTGGCCTTGACGGTCTCGTCGGCCAGGAAGCCGACGATCTCGGGGTCGTCCTCCTCGCCCGGGAAGACCACGGCCGGCGGCTCGCCGCCGCGCACGGAGACGAAGTCGACCTCGTGGCCGGCGCCGACGAAGACGTTGTAGGGGTGGGCCGCCTCCGAGACGCTGTAGCCCGTCCGGTTGCCGGTGTCGCCCAGGGTGTCGTGACTGCTGACGGCGAGCAGGATCTTGGCCATGGTTCCTCCTGGAGTCGCTGCGGAGTGCTCCGCGGGTGGTCGGGCGGCCGGCCGCGGTCCGGGCCGGCCGCCCCGGGGCCGGGTGGTGCGGGGTGGCGCGGGTGGTGCCCGGCGGAGGATCAGGCCCGGTGGATGAAGTCCTGGATCAGCTGCACGAGTTCGTCCGGACGCTCGAAGATCACCATGTGGCCGCTGTCGATCTCGGTGTAGCTGGAGTTCGGGATCGCGGCGGCCAGCTCGCGGGAGTGCTCGGCGGGCACGGCGGCGTCCGGGTACGGGGCCAGCACGAGGGTCTCGGCCTCGACCTTGCCGACGATGTCGCGGATGTCGACCTGGACCAGCAGCTCCAGCTGACGGATGCGGCCGCTGGAGGGGCTCAGCTCGGAGCCGAGGTTCTCGACGTCGCTCAGGCTCGGCCGGGTGCGGATGTAGCGCGGGCTGAAGGCGGTGGTGCTCAGGACGCGGCCGAAGGCCTTGGCGTCGTGCTTCTGGCTGAGCGTCAGGCCGATCAGGTTCTCGATGTAGAGGTCCGACTTCACCAGACCGCCGATCGGCACCAGCCGGCGCACCAGGCCGGGGTGCAGCGCGGCGGTGGCGGCGACGACGGCCCCGCCGAGCGAGAAGCCCACCAGGTCCACCGGGCCGAGGCCGGCGTGCTCGATCACGGCGGCGACCTCGTCGGCGAGCTGCTCGACGGTCAGCGGCGTGCCGTCGTCCTCGGCGGTCTCGCTGCCGGACAGCTCCGGCAGGATGACGGTGTTGCGACGGGCGAAGTCCTCGACGAGGTGCCCGAAGGTGACCTGGCCCCCCTTGCCCACGCCGTGCACCAGGACCAGGGCCGGCCCCTCGCCGGTCACGGTGTAGTGGACGCGCGAGTTTCCGACGGAGATCGTGGGCATGGCGGATCGCCTCCTGTGACGATGTGGAAAGGAATACCCCGACAGACGCTGACCGGGGAACCGAAAATATGGTGCGGGCATGCGTACGGAAATGCGCACGGAGAATTCCGCCGGCCCCACCGGATTCATGTGGGTGCGGGCCGTCGGGTTCCGCGGGAAGCAGCTGCGCAGGATTTCGACAACGCCGGCCGGCTTCGCCCCCGAGGGCGGCCGGACGGATGGTGCGGGTCCGCACGACGAAGCACGGAGGCCATTACGACGCGGACACGACATGCCGGAGCACGGGAAAGGGACGCCGTCGAGCCCCGCCCCCTCGATCACTCGAAGTAGAATTTATCTACTTCCAGCGATCCGGTCAAGCTTGCGGATCACCTTCGAGTGATCCGACGCCCGACTCGCAGCGCGCAAAGGTGTGTATCAAATACTCATAAATGGCATTGAAAGCCAATAAAACGGACACTTGGCATTGGCCGGTCGAAGCCTCCGCCGGCCGCACAGAACTCCGGCCGCGGTCACGAGCTCATGCCGATGCCCCGGATGTCGGGATCTTCCGCTGCCTGGGCACTATCATTCTTTCAGACCCCATCCAGTGGAGTATGCCCGTGCCCGACCGCTTGTTCGACGGCAATAAGCTGCGCAACCTCCGCGTCGTCAAAGGAATGTCGCAGGCCACACTGGCGGCCGGGCTTCATGTGAAAGTGAACGCCGTCTATCGCTGGGAGAACGGCCTGGCAGCTCCCCCGCCGGAGCGATTGCCGACGATTGCCGCATTCCTGGACACCGACCTGGACGAGCTCTTTCCACGCGGCGGAGCACCGAATCTCGCCGACCTGAGGTGCGATGCCGGGATGACCCAGGCGGACACCGCGCGCCACACCAACACCGCCTCCCCCATGCCGGTGCGGGCCGCCGAACAGGGCAGGCGACCGCTCTCCGAGCAGGCGGTGACGGCACTGGCCGCCGCGTACGGGGTGACCCGGGCCGAGCTGCTCGCGGCGCAGCGGCGCTCCTTCGGCCAGGCCGAGGAACCCGCACCGGAAGCCTCGGCCGAGGGCGCCCGGGTGGCGCGGAAGCTGGAGTCGCTGCGCACCGAGGTGTACGGCGGGGTCGCGCCCTCGGACGCGCACCTCGCGGCCGAGGGGAACCGCCGGAGCGGCTCCGGGGCGCTCACCGAGGAGCTGGTCCGCTCGCTGCGGGCCGGCGGGGTCGCCGAGCCGCCGGACGCGGCGCTCGACGCCCTGGCGCTCGCCCTCGACGTGCCGCCGGTCTACTTCCGTCAGGACGATCCGGAGGTGGACGCGCTGATCCTGTCCACCCGGGCCGTGCGCGACAGGTTCACCGTGATGGCCGCGCGCGGCGCGGGCCAGGACCTGCCGAAGGAATCCTGGGACCAGCTCCGGGACTTCATCAGCGGGACGATGGCGGAGATCTTGGCACAGGACGGGAACGGACACCCGGAGTGAGGCGCTCGGCCGCCGGCTGCCGGGCCTCCCGGCCGAGGGGCTCCGCCCCGGCGCCGGACGCGGTGCGGCGGTCGGCCCCGGAGGACGCGAGGCGGTCCGTCCCGGCGGCGGGGCGGCGGTCCGCCCCCGGGGGCGCGCGGTGCTCGGCCCCCGATGCCGCTCCGTGCTCGCGCCGCCGGCTGATCAACCGGGCGGCGTGGTCGGCGCGCAGCTCGATGAAGGCGTCCCGCTTCAGGGACCTGGCCGTCGCCGGGATCCCTCCGACCGGCGCCATCCCGCGCGCCCGCAGGACGTCGGGCGGGCCGACCAGCCCGGCGCCGTCGCCGGCCCACAGGTGCACCAGCTGATGGACCTTCAGCTCCACCTCGTGGGAGAGCGACCGGCCCTCGCGGTGGAGGATCAGGTCGACCGGGCGGGTGTCGTGCTTCACCAGCAGTCCGCAGGTGCCGTCGAGCCCGGTCAGCTGGGACGCCGGGATCGGGCGCAGCACGATGTGCCGGCCGCTGGCCTCCGCGAGGTTCCCGACCAGGCGGTCGAGGTCGAAGGGGTCCGGGAGGGGCATGGAGGCGACGAGGCGCTCGCCGTCCTGCTCGGCCTGGAGGTGCAGCAGGCCCGCGCCTCGGTGCCGGTACATCCCCGCGAGAATTCCGGGTGCGTCGTGACCACGGCGAGGAGCCCCGCTCATTTCGGGGATCCCGTACCGCCGATCCCTCTTTCCAGAACTTGGCACCGGGTGTGTAAGTAGCCTACTCTGCGCATTCTACATTCCCCCTTCTGTGCACGGCTCATAAAGTCGTCGCAAAGGCACACGGAAACGTTCGGAATCGCTCATGAATTCGCTCGTGGATGTGCGACCGGCGCGGCCCGACGCTGTATGTCCGTCGGTCGCAGCAGTTCGCCGTCGAGTCCTCGGGCCCGGTGGTCCGCCCTCACGGGCAGGTTGTCGGCCCGGAATCCCCCGCTTCCTGCGACGCCCGGGTCCACGATGTTCACAGCGACCCGGCGCGCAAGGCACGATTCCGATGCCCCCCGTTCATGCCTGTCTGATAGTGCTCCCTCCCGAGGGGCGCCGGCCGACCACAGCCCGGCGTTACCGAGGTGCGAGCGTGCCGAGGCTACGATAAATCTCGGACAACCACCATGGTGCATGGTTTACGACATCTGGCCGAAACTCACCAGCCACCGGGCGGCGGAATCCGGACCCGGCCCGACGGCCCGCGACCGGCCCCGGCGCCGGCCGTGCCGGGCGCGCCACGGGGGGCGTCCGGTCCCTCCCGCATCGTCCGACGTCATGCGATGTCGCGCGGTACCGGGCGGCACCCTCCGCACCACCGGGCCCGGCCGCGCCACCCGGCCGACCGGCCGCGGGGCCCGACCGGCGCGGTCGGCGCGGCCGGAGAGAGGGCCCGGATCAAGTCGTGATCGATCTGCCGGATTCACCGTAGCGCCGGCGCGGGCGGGCGGTGGATCACCGTGGCCGGTCACCGATCACCGTGGTCGGTCACCGATCACCGTTGCCACTGCCGTTGCCGGTGCCGGTGCCACCGTGGCCGCCGTCGCGTTCACCGTGGACCGCGGATCCTGCTCACGCCTCGTCCACCGCGCCGCCGAGCCGGGCCAGGGCCGCCGCGGCGGCCGCGTCCGGCCCCGCCGAGAAGACGTGCACCACGAGACCGGTCTCGCCCGGCCCGGCCGGCACGTGCAGGGCCTCGAAGTCCAGCTCGAGAGTCCCGGTGACCGGGTGGTGCAGCCGCTTGTGGCCCGAGGTGCAGTTCATCACCTCACCTGAGTCCCAGATCCGGCGGAACTCCGGGCTCGCCGCCGACAGTTCGGCGATCAGACCGGTCAGCTCCGCGTCGTCCGGCCAGGTGCCCGCCGAGGCCCGCAGCTGGCCGACCGCCTCGGTGGCGCGGTCCGACCACTCCGGGTGGACGGTGCGCGCGGCCGGGTCCAGGAACAGGAACCGGGCCTGGTTGCGGTCCCGCCGTCCCCCCGACTCCCGCAGGCCGCCCATGAGTTCGGCACCCAGCGGGTTCCAGGCCACCACGTCCAGACGGTGGTCGGTCACGAAGGCCGGCATCCCCGCGCCCAGCGCGTCCAGCATGCCGCGCAGCAGCGGACTCACCCGGGGCGCCGGCGGCGGCAGCCGACGGGAGCCGGCCAGGGTGTCCAGATGGCGGCGCTCGGCCGCCGACAGACCCAGGATCCGGGCCAGTGCCTCCAGCACCTCGAAGGACGGCTGGGTGGACCGCCCCTGTTCCAGCCGGACGTAGTAGTCGACACTGATCCCGGCCAACTGCGCCAGCTCCTCCCGGCGCAGCCCGCGCACCCGCCGCCGTCCGCCGGCCGTCAGCCCGACCAGCTCGGGCGCGACCCGGGCCCGGCGGGCCCGCAGGAACTCCCCCAGCGCGGGGCGGGGAACGGCGGAACGAGCGGCGGCGGTGGTCTCCATACGCTCCAGTATGGTGGCCCTCGCATTACCAGGATCCGGAGTCCGCCGGACCGGCAGGGAACTGGCTGCGGCTCTCGGCCCCGGCGAGGGTGGAGCCATGAGCAACCACACCCCGCAGCAGCGGCCCCGGCGCGTCCTGGTCGTCACCGCCCACCCCGAACCCCGCTCGCTCACCGCCGCGCTGGGCGACTTCGCGGTCGCCCGGCTGCGCGCCGCCGGGCACGAGGTGGAGGTCTCCGACCTGTACGCGATGAAGTGGCACGCCGCCCTCGACGCCGACGACTTCCCCGACCACCCGGCGGACGCCCGCCTCGGGGTGCTCGCCGCCCAGGACGGGGCCACCCGCACCGGGCGGCTCTCGGCCGACATCGCCGCCGAGCAGGAGAAGCTGCGCCGGGCGGACGCGGTGGTGTTCCAGTTCCCGCTGTGGTGGTTCTCGGCGCCCGCGATCCTCAAGGGCTGGATCGACCGGGTGCTCACCTTCGGCTTCGCGCACGGCCCGGACGTCCCCCCGCCGTACAGCGAGGGCGCGTTGGGCGGCAAGCGCGGCCTGCTCGCGGTGAGCGTCGGGGGCCGCGAGTCGGCGTTCACCGACCGGGGCGCGCACGGGCCGCTCACGGACCTGCTGTTCCCGCTGCAGCACGGGGTGTTCTGGTTCAGCGGCATCGCGGCCCTCGAACCGTTCGCCGTCTACCGGTCGGAAGGCCTGTCGGCCGAGGAGTTCGAGGCCGCCGCGGAGGCCTACGGACAGCGCCTGGACGCCCTGTTCACCGAGGAACCGGTCCCGTTCCGCCGCCTCGACGGTGGCGACTACGCGCGCGACATGCGCCTCCACGAGGGCCTGGAGCGCCCCGGCGCCACCGGCCTCGCGCTCCACCGGCGCTGACTCCGGTCCCCCGGGGCGCCGGCCGCACAGGGGTCGGCCGGCGCCCCGGGGGACCGGCCACGACGGCAGACCGCACGCGCCGGAGGTCGGCCGCGTCAGAAGGTCGCGAGATCCAGGGCCTCGCGCAGCGAGGCGTAGCCGACGCAAGCCAGCAGCCAGACCCCGAGACCGGCCGTCCCCGCGGCCAGGATCCGGCCGACGCGACCCCGCTGTTCCCTCGGGCGGCGCAGCTGGCGCACGCCGAGGAACAGCAGCAGGACGGCGGCCGCGCCCATCGCGCGGGCGAGCAACGGGTCCCGGCGGTGGACGAGTTCGGCCAATACGAAGACACCGGCGAGGGAGGCCGTGGTCAGCAGCGCGAACAGCGTGCCGAGCACCAGCTCCCCGAGCAGTTCGCCGAGGAACCCGCCGATCGCCGCCGTACAGCCGCGCACCGGGCCGCGCACGGGGTCGGCCACCGGGGTCGGGTCCCCCGGCAGGTGGACCGCCCGGGCGGACCCGGGCCCGCCCAGGGCCGGGGCCCCGGGGCCCCCGTCGGCCGTGCTCCCCACCGCTTTCTCCCCCCTCCCGCCGCCTTCTCCCCCGCTGTCGATGCGAACCGTCGGACTACCGACGGCGGCCGTCCCGCCGAGGGGCGCCCCGGGAGGGGGCGAGGTGGCCGAGCCCCGGGGCGGGCGGTCGTCGGTGGGGGCCCGACCGGGTGGGCCGGCACGCTGCACACCCCCGGGCCGGAGCGTTCGGTGACCGGCAGACCCGCGGGCCGGACGCGGTCAGAGCGCCCTGGGCCCCGGGGCGGGCGGGACCGGGCGGTCCTCCAGCAGCGCCTGACCCAGCGGGGTCAGCACATGGCGCACCCCCGGACCGGAGCGTTCGGTGGTCAGCAGACCGGCGGAACGCAGCACTGAGGCGTGGTGGCTCGCGGTGGCGGGCGAGGTGCCGGTGCGGCGCGCGAGCTCGGCCGTGCCCGCCGGGTCGGCGACCGCACGGAGGGTGCGGGCGCGGGTGGCGCCGAGCAGCGCGACGAGCGCCCCGTCGGGCTCCGCCGAGGCGGCGGCCGCCCAGACCGTCCGGTAGGTGGCCAGGTCGCGGGCCAGCGGGTAGTGCAGCACCACCGGGTGGTCGGGGCCCCGGTTGTCCGTCAGGACGAGCGGCTCCGGCCAGAAGAAGGTGGGCACCAGGAGGATCCCGGCGCCCCGCAGGTTCAGGTCGGCGTCGACCGGACAGGGCACCGACAGCACCGGTGACTCCCAGCGGACGTCCGGGTGCAGGGTGCCGAGCAGGCCGTCCAGGCCGGTGTCGACGGCGGCCATCGCCCGCGCGGCGCGCTCGGTGTGGTTGGCGGCCAGCAGCTGCGACCAGTAGGGCGCCACCGCGAAGGCGTGGTACTCGCGGAGCCTGCGCCGGACCAGGCCACGCCACTCCCGGTCGCCGCGGTGCAGCTCGCGGACCCAGCGCGGCACCGTCGGACGCAGGTACTCCAGGGCGGCCAGGTCCGCCGCCCACAACTGCCGTGGCAGTGACCAGGTCTGCTCCAGGCTGTCCGTCAGGCTGCCGGTGCCGGCGTGCAGGAACGCCTCCGGCGCCTCCGTCACGCCCGCCGCCGTGGCCAGTTCGAACAGCACCCGCAGTTCGGGGCGCAGGCGTTTGCGGGTCATGCTGCGCCACCCCTCCAGGGCCACGCCGCCCACGTCGCGGGCCTGCACCAGCGACAGGCTCAGTACGGTCTCCGTGAGCGGGTCGGGTGCCCGCGCGATCCGTACCCTGGTCAGGTCGTCGTGGGTGAAGCGGATACGCAGCAATCCGGTCCTTCCGTCGGCTTCCCCGGCGAGGCGCAGCGGTGGTGGTGGTCCGGTCCCCGTCCCCCGATCGGGTGACCGGCCCCGCCGCGCCCGTACTTACACCGTATGTGCCCCCGCCCGGCCGGACGGGCACGTTGCCCGGCTCTGACCGGTTCGTGGCACACCACGGACATTGCGACGCCCGAATTCGATGGCACCCGAAGGGTCTTGGACCGGACGCTTCCGGACGCCGACACTGGCGGCCGGGGCGTCCCGGCCGGGACGTCCGGACCACCAGACCGGGAGTGCACCGATCATGCGATCCAGCCGCCAGTCCACCGCCCGCTCCACCGCCCGCTCCGTCGTCGTCGCCGGGTCGGTGCTCGCCGCCGCCACCGTGCTGGCCGCGCCCGCGCAGGCGGCGCCGGTCCTGCACGGCTACGCCAATGTCGCGGTGGGCAAGTGCCTCGACATCCGGGGCAACTCCACCGCGGACGGCGCGCTGCTCCAGGAGTTCGACTGCAAGAACGCCTCGAACCAGCGGTTCTGGACCGACACCGACTCCGCCGACGGGAACACCGAGATCCGGGTGCAGCGGTCCGGGCTCTGTCTCGAGCCGACCGGCGCGCACCCCGGCAGCATCGTCCTCCAGCGGGCGTGCACCGGTGCGGCCGGCCAGCGCTGGGAGATCGTCCCGAAGGGCCCCGGCGCGGTCGTGCTCCGGCACCCGGCGACCGGCCAGTGCCTGAACGACTACGCCTCCGGCGTCGGCAGCGAGCGCACCGCCAACATGTGGACCTGCCTCGACAACGCCTGGCAGACCTGGGCGGTGCGCTGACCCCGGCGGCACGGCCCCCGGCGCGACCCCGGCGCGGGCCCCGGCGGGGTGCGCCGGGGCCCGCGCCGGAGGTCAGACCGCTGCGCCCGGGGCGGCGGTGGCGCCCGCCTGGACGCCCAGGGTGCGTTCGGCCTTGGCGACGGCCGCGCGGTAGTAGAGCGAGGCGAGCCGGGAGTCGTCGGACTCCCGCTGGAAGTACCCGTAGGCGAGGGCGACCTCGCCCAGGCGCTCGATGCCGAGGTAGCCGTTGAGCCGGACGCCGGCGAGGTCGCCGTCGAGGCGGACGGCCGGGGCCCCGGCGCGGTCGCCGAGGGCGATCGGGGTGACCGAGAAGGTCACGGCCGCACCGGTGTTGTCGGTGAAGGTGATGCTGTGGCAGTCGGCGAACGCGGAGCCGACGGTGGCGAAGTCGGCGTCCAGCCGGGCCGCCTCCTCGGCGCTGAGGGACTCGGTGATCATCGGGTTGCCGTCCGGACCGTCGAACTGCACCTCCTGGTGCGGCCCCTGGGCGGAGCCGCCGGACGGGTTCCGGTTCAGCAGCGCGCGCAGGGCGTCACAGCCGGCCACCGGGGAGGCGTCGGTGCCCGCCGAGGGGTTCGGGTCCACCGGGACCTCGGTGAAGTCGGGGCCGAGTTCGGCGGCGCTCAGCAGGGCTGCCCGGAGCTGCCCGTCGGTCGGCAGCAGAGGTGCCGACGCCGTGACGGCCGATGCGGGGGCGAGGGCGGGTGCGGATGCGGGGGCGGTCGGCGCTCCCGCCGCGAGCTGGGCGGTGCCGAGGGTGAGCACGGTGGCGACGGCCGCCGCGGTGAACGCGCGGAAATGCCTCGGGAGGGACATACGGGCCCCCGATCGATGAGGTCGGGCAGGGACAGGCGTCCAGTGTCCCACCGGCCCCCGGGGAGCGCCCGCCCGGAGCACGAAGGCACAGGTCAGGAGGGGTTTTCCGACCACTCGGCCGGCTGCGGGCCCGGTGCCGGGGTCGGTGCCGGTGCCGGTGCCGGCGGCAGGCTCTCGACGGTCTCCGCGAGCCACCGCACCCAGAAGGACTCCAGCCCGACCCCGGCCCGCAGGACCGCGTGCTGGAGCGGCTCGCCCCCGCCCTCCTCCCCCGCCGGGAAGTCGCGCCGCCCGATCGCCTCGTAGTGGGCCAACTGCGCCCGGTGCAGGTCGAGATGGCGGCGCAGCTCGGCGTCGAGCCCGGCCGTGCCGACCACGGCGGCGGCGCGCAGCCGCAGCAGCAGCGGGTCGCGGATCGGCCGGGGGTCCTCGGCGGCGGCCGTCCACCGCGCCAGTTCGGCGCGGCCGGCGGGCAGCACCTCGTACTCCTTCTTCTGCCCGCGCACCGGACCGGCCTGCGGGAGCGCCCGGATCAGCCCGGTGGTCTCCAGACGGCCCAGCTCGCGGTAGATCTGCTGGTGGGTCGCGGACCAGAAGAAGCCGATCGACCTGTCGAACCGCCGGGTCAGCTCCAGCCCCGAGGAGGGCCGCTCCAGCAGGGCGGTGAGGATGGCGTGCGGCAGCGACATGGCACCGATCCTAGGCCGCGCCCCGCACGGCCGGTACGGGCTCGTGCGGGGCGGGCGGCGGCAGGTCGTGCGCATCGGCCCGAGGGCAGTGGCCGCGGCGGCGGCGCCCCGGCGTCGGAGGGCGGCCGCCCCCGCGTCAGAGCGCGGCGGCGAGCTCGGTGCCCTGCTTGACCGCGCGCTTGGCGTCGAGTTCGGCCGCCTCGTCGGCGCCGCCGATCAGGTGCGGGGCGACACCCAGGGCGCGCAGGGCGGCGTCGAGGTCGCGGCGCGGTTCCTGGCCGGTGCACAGCACCACGGTGTCGACCGGCAGCAGCTGCGGCTCGCCGTCGACGGTGAAGTGCAGGCCCGCGTCGTCGATCCGGTCGTAGCCCGCGCCGGCGACCATGACGACGCCGCGGTGCTTGAGCTCGGTGCGGTGGATCCAGCCGGTGGTCTTCCCCAGCCCGGCGCCGACCTTGCTGGTGCGGCGCTGGAACAGGTGGACCCGGCGCGGCGGCTCGGGCCGCTCGGGACGGGCGAGGCCGCCGCGCTCGCGGTAGTCCCCGTCGATGCCCCAGTGCCGGCGGTGCACGGCCGGGTCGAGGCTCGGCGCGTCGCCCGCGTCGGTGAGGAACTCCGCGACGTCGAAGCCGATGCCGCCCGCGCCGAGGACGGCGACCCGCTCGCCGACGGCGGCGCCGTCGCGCAGCACGTCGAGGTAGCCGAGCACGCTGGGGTGGTCGACGCCCGGCAGGTCGGCGGGGCCGGGGACGCGCGGGCTGACCCCGGTGGCGAGCACGACCTCGTCGAAGCCCTCGGCGGCGAGTTCGGCCGCGTCGACCGCGCGGCCGAGCCGCTGCTCCACGCCGAGGTCCTCCAGCCGGTGGCGGTAGTAGCGCAGGGTCTCCGCGAACTCCTCCTTGCCGGGGATCCGGCGGGCGATGTCGAGCTGCCCGCCGATGACGGCGGCGGCGTCGAACAGGGTGACCCGGTGGCCGCGCTCGGCGGCGGTGACGGCGCAGGCGAGACCGGCCGGTCCGGCCCCGACGACGCCGATCCGCTTGGCCCGCCGGGTCGGGGCGAGCACCAGCTCGGTCTCGTGGCAGGCCCGCGGGTTGACCAGGCAGGAGGTGATCCTCCCGCTGAAGGTGTGGTCGAGGCAGGCCTGGTTGCACCCGATGCAGGTGTTGACGGCCTCGGGGCGGCCCGCCGCGGCCTTGGCGACGAAGTCCGGGTCGGCGAGCAGCGGGCGGGCGAGCGAGACCAGGTCGGCGCAGCCCTCGGCGAGCAGCCGCTCGGCCAGCTCGGGGGTGTTGATCCGGTTGGTGGCGACCAGCGGCACGGACACCGAGCCCATGACCCGCTCGGTCACCCAGGCCCAGGCGCCGCGCGGCACCGAGGTGGCGATGGTGGGGATGCGCGCCTCGTGCCAGCCGATGCCGGTGTTGATGATGGTGGCGCCGGCCGCCTCGACCGCCTTGGCGAGCGTGACCACCTCGTCCAGGGTGGAGCCGCCGGGGACGAGGTCGAGCATGGAGAGCCGGTAGATCAGGATGAAGTCCGGTCCGACCCGTTCCCGGACCCGGCGGACGATCTCGACCGGGAAGCGCATCCGGTTCTCGTAGGTGCCTCCCCACTCGTCCTCGCGGTGGTTGGTGGCGGCGGCGACGAACTCGTTGATCAGGTAGCCCTCGGAACCCATGATCTCGACGCCGTCGTAGCCGGCCCGGCGGGCGAGTTCGGCGCAGCGGGCGAAGTCGTCGACGGTGGCCTCGACCTCGTCGGCGGTGAGGGCGCGGGGCGGGAACGGGCTGATCGGGGCCTGCACGGCGCTGGGGGCGACCAGGGCGGGGTGGTAGGCGTAGCGGCCGAAGTGCAGGATCTGGAGGGCGATCCGGCCGCCGGCGGCGTGCACGGCGTCGGTGACGACGCGGTGCCGGTCCGCCTCCTCCTCGGTGGTGAGCTTGGCGCCGCCGTCCCAGGGGCGCCCGGCCTCGTTGGGGGCGATGCCGCCGGTGACGATGAGGCCGACACCGCCGCGGGCGCGTTCGGCGTAGAAGGCGGCCATCCGCTCGAAGCCGTTCTCGGCCTCCTCCAGGCCGACGTGCATGGAGCCCATGATCACGCGGTTGGGGAGGGTGGTGAAACCGAGGTCGAGCGGGCGCAGCAGGTGCGGGTAGGGCGGCGGCGGGGTGCTGGCGGTCGTCGTCATCGCGGCTTCTCCTGGCGGGGGCGGGCGGGGCGGTGGTCCGGGGACGGCCGTCCGGGGGCGGAGGTCCGAGCGCGGAGGTCCGGGGCTGCGGGCGTGGTCGGCCACCACACGGTAGGCGAGCCCGAGCCGGCTATGCAACCAGTTGCATAGGTGATCCAGGGAACACCTCGGACACTCCGCTGACGGACCGTCAGTCCACGGCGTATGGTCGACGGGACGACGGACGGGGCGGCGGGCGCCCCGGCGAGGAGGGGGAGGGGTCGTGCGGGGTGGATCGGTCGCCGTGGTCGGCGGCAGCATCGCGGGCAGTGCGTTCGCACGGGCGGCGGCCCGGGGCGGGGCCGAGCGGGTCACCGTGCTGGAGCGCAGCCCGGGACATCTGGAGGACCGCGGGGTGGGCCTGTGCGTCCTGCTGGACCGCTACGACGAACTGGTCCTGGCCGGCCACCTGGACGACGGCATCCGCCACCATCCGCTCACCACCCGGCACTGGGTGGCCAAGGACCCGGCGGGCCCTCCGCGCGGGCGGGTGCTGTGGGTGCAGCCGATGGCCATGCACTCGTTCCACTGGGGCGTGCTGTGGCAGGGGCTGCGCGAACGCACCCCCGACCGGGTGGAGTTCCGCCCCGGGACGGCCGTCACGGCGGCCGGCGGCACCGACCTCGCCGGGCCGGCCTGGGTGGAGACGGCGGCCGGCGGGCGCGAGCCCTTCGACCTGGTGGTGGGCGCCGACGGCCACCGGTCGGTGGTGCGCGCCGCCGTCTGCCCGGAGGCCCGGGCCGAGTACGCCGGGTACGTCGCCTGGCGCGGCAGCTTCGACGCCCGGTTGCTCGACCGGCTCCCGGGCGGCGCGGCCCACTGGCCCGAGGCGGAGGTGATCACCGCCTGCTACCCCGGCGGACAGGTCGTGCTCTACCGGATCCCGGGCCTGACCCCCGGCACCACCCTGGTGAACTGGGTCTTCTACGCCCCCGCACCCGACTGGCTGCGGACCGCCGGCGGCACCGACCCGCTCGGCTTCGCGGTCGGCTCGCTGGACGCCGCCCGCCGCGGCGAACTGTCCGCGCTCGCGGAGCGCGTCCTGCCGCCGTACTGGGCCGGCGTGGTCGACCTGACGCCCGTCGAGCGGATCCTGCTCCAGCCGATCCACGACCTGGAGACCCCGCGCCGCACCGCCGGCCGCCTGCTGCTCGCCGGGGACGCCGCGACCCTCGTCCGCCCGCACACGACCAGCGGTGCGGCGAAGGCGCTGCAGGACGCCTGCGCCTTCGAGGACGCCTGGCGGGCGGCGGAGGACTGGGCCGACCTGCTGCCCGGCTACGACCGCGAGCGCGGCGCGGCGGGGCGGGCGCTGGTGGAGCTCAGCCGCCGGCTCGGGCGGGCGCAGGTCACCGGGGCGCCGGACTGGTCGGCCGTGGACGGGCCGGCGATGGCCGCGTGGTGGCGCGACCAGCTGGGCGCCTCGGGCGGCTTCGGCGGGCTGGCGCTGGAGCGGAAGCCGAATCCGCCGGGGGCGGAGGGGCGCTGACCGGGCAGTCGGCCACCGGGCGGCGACCCGCTCAGTCGACCGCCCGGTGGCCCGTTCGAGTGGCCCGTTCAAACGGCCCGTTCAAATGGCCCGTTCACGTGGCCCGTTGAGAAAGCCTGGTCACGTGGCCCGTTCGGGTGCGCGGCGGCATCCCGGGCGCACGCCGTCAGACGTTGACGCCGTAGTCCGTCGCGATGCCGCGCAGGCCGGAGGCGTAGCCCTGGCCGATCGCGCGGAACTTCCACTCGGCACCGTTGCGGTACAGCTCGCCGAAGACCATCGCCGTCTCGGTGGAGGCGTCCTCGGTGAGGTCGTACCGGGCCAGCTCCTGGCCGTTGGCCTGGTTGACGATCCGGATGAAGGCGTTGCGCACCTGGCCGAAGCTCTGGAACCGGGCGTCGGCGTCGTAGATCGACACCGGGAAGACCACCTTGGCCACGTCGGCCGGGACACCGGCCAGGTCGACCTTGATCTGCTCGTCGTCGCCGTCGCCGCCACCGGTCAGGTTGTCGCCGCTGTGCTCGACCGAACCGTCCGGGCTGCGCAGGTTGTTGAAGAAGACGAAGTGCTGGTCCGAGACCACCTTGCCGTGCGCGTTGCAGAGCAGCGCGCTCGCGTCCAGGTCGTAGTCGGCGCCGGTGGTGGTACGGACGTCCCAGCCGAGTCCGACGATGACGGCCGTCAGGCCCGGCGCCTCCTTGGTCAGCGAGACGTTGCCGCCCTTGGCCAGCGAAACTCCCACGATTGCCCTCCTCGGTTGCTCTCCCTGCCAAACGAATCTACAGCACTGTAGAGATCACGAGAATCCGTCGGCCGAGACATCCGCCGATCCGACCGCCCCACCGCCGGCCCCACCGCTCGCCCCGTCGGGCAGCAGCCGGACCCGCCGGGCCAGCAGTTCGACGAACGCCGTCGTCAGCGCGTCCGGCCTGGTCCTGGTGTAGGCCACCAGCGGCCGCCGCACCGGCGGTTCGGGCCGGCGCACCAGCCCGTCGAAACCGGGCGGCACGATGTTCGCGGGCACCAGCGCCGGGCCCAGCCCGGCCGCCGCGAGCAGCGGCGCCGCCGCCGTCTGCTCGGTGCGCACCGCCACCCCCGGGCGGAACCCGGCCTCGGCGCAGGCCGCGTCCACCACGTCCGCCAGGCCGTTGCCGGGCGCGTAGTGCACCCAGTCGCGCCCGGCCAGCGCCGCCAGCGGCACCGGGGCGCCGTCCGGCCCCGTCGTCCCGGCCGGACCGGCTGCCCCGCCCGGCTCCTCCGGCCCGGTCGGCCCGTCGGCCGGGAGCACCAGGACGAACTCCTCCGTCCCCAGCTCCCGGATCGGCCCCTCCCAGCCCGTCGGCAACGGCCCCACCGCCACGTCCGCCTGCCCCGCCGCCATCGCCGCCCGGAGGTCCTCGGTGTGCGCGAACTCCCGCAGCCGGATCCGCACCTCCGGGTGCGCCGCCCGCCAGGCCCGCAGCACCGGCGGCAGCAGGCCCAGGCTCACCGAGTACACCGTCGCCAACTCCAGCTCCCCGCCCGCCAGTCCGGCCGCGCTCAGGGCGGCTGCCCGCAACCGCTCGGCGTCGGCCAGCGCCGCCCGCGCGTGCGGCAGCACCGCGCGCCCCATCGGTGTGGGCCGCACCGCCCGCGGCAGCCGCTCCAGCAGCGGACCGCCGACGGCCTTCTCCAGCGCCCGCACCTGGTGCGAGAGCGCCGGCTGGGTGACGTGCAGCAGCTCGGCGGCACGGGTGAAGGAGCCGGTGTCGACGACGGTCACCAGGTACTCGAACTGTCGGAGCGTGGTCATGCAGCCAGTTTATGGATTTCTTCGAAAACAAGCCTTGGACGCATCACCCCTGGTCGGAACAGGCTTGCCCCATGACCGACAGCACTCTTCCGCTCGCCTCCCGCCGCGTCGTCGTGATCGGCGCGGGCTCCCGCACCGGCCGCGCCCTCGCCCATGCCGCCTCCGCCGCCGGCGCCGAACTCGTCCTCGCCGGCCCCGACCCGCGCAAGCTGGAGTGGACGGCCGGCGAACTGCCCGGCCCCGCACGGACCGTGCACGTCGACCTCGCCGACGAGGCGTCCGTCGCCGCCCTCGCGGCCGCCACCGGCCGCTTCGACCACCTGGTCTCCACCGCCGCCATGCCCGCCAACGGCCCGCTCGCCGAACTCGAACTCGCCGACATCCACCGGGCTTTCGCCGCCAAGGTCTACGGACCGCTGCTGCTCGCCAAGCACCTCGCGCCGCAGGCCGCCACGGACACCCCCGACGGCGCCTCCTTCACCTTCTTCTCCGGGGTCGCCGCCTGGCGCCCGGCCCCCGCCCGCACCGTGATGGCGACCACCAACGGCGCGCTGGCCTTCCTCGTCCAGGCCCTCGCGGTCGAGATCGCCCCGGTCCGGGTCAACGCCGTCTCCCCCGGCATCGTCGACACCGGCGCCTGGGACGGCCTGGGGCCCGACAAGGCCGCCTTCCTGCGCTCCGTCGCCGAGCGCAACCCGGCCCGCCGCACCGGCACCGTCGAGGACCTCGTCCGCGCCGTCCGGTTCGCCATGACCAGCCCCTTCGTCACCGGCACCGTCCTGCACGTGGACGGCGGCGGCCGGCTGGCCTGAGCCCCGGCCGCCGAGCCGCCGGGGCCGAGGATCCGGCGGCTCGGCACAGGTCGAGGCCGAGGTACGGCGGCTCGGCACAGGTCGAGGCCGAGGTACGGCGACTCAGTCCAGGTCCAGGTACGGCGACTCGAACAGGTCGACGTGCAGGCCGGACCGCCGGGTCTCCGTTACAGCCGGCTCCGGCGCGCGGGTGAGACCGATGTACAGGTAGTAGTCGTAACCGAGGTGCACGAAGAAGCCCTCGTCGCCGGAGAAACGGCACCACACGAAGTCCTCCCGGAGGACGGACCGCACCAGTTCGAGCGCCTCGTCCAGCGGCAGGCGGTCGCCCTCGGCGACGCGCTGCCACCACGAGCTCTCCGGGCAGACCTCCAGGTCGTCGACGCACAGCTCCGTCACGCCCTGGGCCGCCGCGAACCGGCGGACGGCCGCGAGGTGGCGCTCCTCCGTCTCCAGGTAGACGGCCTCGGTCAGCACGACGCCGCCGAAGGACTCACCGATGTCCGACATGCTCGTCCAGGCGGGCGCCGTCCCCTCCCGCTCCTCCGGGGAGTACCTCACCACGCGGTACTGGTGCATCTGCCACTCTCCGGCTCCGGGAACGAGCCCCGATTCTCCCCCGCCTCGCTCCCCGGAGGCCGTCCGGGCGGTCATCGGCTAGCGTGGCGCGTGCCGTCCGCACCGCCGGGCGGCCCTGCTCGACGCCGGCCGACCGGGCTCAACGCCGGACGGCCGGGCGCACCGACGGCAGTCGCCGGGAGGTCCTCATGCGCCAGCGGCACAGCTTCCACCTCGACCGGGGCGGGCATTCCGTCACGGTGAACGTGCGGTCCGGGTGGATCACCGAGACCGAGGTGCTGGTGGACGGCAAGGAAGTGGCCTTCCACCGGGTCCACGGGCACGGGGTGTACCCCCTGGTGCTCGCCGCGCAGCTGGCCGAGGAGCCGCCGCAGCCGCTGGCCGTCCGGCTGGAGCGGACGGGCGCGCCGGAGCGCCCGCTCAGCTGCACCCTGGAGCTCGGTGCGGACGTGCAGCCGATGGCGGAGCGGACCGGACACTGAGCCGGAGCCCCGGTCCAGGCCCTGGCGCGGGCGGGGGCGCGGGCGGGGGCGCGGTCAGACCGAAGCCTTCGCCGCGATCCCCTCGACGGCCGCCCGGGCGCGCTCGGCGTCCGCCGCGACGAGGCCGATCCGGGTGCGCCGGTGCAGCACGTCCGCCACGTCCAGCGCGCCCTCGTGCGTGAGCGCGTACGCGATCTCGGCGCGGCTGACGTCGATCCCCTCGGCGACCGGCGCCCCGTACCCGGCGCCGAGGAGTTCCTCGCCCACCGCCAGTACCTCCTGCGCCGCGCCGCCGTGCCGGGCGAGCAGCGAGGCCGCCACCTCGCCCTCCGGCACCGGGCGGCTGTCCCGGTGGTTGGGCGCGCCGACCAGCGGCAGCCGGGCCGTCCAGCAGGCGCGGGCGGGCAGCCCGCGCAGCCGGACGGCGCTGTCCACGGCGTCCTCGGCCATCCGGCGGTAGGTGGTGAGCTTGCCGCCGACCACGGTGATCACGCCGTTCGGCGACTCCAGGACGGCGTGCTGCCGGGAGAGGTCGGCGGTGGCGCCGTCGCCGGTGTCGATCAGCGGACGCAGCCCCGCGTACGCGCCGCGTACATCGGCCCTGGTCAGCGCCGTCTCCAGGGCGCCGTTCACGGTGTCGAGGAGGAAGTCGATCTCGGTCTCGGAGGGCTGCGGCTCGTCGGGGACCGGGCCGGGCGCGTCCTCGTCGGTGAGGCCGATCGCCACCCGGCCGAGCTGCTGCGGCAGCGCGAAGACGAAACGGCTGGTGGAGCCGGGCACCGGGACGGTCAGCGCGGCGAGCGGCCGGCCGAGCGCGGCCGCGTCCACCACCAGGTGGGTGCCCCGGCTGGGCCGCAGCCGGATCGACGGGTCCACCTCGCCCGCCCACACACCGGTGGCGTTCACGACGGCGCGGGCGTTCAGCTGGAACGACGCCCCGGTGAGGGAGTCGACGAGCCGGGCGCCCGTCCCGGTGACCTCCTCGGCGCGCACCCGGGTGAGCACGGTCGCCCCGTACTGCGCCGCGGTGCGGGCCAGAGCCACCACCAGCCGGGCGTCGTCGACGAGTTGGCCGTCATGGGCGACCAGCGCACCGGACAGGCCCGCACCGCGCAGACCCGGCACCAGGGCCCGGGCGCGGTCGGCGCCGACCCGGCGGACCCGGGGCAGCAGACCGCCCGGGGTGCCGGCGCTCAGCCGCAGCGCGTCGCCCGCGTGGAAGCCGACCCGGACCAGTGCGGCCTGGCCGGGGCGGAACAACCCGTCCAGCAGCGGCACGAGTTGCGGCAGCGGCCGGACCAGGTGCGGGGCGGTGCGGGTCATCAGCACACCGCGCTCGACGGCGCTCTCCCGGGCCACCCCGATCCGGCCCGAGGCGAGGTAGCGCAGACCGCCGTGGACGAGCTTGGAGCTCCACCGGCTGGTCCCGAAGGCGAGATCGCGGGACTCCACCAGCGCCACGCACAGTCCGCGCGCGGCCGCGTCCAGGGCGACCCCCGCGCCGGTGACACCGCCGCCGATCACCAGCAGGTCGACCGACGGGCGGTCGGCGAGCGCGGAGAGCTCCAACTCGCGGCGGCGGGCGGTGAGTCGGGCGGTCCCGGCGAAGGGCCCGGCGGTGGTGGTCATCTGCGGCCTCCGGAGGCGGTCGGTCTGCGGTCGGTTCGCGGGAGCGGGTCCACGGGAGCGGGCGGGTGCGGGTACGGGTGCGCGGGCGCGGGTGTGCGGGTGCGGGCGCGCGGGAGTTACGGCGCGAGGTACCCGTCGAGGGCCCGGGCGAGCTCCCGCCGCCAGGCCTCCTCGGACAGCACCGGGGCCACCATGCGGTGCGACTGCACGGTGGACTGGGCGATCAGCAGCACCATCGCGGCCAGTTCGAGCGGTTCCCCGGCCCGGATCGAGCCGTGCAGCTGTCCCTGGTCGATCCCCGACCGCAGCGCCTCCAGCAGTCCGCGCTGGCTGGCGCCCATCCGGTCGACCACGTACTCGAAGAGCGTGTCGGAGTCGCCGGAGCGCAGCAGCGCGCCCAGCACCGGATGGTCGCGCAGCCGGACGGCCACCTCGACCACACCGTCGACGAACGCGCCCCGGTCGGTGCCGGTGAGGCGGACGGTGTCCCGGGTGGCGGCGATCTCCCGGGTGAGCAGTGCGCCGATCACGGCGCGGACGTCCGGCCAGCGCCGGTAGACGGTCGGCCGGCTCACCCCGGCGCGGCGCGCAATCTCAGCCAACTGGGCCCGGCCCACGCCGAGTTGGACGATCAGCTCGGCGGCGGCATCGAGGATCGCGTCATCGGTGCCGCGCTCGGCGGCACGCTCGGTGACAGGCCCGGCGGCAGGCCCGATCCCGCGCCCGGCGACAGACCCGGCGACAGGCCCGGCGTTGGACCCGGCGGCGCGCTCGGCGCCCGACTCGTGAGGCTCGTGAGGCTCGTTACTACTTGACATGATATGTAAAACTGTAACGCATGACCCCCGAGAAGCAAGCGGCACCGGCGACCCTCACCGGTACGGCCACCCTGCCGCTCCCCCCGATGAAGTGGGACGCCTGGGGCGACCCGGCCCTCGCCAAGGAGCTGTCCGCCGACATCAAGGGCCTGCTCGCCGCCGCCCTCGGTGTCACCGGCGACGCCGCCCCCGGGCCCGACGCCTCGGAGGTCGTCCTGCGGCCGTCCGCCCTCACCCCCGACGACCTCGCGGCCCTCGCCGCCGTCGTCGGCGCGGCCCACCTCAGCACCGCCGACGCCGACCGCCTCCCCCGGGCCGGCGGCAAGTCCACCCCCGACCTGCTGCGCCGCCGCTCGCGCGACCCGCAGGACGCGCCCGACGCCGTCGTGCTGCCCGGCGGCGAGGACGAGATCACCGCGCTGCTCGCCGTCTGCACCGAGCGCCGGATCGCCGTCGTGCCGTTCGGCGGCGGCACCAGCGTCGTCGGCGGACTGGCCCCGGAACGCGGGTCGTTCGCCGCCGTCGTCTCGCTCGACCTGCGCCGGCTCGACCAGCTCCTCGACCTCGACGAGACCTCCGGCGAGGCCCTGCTCGGCGCCGGCCTCACCGGCCCGGCCGCCGAGGCCCTGCTCGCCGAGCGCGGCTTCGAACTCGGCCACTACCCGCAGAGCTTCCGCTTCGCCACCATCGGCGGCTTCGCGGCCACCCGCTCCTCCGGGCAGAACTCGGCCGGCCACGGACGGTTCGACGACATGGTGCGCGGCCTGCGGGTGGTCACCCCGACCGGCGTGCTCGACCTCGGCCGCGCCCCGGCCTCCGCCGCCGGACCCGACCTGCGCGAGCTGTTCCTCGGCTCCGAGGGCGCCCTCGGCGTGATCACCGCCGTCCGGGTGCGGGTCCACCCCGTGCCCGCCGTCAAGGCCTACGAGGCCTGGTCGTTCCCCGACTTCACCACCGGCGCCGCCGCGCTGCGCGCCGTCGAGCAGCAGGGCACCGGCCCGACCGTCATCCGGCTCTCCGACGAGGCCGAGACGATGATCAACCTGGCCATGACCGAGAAGATCGGCGGCGAGGCCGCCGTCAGCGGCTGCCTCGCGGTCACCGTCTTCGAGGGCACCGCCGAGCAGGTCGCCGCCCGCCACCAGCTCACCCGCGCCGCGCTGCTCGCCGCCGGCGGCACCTCGCTCGGCGAGGCCCCCGCCCGGGCCTGGGAGCACGGCCGCTTCAACGCCCCGTACCTGCGCGACTCGCTGCTCGACGCGGGCGCGCTGTGCGAGACCCTGGAGACCGCCGCCGGCTGGCGCGACCTGCACGCCCTGCGGTTCGCCGTCACCACCGCGCTGACCGAGGCCCTGCCCGGCTCGCTGGTGCTGTGCCACATCTCGCACGTCTACCCGACCGGCGCCTCGCTCTACTTCACCGTGGTCGCCGCCCTCGGCGAGGAGCCGCTCGAGCAGTGGGGCGCCGCCAAGCGGGCCGCCGGCGACGCCATCGTCCGGTCCGGCGGCACCATCACCCACCACCACGCCGTCGGCACCGACCACCGCCCCTGGATGGCCGACGAGATCGGCGACCTCGGCGTGCGCATCCTGCGCGCCGTCAAGGCCGAGATCGACCCCGCCGGCATCCTCAACCCGGGCAAGCTGATCCCGTGACCGACCGGAGAACCATCGCCCGCGTCGTTCTCCTCACCAACCCGGCCGCCGCGGCCGGCCACGCCGAACCGGCGGCCCACCGCGCCACCGCCCGCCTGCGCGCCCACGGCATCACCGTGGACCCGCGGGCGGGCGGCTCCGCCGCGGAGTCGCTCGCGCTCGCCCGGGAGGCGGTCGCCTCGCCGTCCTGCGACGCCCTGGTCGTCGTCGGCGGCGACGGCATGATCAACCTCGCCCTCCAGGCCGTGGCCGGCACCGACACCCCGCTCGGCGTGATACCCGCCGGCACCGGCAACGACCACGCCCGCGCCCACGGCCTGCCCCGGGACACCCCCGAGGCCGCCGCCGACACCGTCGCCGGCGGCCACCTCCGCACCGTGGACCTCGGCCGGGTCACCGCCGCCGACGGCACCACCCGCTGGTTCGGCTCCGTCCTCGCCAGCGGCTTCGACTCCCTGGTCAGCGACCGCACCAACCGGCTGCGCTGGCCGCGCGGCCGGATGCGCTACAACCTCGCCATCGCCGTGGAGTTCGCCAACCTCCGCCCGCTGCCGTTCCGGATCACCCTCGCCGACGGCACCGAGATCCGCCGTGACCTCACCCTCGCCGCCGTCGGCAACACCAGCAGCTACGGCGGCGGCATGCTCATCTGCCCCGACGCCGACCCCGCCGACGGCCTGCTCGACGTCACCCTCGTCGACGCCATGCCGCGGCACCGGATCGCCCGCTTCTTCCCCACCCTCTTCAAGGGCGCCCACGTCACCCGCCCCGAGGTCACCACCCACCGCACCGCCTCGCTGCGGATCGACTCCCCCGGCATCACCGCCTACGCGGACGGCGAGTTCATGGCACCGCTCCCGGTCGAGGTCACCGTCGTGCCGGGCGCCCTGCGGCTGCTCGTCCCGGAACCCGGTCCGGATCGTTGATCCGAACGGATCATTGATCCGAACCCCCCTCAACCGTCGGCCGGATCAGTAGACTGACCGCTCTCGACTCCGTCCAGAACCAGCCTTGTGGGGGGCACCTGTGGACGTGCACATTTCCGTGATCGGTGGGGAGACCGGTCGGGCGAACGGTTCGGGCACCGCCGCGGAGGCCGAGTCGCTCACGGACTGGCTCCGGGGGGAACCGGGCCTGACGCGGGTCACCCTGACCGGGCGTGCGCCCGCGCCCGGGGAGATGGGCTCGGTCCTGGACGCCGTCACCGTCGCCCTGGGCGCCGGCGGCGCGCTCTCGGTGCTCGCCTCCTCGCTGCGGGTCTGGTTCGCCCAGCCCAGGCGCAGCGACGTGCGTCTGAAGATCCGTCGGACCGACGGCGGGACGCTGGAGCTCGACGCCAAGCGGGTGCGCGCCGGGGACCTGGAGGACCTCCTGCGCTCTGCGCTGGAGGGCTCCGCATCGGAGGCGTCTTCGCCCGAGGCCCCGGAGCCGTCCGGCCCCGAGCAGGGCTGAGGTGCGCCTGCCGGACCCCTTGCGGTCCCGGATCGTGCTGGTCGGCGCGAGCACGTACACGGACCCGGACCTGCCGGACCTCCCGGCGGTCCGGGCCACCGTGGCCGACCTGGCGGCCGTGTTCACCGACCCGGACCACGGGGTCGTCCCGGAGGACCACTGCACCGTCCTCCTCGACGACGCCGACCTCGGCCGGGTCGGCCGGAAGCTGCGCGAGGCCGCCCGGGCCGCCGAGGACCTGCTGCTGGTCTACTTCACCGGCCACGGACTGGTCGGCGGCCGCCGGCACGACCTCTACCTCGCGCTGCCCGACAGCGAGTACGGCGACCCGGACTTCACCTCGATCGAGTACGACAAGCTGCGCGGCACCGTGCTCAACAGCCGCGCCACCACCAAGATCATCGTGCTGGACTGCTGCTTCTCCGGCCGCGCCGTCACCGGCACCATGGCCGCCGGCCCCAGCACCATCAACCGACTGGAAGTCTCCGGCACCTACGTGCTGACCTCCGCCCAGCGCGACCAGGTCTCGCTCTCCCCGCCCGGCGAGGACCACACCGCCTTCTCCGGACGGCTCATCCGGCTGCTGCGCGAGGGCATGGCCGGCGGCCCGGAATACCTCACCATCGACGACCTCTACCAGCGCCTCGTCAGCCTGATGGTCGCCGAGGGCCTGCCCGTCCCCCTCAACAGCACCACCGAGAACGCCAACCTGATCGCCCTCGGCCACAACCGGATCTACGCCGACAACGTCGCCCCCGCACTGCGCGAGCGGCAGGTGGCCGCCGAACAGCAGGCCCTGGAGGGCGACTGGGCCGGCGCCGCCGCCTCCCTCCAAGGGGTACTCGAGGAGCAGACCCGCCTCCTCGGCGCCGAACACGAGGACACCCTGCGCTGCCGCCGCGCCCACGCCCACTGCGTCGGCGGCGCCGGCGACCCGGCCGAAGCCGCCCGGCTGCTGCGCCCCCTCCCCGCCGTCCACGCCCGCCTGCTCGGCAAGGACCACCCGGAGACCCTGCACACCCGCCAGTTCCTCGCCGTCAACCTCGGCGAGGCCGGCCACCGGACGGAGGCGATCGCCGTGCTCCGGGTCCTCCTGGCCGACCGCAGCCGCCTCCTCGGCAGCGAACACGAGGACACCCTGCGCACCCGGCACATGCTGGCCCGCAACCTCGCGCTGACTGGGGCCGAGGAGGAGGCGACGGCGCTGCTGCGGCAGCTCGTCGCGGAACGCGACCGGGTGCTGGGGACGCAGCACCCGCACACGGTGCGGGCGCGGAAGGAGCTGGCGGTGCTGGAGCGGGGTGCGCGGCATGGGGTTTGAGAGGTTCAACACCGCTGCACGACGGGTTCTCGTCCTGGCGAAGGAAGAGGCCGGGGCGCAGGGCTACACCTACATCGACTCCGGACACCTGCTGCTGGCCCTCCTGCGCGACGAGGGCAGCCCCGCCCAGCAGGCCCTCGCGGCCCTCGGGGTGTCACTCGAACGCGCCCGGACACGGGTGGGACGACTCAGTGACGTGCCGGTCCTCGTCAACGCTCCCCTCCAATACAGCTCCAGGGCCCAGATGGCTCTGGACCATTCCGCCGAGGAGGCTACGAAGCTCGGCAGCGTCCGCATCGGCCCCGAACACCTGCTACTTGCGCTCGTGCGGTCGAACAATGGCCAAGCAATGGAGATGCTGCAGTCCTTCGGGCTCAACGGCGATCAGGTACGCCTCCAGGTGATCACCGCTATGACACGGCCGGTCGCTGCGCGCGCAGTTCTTCCCGACCCACCGTCCGAGCTGAGCCAGAACCTCAGCCTGTCCGCCGAGACCGGAGGGCCCGACGACGTGGTCGGCCGTCGACCGGACATCGCTGCGCGCGCAGTTCTTCCGGACTCACTGTCCGAGCTGAGCCAGAACCTCAGCCTGTCCGCCGAGACCGGCAGGCCCGCAGACGTGGTCGGCCGTCGACCGGACATCGATCTCGTCCTCCAAGTACTCAGCCGACGGGCCCGCAACGTCGCACTGCTGGTGGGTGATCCCGGGGTGGGGAAGACCAGCGTCGCGGTCGGGCTCGCCCAGGCCGTCGCCCGGGGCGAGGTGCCCGAGCGGTTCCGGGGCCGGACCGTGCTCCGCCTCGACGTCACCGCGCTGTTCACCGACCCCCGGCACCACGGGCGCTTCACCGAGGTGATGGCCGAACTGGTGGGCGACATCCTCCGGTCCTCGGGCCTCGTCCTCTTCCTCGACAACGCCCTCTCCGTCGTCCGCACCCGGGAGGGGCAGGCCGAGGCGCTGGCCTTCTTCCGGCCGGTGTTCGACGTGCCCGGCATCTCCGTGGTCGCGGCCGCCGGATCCGCCGACCACCGGCGGTGGGAGCGGGACTCGGGGCTCGACCGGAGGATCCAGCCGGTACCGGTGGCCGAACCGACGCCCGAGGACGTCCTGCAGATCCTGCGCGACGCCCGGCAGCGGCTCGTCGACCACCACGAGGTCGTGATCACCGACGAGGCGTTGGCGGCGGCCGCCCGGCTCGCGCACGGATATCTCCCCGGACACGCCCTGCCCGGCGCCGCGATCGACCTGCTGGACGAGGCGAGCGCGCACGTCCGCTCCGGGCCGGTGGCTCCCGGCACCACGCCGAGCGTCACCGAGGACGCGGTGACCCGGACCGCCGGCACGTCGGCCGCCCTCCCGGTCGCTCCCCGCCCGCCGGTGCTCTCCCCACCCGTCCCGCACGACCCGACCGTCTGGGCCATGAGCTGAACCGCCGCCAGGCCCGTCCAGGTCGCCCTACCGCGGATCGTGGCCGGCCGCACCGCAAGTACGCTCGGGCGATGCTGCTCCCCGCGTCCCGCGCACCCGTCTGCCCGTTGCCGACCGACCGGCCATCGACACGCCGTTCGGCCGGCTGACCTTCGCCACGACCGTCGGGACCAGGAACCTTCCGCCGGAGCCCGACGAGCTGTTCCAACTGCCGGGTCACCGCCTGCTCGCCCGCTGGGCCACTCCCGAGGCTCGCGTCGAGCTGCTCCTCACCCCGCACGACCCCGAGCTCGACCCCGCGACCTGGGGACCGCTGACCGACTGCCGCGCGGCGGTCTGGCGGATCGACGCCCTCGCGCCGCTCGGGCGGGTGCGGTTCTCGGCCGAGCTGCCGGTGCCGCTCCCGGAGGGTGCCGACTGGGGGTACGACGGAGGGCAGGCACTGGCGGCGATCACGGTCGAGGACGACGAGACCCGGCTCACCGTCGGGGGCAACGACGAGGAGGCGATCTGCTGGGCCGCCGAGGCGCGAGAGGTGCCCCGGCGGTGGGCCGCACTGATCGACGAGCCGTACCGGTCTTCGTCCGGCGCGTGGGGCGTGGACTACGGGCCCTCCCCCGGCATGTCCTGGACGCTGCCCCCGCTGGCGGCCGGTGAGCACTGTGAACTCCCGGTGGTGGCCGCCTGGGCCCCGGCCGCCGATGACAGCGCGAACACCTGGTACGCCGTCATGCCGTCGCCGACGGTGCTGCTCCGTCAGGCCGCCGCCGGTGCGGCGACGCGGGCCGACGCTCCGGACGGCGGCTGATCGCGCGGCCTGTGCCGCGACGACGACGGCGCCGTGGAGGTGTGGACCTACTCCAGCTCCAGCGCCTCCCAGGCGAAGCCCTCGCCCCAGCCCGGCTCGTGGCGGGCCCAGGCGGCCATAGCGACGATCACGGGCTCGGGAGCGTCGAGCTTCACCTGGAAGTGCCGGTCGGCGCCGCCGTCCCGGTACTCGAAGGAGTACTCGCCCCCGCGCTCGTGCCACACCTGCACATAGACGTCGGGCTCGCCGGGTATCCGCTCGACCACCAGAAAGCGGTCCCGCCTGCCCCCGATCCGCCGCACCAGCCCGGCCAACGCCTCGACGTCCGGCCGGGAGTGGTCCCGGTCGTCTTCCGTCCGCACCGTGATCTCCAGCATGAACCGGATCCTGGCACGCGCCACTGACAACGCCTCCGGAGGCGGGGAGCCACCAGGGACGGCGCCGCCACCCCCACCCCGGAGGTGCGGGGACGAGTCGAGCCGCCCCGCACAGGAAGTCGGTGCCACCGACTTCCTGTGCGGCGGATCCGTGGATCCCCGAGCCCGGAACGCCCCTCCGCCGCAGGGAGCCTGCGGCGGAGGGGCGTTCGGTCGGCGGGGATCCGGGTCAGCCCTTCGGGGCCGCCGGGGTGGGCAGGGTTCCGGTGAGGAGGGGCCACTCGCGGTGGAAGGGCGGGAGGGGGAGCCTGCCCTCGATCAGCGGGGTGCCGAAGATCTTGAGGTGGGCGAGGAGGGCGCCGTTGAGGTCGATGCCGCCGACCAGACCCCAGCTGCCCTGGATCCGGGGCGCGCCGCCGGGGACGTCCACGGCGAGGGAACCGTCGGCCTTGGCCTGGAGGTAGGGGGCGACGGTGGCCTCGACGCCGACCGCGTCGTAGAGGCCGACGCTGACCTCGGTGCCGAGGGTGGCGCGGACGGAGGCCTTGCCGTCGAGACGGACGTGGACCGGGGACACCTTGGTGTCGGGGGCGTCGGCGGAGGAGGTCCAGCCCCGGCCGCCGCCGGTCCAGTCCGCGCGGACCGCCCAGGTGCCGGTCGCCTCCTGCTCGGCCTCGACGTGGACCTGGCCGTCGGCGCCGACCTCCAGGTAGCAGGTGAGGGCCAGGTTGACGACGACCGGCAGCCCGGCGACGGTCAGCACCGGGCTGGCCTGGAGCTTGGCGAAGGGGACGCGGACCGGTGCGGCGGTGGCGCGGGCGAAGTCGCCGGTGACCTTCCAGTGGGCGCGGGCGCCGAGGTCGAAGCCGATGGAGGCGGTGCGCGGGGTGCCGACGCCGGCGCCGTGGTAGGCGAAGCGCACTGTCGGGTGGAGGGCGAGTTCGCCGCCGGCCTCGGCGGTGGCGCCGCCGGGCAGCGGGATCGGGGCCCTGGCGTTGACCTCCAGGGTCCCGGACGCCTCCGCCTTGGTGGTGCCGTTCTCCCGGCCGACGGTGGCCGTGACGTCCTTGACCAGCGGGGTGACCTTGATCGCCCTGGGGTCGACGGGGACCGTGCCGTCGGCCTCGGCGGCGCCCAGCAGTTCGGGCAGGGTGGCGGGGCGGGTGGCGAGGCTCAGGGTGTTGCCGGCGCCGGGGTGCACGGCGGTGACGGCGAGGAGCGCGCCCTGAGGGGCGGCGTCGGTGGGCGGGCTGGCGAGCAGGCGCCCGGGCTGGACGGCCTGGGTGGGGGCGGGGACGGTGGAGGGCGAGGACGTGGCGGGGCCGGGAGCGGGAGCGGAGGCGGCAGCCGAGGCGGGAGCCGAGGACGCGGCGGGGGCGGCGGGGGCGGCTGATGCGGCTGACGGGGACAGGACGGCGGTGCCGGCGGCCGGGTCGTAGGCGGTGAGCCGTAGGTCGGTGGCCGCTGCCGGGGTGGCGGCCGAGCCGTCGGTCGACGGGGTGCCGACGGCTACCGTCTGCGCACCGGGCTGCGCGGCCGTGACCGGCAGCGGGGCGGGGCCCGTCGGCGACGCCACGGCAGCGGCGGCCGGGGCGGAGGGGGCCGGGGGCGCGGCGGTGGAGGATCCGCCGGGGGCCGGAGCGGTCGCCTTGCCGGCGGGACGGGCGGTGGCGGCCGCCGAGGCGTGCGCGGCCGGGGATCCACCGGACGCGGGGGCCGCCGGGTCAGCCGCGCCGGCGGCGGCGACCGGGACGGCGGAAGGCACGTCGAGGGTGACCGAAGCGGCCCGTCCGTCACCGGACGCGGGCCCGCAGGCGGCGACGCCGAGCAGGAGCAGGGAGGCGAGGGCAGGCCGGACGGCCGGGACGAGAGGACTCTTCACCGGGGCTCTTTCAGCGGCGTGTTCCACACGGGCGGCGGCGCACGGACGGTGCCCGCCCGCCCGGGAACGAGGGTGGGTGGTGGCAAAGGGGAGAGCGGCCCGCACGGCCGCGCGGATCGTCATGTTACTGACGAGAAATCAGGTTGTCGAAGACATGTCCGACTGGTGAACGGCGCCCCGATCGTGCCTCAAGGACTGCTCCACCAAGGGTGGTTGGTGCACGTTCGGTGTCCGAACACCGCCGTTCGGCGGGGGCGGCGCGGTTCGCAATCCACCACTCGGCGGGGCCTCTCCCCCGCCGGTGGACGGGGCCCGGAGAGGCCGTCGGCATTCCCCGCCGGGAATTGTCGGGCCTCCGTCGACCGCCCAGGATGGGCGGCACAGGAGAGCCGCGAGAGCCACCAGGGGAACGAGGAAGGCACCATGAGCACGAAGACCGACACCGCCGCAGGCACCGACACCGACGCAGGTGCCGGCACCGGCACCGGCACCGCCCAGCGGATCGCCGATCGCTACGTCGCGCTCTGGAACGAGCCCGACCCGGACCGGCGGCGGCGGGCGATCGAGGAGCTGTGGGCGGCGGACTGCGTCCACCTGCTCCAGCCGCCCGAGGACATGCGCGAGCGAGCGGCCGAACTCGGCTTCGCGGACACCGTGCTGGAGGCGCGTGGCCATGACGCACTGGAGCGACGGGTGGCGCGGGCGCACCAGGAGTTCGTGGCCGACGGCGGCTACGCCTTCCGCGGGCAGGGCGAGGCGATCCGGGTCGGCGACGCCGTCAAGCTCACCTGGGTGATGGTGCGTCCGGGCGAGGCGGAGGTGCTCGGCGGCGGGGTGGAGGTGCTGGTACTGGACGAGGGCGGCCGGATCGCGACCGACTACCAGTTCCCCGGGCTCTGATCCCCCGGCTCCAACTCCGCATAGGCACGCAGGGCGGCGGCCGTCGGCTCGTCGACCGGCAGGAACGCCTCCAGTCGCAGTTCGGCGAGCGTGACGTCGACGGCGGTGGCGAACGTGGTCACCGTGGTCATCAGGTGCAACTCGCCGTACGGGCTGCGCAGATGGAGCGGAACGGCGAACCCCAACGGATCCCGGGCGGGCGGGGACTCGTCCAACGGCGGCACATAACCCGCCAGTTCGTCGTGCAGCTCGGTCAGGCGGGAGGTGGCCGCCAGGACGTGCCGGGACCACGCCGCGAAGTTGACGATCCTCGGGGCGAGCCCGGCCGGGTGAAGGGCGAGCCGGTAGGCGTTCGCACCCCGGCCGAGCAGCTCCGGTGCGATCCCCTCGGTCAGCAGTCCGAGCGCGGCGTTGGCGGCGACGATGTCGCCCCGGCCGTCCACCACCACGGCGGGATAAGGGAGATGGCCCTCCAGGATGTGACCGAGGGCGGACCGGACGGGCGCCAGCTCGGGCCCGTCGAGCGGGCACTCCGCGTACACGGGGGCATAACCGGCCGACAGCAGGAGCTCGTTGCGTTCGCGCAGCGACAGGTCGAGCGACTCGGCGAGCCGGACGACCATGCCGCGCCCGGGCGCCGACCGCCCCGACTCCATGAAGCTGAGGTGGCGCTGGGTAGTACCCGCCCGACCGGCAAGCTCGAGCTGGCTGAGACGGCGTCCGGTGCGGCGCTCTCGGAGCGTACTGGGGAAGTCCACGACAGCCAGTTGTAGCCGGATCGGGGCCGCCGGGCCATTCCCCGGCGGGAATGGCCCGGTGAACTCTCGGGACGAGGGCTCATCCCGGCCGGACGCCTCGTTGGTCGAGTGCCCAATTGCCCGTTGGCCCTGTTGGCCGGGTGACCAATTTCGCGAGCGCGCTATTGGTCAGACGACCAATCCCGCGCCGCCCCTTTGGTCGGACGGCCAACTGCTGGACACCCTGCCGATCGGCACCCCGACCCAGGTCACCACATTGGCCGTTGGTCGAACACCCAATCACCCGGGCGCCATATTGGTCATTTGACCAATATGGCGCGTTCCGATACTTCGGGCACCCAGCCCCCCCCCGAAGCCCACTATTGGCCAGGCTCCCAACTGTGCGGCCCCGCCCCGTTGGTCGAACGCCCAACTCCTCAGACGCCCCGGTGCGCCGTCACCGTGCCGGCGTCGACCGCCGCCAGCAGTTCGGCGTGGTCGGCGGCGGTCCGGTCGGCGTACCGGACCGAGAAGTCGGCGATGGCCTCGGCGAAGGCGTCCGAGCGGCCCAGGTAGCCGGCGACCGCGAACCGGTCACCGGAGCGGGCGTGAGCGCGGGCGAGGGTGCGGCCGCAGAGGTCGGCGTACTGCCGCAAATCGGCGGGCGTCATCCGGGCGACGTCCGCCGAGCCCTTCATGTCGCGCAGCTGGCGGCCGTAGAAGTGCCGCCCGGCCGGGCCGGTGGTCCAGCCGAGGAAGATGTCGCTGGCCGCCTGCATGAGGTGCTGCCCGGTGACGACCCGGCGGCCGCCGTGGACCACCGGGGCCTCGGCGGACGGCCGCGAGACGGGCAGGTGGTCCTCCAACACGGACCGCCCCGCCTCCTTGATCTGCAGGAACAGCGGATCGCGCTCGTCCCGCCCGGACAGCAGCAGGATGAAGCAGCGGGTGCCGACGCTGCCGACCCCGACCACCTTGCGGGCGACGTCCACCAGTTGGAACCGGTCGAGCAGGACGCGGCGGTCCTCGGCGAGGGTGGCCCGGTAGTCGCCGTAGATCTTGCCGAGCTTCCGCAGCTCGTCCTCCGGCAGCCGCTCGATCAGCGGCGGGTCGTCGACGATCCGACGCCGGCCGTCCTCGCCCTTCTCGGTGAGCTTGCCGAAGGCCTGGAGGCTGGTGCGGCGGCGGGCCTTGTCCAGGTTGGCCTCGACGCGCTTGCGGCGACTGGCCTTGTGGACCAGCGGCAGGATGTCCTCGGCGTCGATCCGGGCGTACCAGACGTCGAGTTCACCCATCCCGGCGAGGCGGCGCACGGCGACGGCGTAGCCCTGCGCGGCGGTGAACGCGGCCCGGCGGACCTGCTCCTCGCTGTGGCCGTTGTCGCGGGCGGCGACGGCGACGCTGGCGGCGAGACGCTTGACGTCCCACTCGAACGGGCCGGGGTAGGTCTCGTCGAAGTCGTTGACGTCGAAGAGCAGCGCACGCTCCGGCGAGGCGTACACGCCGAAGTTCAACAGATGTGCGTCGCCGCAGAGTTGGACCGTGATCCCGGTGTCCGGGACGGCCGCCAGGTCGGCGGCCATGACGGCGGCGGAGCCGCGCAGGAAGGCGAACGGCGACTCGGCCATCCGGCCGTAGCGGATCGGGCCGAGGTCGGCGAGCCGGTCCTCGGCCTGCCGGGCCAGGACGGCCAGCGGGTCGGGCCGGTCGGCTGCGGGGATCCAGGGGCCGTGGGCGGAACGCGGTACGCGTTCGCGGGCGGCCCGGCCGCGCCGCCGGCGTTCGGTCGGACTGGTCATGCGCGGCTCCTCGGTGCGTCCGTCCAGCGGTTCCCCCTCCGGCAGGACCCGGATGCTCCCGCGGTCCTCCCCGCGACGCTAGATCACGTCCGGCGACGCGGCATGTCGGGACCGGACGTCCCGCACCGGGAGCGGGCGGCCCGCACCGGGGCCGGGGCGGGCCGGACGGGTGGAGCGCCCGGACGGGGCGGCCCGGCGGGCCGGGCGTCCGGTCACCCGCCCGCGCTCCGCCGAACGGGCCGTGCCCGACCACGCCGCCCGGGCACAGCGGCACCGGGCAGAGCAGCACCGGACAGGACATCACCGGACGGGCAGCGCCCGGCACGGCAGCACCCGACAGAACACCGCCCGGAACCACCGCCCAGAACCACCGCCCGGCACGGCAGCGCCGGTCACTCGACCACGAAGTCCGCCATCATCGCCATGTCCTCGTGCTCCAGGTTGTGGCAGTGCAGCATGTACGTCCCCGCGTAGTCGGTGAACCGCACCAGCACCTCCACCGCCTCGGCCGGCCGCAGGTCCACGGTGTCCTTCCAGCCCGCGTCGTACGGCCCCGGGTCCTTGCCGTTGCGCGACAGCACCTGGAAGGCGTTCAGGTGCACGTGGACGGGGTGGTGGACGTCCGAGAAGAACCGCCAGATCTCGGTGGTACCGAGCGCAGGCCGGGCGAGCGAGCGGCCCGGCTCGTAGGGCTGGTTGTTGATCGTCCAGCCCGCGTTGCGGCTGCGCCGGAAGCCGAAGACCCGGGTGGTGACGGCCGCGGCAGGGTCGAGCCGCTCCAGGGTGCAGAGCCGTTCGGGGACCGTCGAGTCGTCGCGCACCGGCCGCGAGGAGACGTCGAAGAGCATGACCTCCTCCGTCCGGCCGCTGCCGAACCGGTTCATCAGCCGGACCTGGGTGCCGGCCGGGTAGCGGGAGAAGTCGACCACCAGGTCGAAGCGCTCGGCGGGCGCGATCTCGACCGCGTCGTGCGCGATCGGCTGCTCCAGCAGGCCGCCGTCGCCGCCGATCTGGACCAGGGCGCCGCCGCCGGACGGCTGCGGGTCGAGTTCGAGCCGGTAGAGGCGCGTGTTGGAGGCGTTGAGCACGCGCAGCCGGTAGCGCGCCCGGTCGACCTCGGCGCGCGGCCAGGGGGCGCCGTTGACCAGGACGACGTCGCCGAGGACACCGTTCATGTAGTCCTCGGTGACGCCGGGGACGGCGAGGGTCGCGTCGGCGGCGGGGTAGGCGAAGGAGCCGTCGGCGGCGAAGGACCGGTCGGCGAGCATCAGGGGGAGCTCGCGTTCGCCGCGCGGCAGCGGCAGGGCGTCCTCCTCCTCGTCGCGGACCAGGTGGAAGCCGGCCAGGCCACGCCACACGCCGGGGCCGGTGAAGCCCATCCGGTGGTCGTGGTACCAGAGGGTGGCGGCGCGCTGCCGGCAGGGGTAGCCGTACGTGCGCTCGCCGGTGACGGTCCGGGAGCGGTCCGCGGCGCCCGCCGTTCCCGCCATGCCCGCCATGCCCGCCATCGCGTGGCCGGACTGGTCGGCGTGGGCGGCCCAGGTGGAGCGGTCGGCGGACGAGCCGACCGGGAGCAGCAGGTCCACCGGGTAGCCGTCGCTCTCCGCCGGCGTGTGGCCGCCGTGGAGGTGGACCACCGTGGGCACCGCCAGCTCGTTGCGGTGCCGCACCACCATCTCCCGGCCGGAGCGGGCCACCACGGTCGGGCCGGGGAAGGTCCCGCCGTACGTCCAGGCCTCGGTCCGCAGGCCGGGCAGGATCTCCAGCCGGGCGATCTGCTGGGTGAGCTCGTAGTGGTCCGCGGTGGCGTCGGAGCGGACGGGGGCGAGCACCGCCGGAACGGGCAGCGGCACCTGGAACGCCGCCGGCAGCGGGACCGCGCTGCTCAGCAGCCGGCCCGGCCGCGCCTCGGCCAGGAGCCGGGCGGTCGCCGGACCGGCGAGGGCCCCGACGGCGCCCGCGCCGAGCACGGCCACGCCCGCACCGAGGAACCGGCGGCGGTTCACGGCGTCACCTCCACCGCGTCGGCCCCCGCGCCGGTGGGCCGGGGCAGCCGGCCGGAGCCGCCGTCACCGGCTCCGGCGGCCGGGCTCGCTTCCGGCCCCGCCTCCGGCCCTGCGCCCGGTCCGCCTCCGTCCGCGGCTTCCGCTTCGGCGTCCCGTCCGACGTCCGACGTCGCCGTCGCCCGGGGCACCGGGACCGGCCGCCAGGCCCCGACCAGGCCGAACAGCAGCCCGCTGACCAGCAGCACGCCCAGGGTGACGTGCACGCCGACCGCCCGTCCGTAGCCGGCCCCCATCTGCGCCCCGAACGCGGCCAGCAGCAGCGGGGTGGCGCCGAGCGGCCACCACGGCCCGCGCGCGCCGCCCGCTCCCCCGCCCCGGCGGACCAGGGCGGCCACCGGCAGTTGGGCGAGCAGCAGACCGCCCAGGGCCATCGCGGCCAGCTCGTGTGCCCGGAGCGCCTCGTAGTGGCCGTTCAGGAAGCTTCCGGCCAGCACCGTCTGGGCCAGCCCCAGCAGGGCCGACCCGGTCGCGGTGGCCCGCAGCAGCAGCCGCGGCAGGCGGCCCCCCGACGGAACGGCCGGGGCCGGGGCCGACCGGCCCACCAGGGGGAACGACGGCAGGCGGGGCGTGCGGGCCACGGGGGGACTGCTCAACGGTCGGCCTTCTCTCTGCCGGGCACCGCGGCGGAGCGGGCAGGCCGGGATGACGGGCATGCCGGACGCACTCGGCGCGGGAACGGGTGGGTGTGACGTGGCACTACGGACGCGCGCCACCTGGACGGACGCGGCCGTGAGCGTAACTGATCACACATCACTATCTGCGCGGATCAAGCGCTTTGCGGCTTACGGTCACTCTCGCGCGGCTCATCGCCGCGGCTTTGTCACCCGGACGGCCGGTACGACGGCCCCGCGCATTCCTCCACCGCGATCCCCCGTCGCACCCCGGCCTGCCCCCGCGCGTCCGGGGCCGTACGCGCGGGGGCGTGCATGCTCGCGTTACGCGCGGGCTCGCGTGCGCAGCCCCGCGCACGCGAAGGACCCCGGTCCGCCGACGACACCCCCGTCGCCCTCGATGGACCGGGGCCCGGACCCGAAGCCCGCCCCGCCTCGCGCCGCTCCCCGCCTCGCGCCGTTGCCGCTCGAGGCCGCTACTGCTTGCCGTCGCTACTGCTTGCCGCCGCCCATCGCGATCGGACGGGACCGCAGCAGCGCCCTGGCCGGCAGGGCCGTCGCGGCCAGGCAGAGCGCCACCGCCCCGGCCGCCAGCGGCAGCGCCGTCCCCGGCGGTACGTACGGAGTGGCGCCGGTGAGGCCCCGGGTGATCGGAACCAGGGTGACCCAGGCGATCACCGCACCGACCCCCAGACCGGTCGCGGCCACCAGCAGCGCCTCCCAGCGCATCATGTGGCGCACCTGCCCCCGGGTGGTCCCGGCCAGCCGCAGCAGCGCCACCTCGCGCCGCCGGTCGAGCACCGTCATCACCAGGGTGTTGGCCGCCGTGACCGCGGCGAACCCGCCGAGCACCCCGGCCATCACGGCGTTCGCCCAAGCACCCATCTCCTGGTCCTTGTCCGCCTGCGCGGCGAATCCGGCCCGGTCGGTGACGGTCATCCCCGGGACGCCGAGCCCCGCCAGCGCCCGGGCGACCGCCGCCCGGTCCGCGCCGGGCGCGTCCGCGACCAGCACCTGCTGGTCGTACGCCGAGGTGACGTGTTCCGCGACCGCCGCCCTCGGCAGCAGCACCTGGCCGAAACCGAGCCCGCGCCCGTAGGTGGCGACCACCAGCGGACGGGTCTCCGTCCCGTCGCCGAGCCAGAGCGGTACCCGCTCGCCCACCTCGGCGCCCAGGGCGGAGGCGAGGGCGGCGTCCAGCGCCACGGTGTCCGGGGCGCGGCCCAGGTCGGCGAGCGCGCCGGTGCGGACGTCGAGGTCGAGCACCCGGGGCAGCCGGGACGGGTCGCCGGTGACACCCAGCGCGGTGACCGAGTCCAGGTCGTGGCCGTCGCGGTGGACGACGCCGGTGCGCAGCACGCCGACGGCCGCCTCCACCCCGGGCACCGCGGCCGCCCGCTCGACCACCCCGGGGGTCCCGGCGGCAGCGGCGGCACCGGCACCGGCGGCGACCCCCGGCACGGCCGCCGGAAGACCGGGGCCGGTGGAGCCGAGCACGTGGTCGGCGGTGAGACCGGCCCGCACCTGCTCGCCGCTCTCGTGCCGGACGGTGCTCTGCATGAACAGCAGGGTGCCGCAGAAGGCCGTGACCATGGCGATCGGCGTGATCGCCGAGGCCAGCCGGCGGGCGTTGGCGCGGGTGTTGTCGGCCGCCAGCGAACCGGGCGCGCCGCCGGCCCGCAGCGGCACCCCGAGCAGTCCGGCCGCGACCCGGGCCACCCAGGGGCCGAGCAGGGCGACCGCCGTCAGGAAGCACATCACCACGCCCAGCGCGGTGTTGGCGGCGTCGGTGCCGTTCAGCCCGGCGGCGACCCCGGCGAGCACGGTGCCGCCGACGGCGAACAGCAGGCCCAGGCCGGTGCGGATCCACCCCGGCCGGGACGGTTCGACGGCGGCCGCGCCCAGCGCCTGGCTCGCCCGCATCCGGGCCGGGCGGCGGGCCGCGAAGAAGCCGGCCGCGAGCGCCGCGAGCGTGCACAGCACCACCGCCGCGAGCATCGGCAGCGCTCCGACGGACAGTTCGACGGCGGCGGGGACGGCCCCGCGCTCCACCATCCCGTCGAACCACCAGCGGGCCAGACCGAGGCCGGGCAGGATGCCGCTCGCGGCGGCGAGCGGCGCGACCAGCATCGCCTCGGTGGCGATGGTGCGGCGGATCTGCCGGGGCGTGGCGCCGACGGCGCGCAGCAGCGCGAACTCACGGGCGCGCTGGCCGGTGGCGAGCGCGACGGTGGAGACCACCACGAAGACGGCGGTCATGGTGGCGACGCCGCCGAACGAGCCGCCGATCCCGGCCAGCGCCTCGCGCGCGCCGGCGAGCTCCGGCTGCTCGACGGTGCCCCGGTCCCGGCCGGTCCGCACCTCGGCGGCACCACCGACGGCCGCCCCGACCTGGGCGGCGAGGTCCTCGGCGGCCAGCCCCCCGCGCGGCTGGACGGCGATCGCGTCCACCCGGCCGGGGTGGCCGGAGAGCCGGTCGGCCTGCTGGTCGGCGAACCAGGCCGTGGGTCCGGCCGACTGCGGGGCCGCGAGGCCGGAGATCCGGTAGCTCCCGCCGCCGCCCGGCGCGGTGAGCGCCACGGTACTGCCGGGGGCCAGCTGCGCGGCGCGCGCGGTGTCGGCGTCGAGCACGACCTCGCCGGCGCCGGGGGCGCGGCCCTCGAGCAGGCGGTCCTGCGGGCCGGCGATGCCGAGCGCGGCGAAGCCCCGGCCGGTGAGCTGCCTCTGACCGGTGGACTGCCCCTGGCCGGTGACCTGCCCCTGACCGGTGACCGGCGACGGCCCGCCCTGCACCGGGAACGCGCTGTCCGGGCGGGCCGCGGCCACCCCCGGCAGCGCGGCGATCCGCGCGGTCAGTGCCGCGTCCACCCGGGCCCGGTCGGGGAGGGGCTGCTCCTCGGTGTCGGTGTCGTCGCCCTGCCGGAAGGTGATGCCGACGGTCTGGTCGGCGGCCACCACCACGGGGGCGTCCGCGTACCGGCCGGCCGGCACCGAGGCCGTGATGCCGGTCTGCAGCAGGGTGCCGCAGGCCGTGATCACGGCGGCGGCGAAGAACAGGGCGACGAAGGTCCCGACGAAGGAGGCAGGACGGAAGCGCACCGAGGCGCGGGCGAGTCCGTTGCTCATGCCGCCGCCCCCAGCGGGCGCGCGGTCAGCGACACCATCCGGTCGGCCACCGTCTTCGGGTCCGGCCGGTAGAGCTCGTCGGCGAGGGCCCCGTCGGCCAGGAACACCACCCGGTCGGCGAACGAGGCCGCCACCGGGTCGTGGGTCACCATCACGACGGTGGCTCCCATGGTGTCGACCGCGGTCCGCAGCAGGCCGAGCACCTCGTGCGCGGTACGGGTGTCCAGCGCGCCGGTCGGCTCGTCCGCGAACACCACGTCCGGATCGGTGATCAGCGCCCGGGCGATCGCCACCCGCTGCTGCTGGCCGCCGGACAGCTGCCCCGGCCGACGCCCGGCGTGCTCCCCGAGGCCGACCCGGGCCAGCAGCTCCCGGGCCCGGGAGCGGTCCTGGCGCTCGCCGGCGAGACGCAGCGGGAGCAGCACGTTCTGCAGCACCGTCAGCGAGGGCAGCAGGTTGAAGGACTGGAAGACGAAACCGATCCGGCCGCGGCGCAGCTTGGTCAGCCGGTCCTCGCTCAGCCGGGTGATCTCCTCACCGCCCAGGTGGACCTCGCCGGCGGTCGGGCGGTCCAGGCCAGCCGCGCACTGCAGGAAGGTGCTCTTGCCGGAGCCGGAGGGGCCCATCACGGCGGTGAACGTGCCCCGGCCGAGCGCCAGGTCGATGCCGCGCAGGGCGTGCACCGCCTCGGCGCCCCGGCCGTAGCTGCGCCGGACGCCCCGCAGTTCGATCGCGGCGGGCGCGGCGGGCGCGGCGTTCCCGTGGAACGCGGCGGGCTGGCCGGTGGGCTCGGGCCGGAGGCGGGAACGGCGGGGTGACATGGTGGGCCTTCCTTCGTGGATCGTCGCCGGTGGTCGACGTGTTCCAGGCTAGGAAGGCGGGGTGCGGCGGACCATGGAGGCCACCGGCGGACGTGGGGTGGGGTTATCCCCCCCGGCCGCCCGGGGGTGGATCCGAACCCCGGATCCGAACCCCCGGTCCACCGGCAGTACCTGGGCCGTTCGGTACCGACCCCGCGACTCCGTGACGTCGGATCAGATCTCCTCCCCCGGCACGCCCTCGTAGGCGACGCGCAGCTCCGCGACGGCCGGGTGGGCCGGGTCGAAGGAGGTGCTGTCGATCGCCGCGATCGGGCGGACGCCCGCGCCCGCGTTGACGGCGACGGCGGCGACGAAGCCCTCCAGGCCGTCCGGGGCGAGCGCCTCGTGCCGCTGCGGGCCCCGGTGGGCGCGGGCGAGCAGTGCGGCGGTGACTCCGGGCAGCGCGGCATCGGTGTCCGGCCAGACCAGCGCGCGGCCGTCGTGCAGCGCGAGGTTCCAGGTGGCACCCTCGGCGAGGCGGCCGGCACCGTCCAGCAGCAGGGCGTCGTCGTAGCCGTCGAGTTGGGCGAGCCGGCGCTGGTGGAGCAGGCCGAACAGGCCCACGTGCTTCACCTCCGGCAGCTCGCGCCGGTACGCGGTGGTGCGGACCCGCAGCGGGCCGGGTGCGGCGGCCGGCGCGGGGCGGGTGGTGACCAGCAGACGGGGCGCGGCGGGGGCGGCCGGGCGTTCCAGGCCGAGCGCCGGGTCGAACACGGTCACCCGGACGATCACCGGCGCGCCGTCGGCGGGGAGCACCCGGCGGATCCGGGCCCGGACCTCGACGGGGTCCAGCTCGGCGCCGAAGACCGTGCGGCAGTCGCGGACCAGGCGGTCCAGGTGGAGCGTGAGGCCGCGGGCGCGGCCGGACTCGGCGCGCAGGGTGGTGAAGTGGCCGTAGTTGAGCAGGCCCAGGGCCGCCAGCCGGGCGGGGTCGGCGGGGCCGCCGTCGATCTCGATCTCTGCCATGCTGCCGAGTCTCCCAGGGCCCGGCCCCGGCCCCGGGCGGCAGCGCCGGACTCGGCCCTACGGTGCCACCGCGCCGGGGCGGGGGGCCGGTGCGGGGGCGGGCAGACCGACCTCGGGCGGGGTGGATCCGGGCGGAGTGACTCCGGACGGCATGGGTCCGGACGGCATGACTCCGGGCAGAACGGCTCCGGACGGGACCGCTCCGGACGGAGCGGACGTCCGGCCGGCGGCACCGCGCCGTCGCTCGAACCGCTCGAGCCAGTGCGCCAGCCCCTCCGGCTCCCCGCCGTCGGACCAGCGCCAGGCCTCCGCCCACCACTGCGGGCCGCGGACCAGCGGACGGCCGGCGAGAGCCAGGTGCAGCGCGAGCGTCGAGCGGGCGTAGTCGTGCACCCAGCCGTCCGCCTGCCGATAGGCGGCGGTCTCGTCCAGCCGCAGCCAGCGGCCCTCGCGGCCGGCGGCGAGCAGCGGCGTCCAGACCTCTCCGGCGGGGGCGCCCGACGGCCGGTCGGCGACCAGCAGCACCAGTCGTTCCTGCTCCTCCCGGACCCGGTAGAGCGGGAGTTGGGGCATCCGGGTGAGACCGATGGTGTGCTTCCAGGACCGCACCCAGAGGCCCCGGCGCAGGTAGTAGTGGACGGCCCGGGGCCAGGCCCAGTCCGCCTCCAGCCGGTAGCCGGACAGGCCCTCGGCGGTGGCGGCGCGGTAGACCCGGTCGAGGGCGGCGGCGGCCAGGCCCCGGCCGCGCGCGTCGGGGCGCAGATAGAGCGAGGAGACCGCCAACTGGCCCGCTCCCCTGGTCCAGTTGTCGACCGCGACGGTCCCGACCGGCCCGATCGGCCCAGCGGGTCCGCCGGGGCCACCCGGGGCGCGCGGGCCGCCGTCGCCCAGCAGCCAGTAGCGGCGCCGGTAGAGTTCGCCGCCCGGCCATTCGCGGCCGGACTCGCCGAGCCTGGCGCGCAGCCGGGCCTCTTCGGCCGGGCCGATCTCCGCCGGGTCGACCGGCTCGCCCAACTCCCCTTCGGCGCAGGCCGCGAGGTCCCAGAGCGCGAACTCGCGCCCCTCCCCCTCGGTCACCGCCCGCAGGGCGGGCGCCGCGGCCAATCGTTCCTGCACCCGCTCGACCGCCATGTCCCAGGACTTCACCACGCCGCCCACGATAGCGAGACATCGGCACCGTGTGTAATTCGTTGGACACCGAACGTCAGATCGGATACGAATTCCCTTGTCCGGACAGTCCGCTGCCGAGGAGGAACCCAGCGCCGTGCCCGTCGTCCGCACCGCCCGCACCCGTCCCGGAGCCCGGGGGCCGCCCCGTGCGCCCGCCCGGTGGTAGGGGAAACCCGACCGTAGGACTCGACCTGACCGCCATGACCTCGCTGACCTGCGCCGCTGCAATGAAGTGGTGCTGATTCACCGCGTCCGTACCCCGCGCCCGCCCGTTCCCGGCCCTGCCGTTCACCCCGACGTCCGCCCCGGCGTTCACCCTGCCCGCCACTCCGCCCGCCGCCCCGGCACCGGGCCCCGCCCCGAGCCCCGCCCCGGACCCCGAACGGGTCCTCGCCGACCCGGACCCCGCCCCGGTCCTCGGCACGGTCCTCGCGCCGACGGCTCCGGTCGGGCCCACCGCGTCCCCCGTCCTCCCGGCGGGCGGCGGGCGCTGTGGTGCGGCGGGTGGGTGCTCGCCGCCGGATGGGCGGGGGCGTTCCCGGTCGTGTCCGGGCTGGGCCCGCACCGGAGTTGGGGGCTGTGCGCGGCGGCGGGGTACCTGGCGGCGGCGGTCGCCGTGCTCGTGCTGCCCCGACGGCGGGCGCCCGCGGCCTCGGTGGCGGTCGCGCTCCTCGGCGCGGTCCTCGTGCCGCTGCTCCTCCTGGTGGTGGGCGGGCAGGGGCAGAGCGAGGTCACCGTCATCGAGCGCTCCGGCGCGTTGCTGCTCCGGCACGGTACGCCGTACCTGGCCGAGCCGCGCACGGTCGCGGAGGTCACGCCCTACCTCCCCGGGACGGCACTGTTCGGACTGCCCCGCGCCCTGTTCGGTGCGGACGGCTGGCCGGCCAGGGTGGCCGGGGACGCCCGGCTCTGGTGCGCCGCCGCGTTCCTCGGCTGCCTGGCCGCCGCCGCCCTGCCGACCCGGCACCGCCCCGTACGGCCCGGCCGCACGGCAAGGAGCGTGGCAGTGCGTACGGGTGCGCTGCCCGCCGTTCCGTTCGCCGTGCTCCCGGTCGCGGCGCTCGTCGCCTCGCCGGTGGTCGCGCTGCCGCTGTGCGTCAGCGGGGTCGACCTGCCGCTGACCGGCCTGTGCGTCCTCGCCCTCGCGCTGGCCGGCCGGGCCCGGCCGGTCGCCGCCGGGTGGGCGCTCGCCCTGGCCTGCGCGCTCAAGTGGACGGCCTGGCCGGCGGTCGCGGTGGTCGTCGCCCTGCTCGCGACCACCGCCGGACGGCGTGCGGCGCTGCGGGCCGCCGTGACCGCCACCGCCGGCGCGGCCGCCCTGGTGCTGCCCTCCGCGCTGCGCTCCCCGGGACCGCTGCTGCGGCAGGTGTTCGCCTTCCCCACCGGACGCGGCGACCTGCCCACCCCGGCCGGCAGCCCGCTGCCCGGACGACTGCTCGCCGACCTCGGCCCGGCCGGCTGGTACGCGGCCGTGATCCTGCTGCTGCTCGCCGGGGTCGCCGTCGCCCGCTCCCTGCTGCTCCACCCGCCACTGGACACCCGCGCCGCCTGCGACCGGCTCGCCGTCGGCCTCGCCCTGGCGTTCCTGCTCGCCCCCGCCGGGCGGTTCGGCTACCTCGCGCTGCCCGCCCTCCTGGCGCTGCTCCCCCGGCTCACCCCCCTCCCCCGCTTCCCCCGCTTCCCCCGCTTCCCCCGCTTCCCCGGCTCCGCCACCACCCGGTTCGCCCGAATCTCCCGGACCTCCCGGACCTCCCGGACCTCCCGGACCTCCCGACCGACACTCCTCCCCCGTCCGCAGACACCCCAGCCGCAAGCACCCCGTCCGCAAGCACCCCAGCCGCAGGCACCCCGTCCGCACGCACCCCAGGTGGTTCCCGCGCCATGACCGGCACCCTCGTCGTCACCAATGACTTCCCGCCCCGTCAGGGCGGCATCGAGACCTTCGTCCACGCGATGGCCACCCGGCTGCCGGCCGGGGAGGTCGTCGTCTACACCTCGGCCGAACCGGGTGCCGAACGGCACGACGCCGCGCTGCCGTTCCCGGTGGTCCGCGACCGGTCCCGGATGCTGCTGCCCACCCCCCGGGTGACCCGGCGGGCCGCCGAGATCGCCCGGGCGCACGGGTGCGACCGGGTCTGGTTCGACGCCGCCGCCCCGCTCGCCGCGATGACCCCGGGGCTGCGGCGGCAGGCGCCCGGCATACGGAGGACCGTCGCCACCACCCACGGCCACGAGATCTGGTGGGCCCGCACCCCCGTCGCCCGGCGCCTGCTGCGGTGGATCGGCGACAGCGTCGACGTCGTCACCTACCTCGGCGCCCACACCCGCGCGCGGATCGCCCCCGCGCTCGGCCCGGCGCCCCGGCTGGAGCGGCTGGTCCCGGGCGTCGACACCGAACTGTTCCGCCCGGGGACGCGCGAGGAGGCCGCCGACCCGCGTCCACCGGTGATCCTCTGTGTGGCGCGGCTCGTCCCGCGCAAGGGGCAGGACGCCCTCGTCCGGGCGCTCCCGCTGATCCGGCGCAGTGTGCCGGGGGCGGTGCTGGTCCTGGTCGGCCGGGGCCCCGACGAACGCCGGCTGCGCGAACTCGCCCGGCGGCACGCCGAACCCGGCGCGGTCGTCTTCGCCGGCGGCCACGAGCACGCGCTGACGCCCGCCGACTACGCCTCGGCCGATGTGTTCGCGATGCCGTGCCGCACCCGCCGGGGCGGACTGGAGGCCGAGGGCCTCGGCATCGTCTTCCTGGAGGCGGCCGCCGCCGGACTGCCCGTGGTGGTGGGCCGCTCGGGCGGCGCGCCGGACGCCGTTCTGGACGGCGTCAACGGCACAGTGGTGGACGGCCGCGACCCGGTCGCCGTCGCGGCGGCGATCACCGGCATCCTGCGCGCCCCCGCCGCCGAACGCGACCGGATGGGCGCCGCCGGCCGCCAGTGGGTCCGCACCCACTGGTCCTGGGACACCACCGCCGACCGCCTGGCCGCCCTCCTCGCCCCACCCACCCCGCTCGACCCACCCACCCCGCCGGACCCGCTCGACCCGCGCTCGGCCGAGGCCCGGTGAGGCCACGTCAGGCCAGCTCAGCATCAGTGAGGCCGCGTCAGACCGGACCCGGTCCGCCGGGCGGCGCCGGGCGTCCGGATCCACGGACGCCCGGTCGAGGATCGTGCCCCGGCCCCCACTCCCCTCGTGGTGGGGGCCGGAGCTGGCCTCCGCCGCGCCGACGAGAGAGAGCATGCCAACCGGAGCGGCCGAACGGCCATGCATTAGCCTCTGGGCCTAATAGTCGACAACGGGGCAGGTCAGAACGACTGCGGGGGCGGAGGAAGGTTCGTGATCGCACTGAGGTTCGGGGTCGCGGACCTCGCGAGGACCCGGTTCGTCATATCACCGTTCGACCATCTGATGGCCGGTTCGGCCCGGTCGGGTGTGCACCAGGGCAGCGGGTCGCGCGGCGAGCGCTGGTGGCGGGACGTCCGCCGGCACGTGCCGCACCGGGCCGTGCGCTTCCTCGAGGTGGTCAACGCGAGCCCGATCGGCGTCCCCGACTTCCTGGTGGCCGACCTCGACGACGTCCGGCGGCAGCTGACCGACGAGCTCGACGCGCTGCTCTCCGTCCCGCAGCAGGCCGTGGAGGAGGGGGTCGCGATGTTCGGCGACGGCGACGGCGCCGGCCTCCCGGCCGCCCTGGCCCGGTTGCGCGAGGACGGCAGCCGGGGCCTGCTCGAGGTCGCCGACGGCGCCTGGGCGCTGTTCCGGGCCTGCCTCGCCCCGGACTGGCCCGACATCCGCCGCGCCCTGGAGGCCGACATCGCCGCCCGGGCCCGCACCGCCGCCCGCTCCGGGATCGGCGGGATGCTCGACTCGCTCCACCCGAATGCCGTCTGGCGGGACGAAGGGGTGCTGGAGTGCACCCTCGGCGACCTGGAGGGCTCCTTCGAACTCGGTGGCCGGGGCCTGGAGCTGCGGCCCAACTACTTCGTCCAACGGAGCATCAGCCTGCTGGCCGGACCGGACCGCCAGAGCCTGCTGCTGCACCCGATCGCCGCCCCCGTCGCCGCCCCGGCCGCCGGGCCCGCGACCCGGTCACCGGCCGCCGACGGCCTCGCCGCCGTGCTCGGCCCGGCCCGGGCCCGTGTCCTGCGCGTCGTCGCCGGCAGCGACTGCTCCACCACCGAGCTCGCCCGGCGGCTCGGCGTCACCCCGCCCTCGGCCTCCGCCCATGCCGCCGCCCTGCGCACGGCCGGCCTGATCGCCACCCGCCGCGAGGGCAGGCAGGTCCGCCACACCCTCACCGACGTCGGCCACGACCTCCTCCTCGACAACCCTCCGCTCCGGCCGGCGGCCTGAGCGTCGTTCGGCGGCGGCCCCGCTCGCCACCGCCGGCGGCGCCGGGAGCTCGTCCAGGGTTCGGGAACGGATCGACCGGGTGGCCGAAGCTCCCGGCACCGGCCACCCGGTCCGGACCCCGAACGGCTGCTACTCGCCCTGGAGGTCGGCGAGGTGGGCCAGGACGGCGAGCACCCGGCGGTTGCCCTCCACCGGGTCGAGGTCGAGCTTCATGAAGATGTTGCCGCAGTGCTTGACCACCGCCGCCTCGGTGATGTTCAGCCGGGCGCCGACGGTCTGGTTGTTGAGGCCCTCCGCCATCAGCCCCAGCACCTCGCGCTCGCGCGGGGTCAGCCGGGCGATCGGGCGGTCCGCGGACTGCTGGCGCAGCAGCACCCGCACCACGTCCGGGTCGATCACGGTCTCGCCCGCCGCCACCCGCCGCAGCGCGTCCAGGAATTCGGACACCTCGCCGACCCGGTCCTTGAGCAGGTAGCCGAGTCCGGCCCGCTGCGCGCCCGCCGCCCCGAGCAGCCGGGTCGCGTAGGGGGTGGCCACGTACTGGGAGAGGACCAGGACGGGCAGGTCGGCGTGGCGGGCGCGGAGGTCGAGCGCGGCGCGCAGCCCCTCGTCCCGGAAGCCGGGCGGCATCCTGACGTCGGTGACGACGACGTCCGGCCGGTCGGCGTCCACGGCGGCGGCCAGGGCGTCCGCGTCGCCGACGGCGGCGGTCACCAGGTGGCCGCCGCGGGTGAGCAGTTCGACCAGGCCGGCCCGGAGCAGCACGGCGTCCTCGGCGATGGCTATCCGGAGCACGGCACCTCCAGCCGGAGCCTGGTCGGCCCGCCGGTCGGACTCGTCACCATCAGTCGTCCTCTCAGGATCGCCACCCGGTCGGCCAGTCCCTGCAGTCCGGCTCCGGCGGCCGGGTCGGCCCCGCCGCGGCCGTCGTCGGTCACCTGGAGCACCAACTGGCCGGCCGCGACCCGGCCGTGGACGGTGACGGCGGTGGCGCCGCTGTGCTTGGCGGCATTGGTGAGGGCCTCGGTGACGGTGAAGTAGGCGGTGGTCTCCACGGGGCCCGGCAGTCGGCCGGGCAGGTCCAGGTCGACCTCGACGGGGACCGGGTGGCGTTGCGCGACTTCGGCGACGGCGGCGGCCAGGCCGTGGTCGGTGAGCACCTGCGGATGGATCCCCCGGACCAGGCCGCGCAGTTGCTCCAGCGCCTGCCGGGCCTCGCCCCGGGCCCGGTCGACCAGCGCGAGCGCGCCGGGCGGGGTGTCCCCGCTCCCGGCGCCGCCACGGCCGGCGTCCCCGCCCCCGCCGGCCCCCGCGCCTTCGCGCAGTTCGTGTGCGGCCAGGCCGAGCGTCATGGTGAGGGCGACCAGCTGCTGCTGGGCGCCGTCGTGCAGATCGCGTTCGATGCGGCGGCGCTCGGCCTCGAAGGCGTCGGCCAACCGGGCCCGGGACCTGGTCAGTTCGAGGACCTGGCCACCGGGATCCTCCTCCCGCGGACCGAGCAGGAGCCGGGCCAGCCTGACGTGGGCGGTGGCGAGCAGCGCTCCGGCGTGGCCGCCGAGGTAGAGCCCGGCCAGGCCGACGGCGGTGAACGGGAGCGCGTGCAGCGGTCCGGGCACCGCGTGGCCGGGGATCAGCATCACGGTCTCGGGGGCGAGCACCCGCACCACCACCGGGCTGACGACCAGCGCCGCGGAGAACAGCAGCAGGGCGGTCAGGCCGAGCGCTGCGGCGGCGAGCGACGGGGCGACGAGCAGGGTGTGGGCGAGTTCGCGCCAGGTCGCGCGCTCGCGCAGCCGGGTGCGCAGCCGGGCGGGGCGACCGGCCCCGGGGAGGGCCCGGTGCGGGTCGGGCACCGGAGCCGGTTCGACGAGCCGGAGCAGGCGGCGTTGCAGGGCCCCGGCCGGCAGCCCGGAGAGGGCGACGGCGAGGAGCAGCGGCAGGCCGACGCCGACCACCGAGAGCCCGAGGCCGAGTGCGGCCAGGGCGAGCAGCAGGACCGCCGTCACCAGTCCCAGCAGAGCGCCGGCGGCCAGGTAGGCCCAGCAGCGCAGGGAGTCGCGGGTGAGCGGGAAGCGCAGCGGTCGGGCGCGCAGGGCCGCCTGGACGGCGACCTCGGTCGACCGGTCGGCGGCCCCTGCGGCCCCGGCGTCGGCCCCGACGGCGGCCCCGACGGCGGCGGTGGCGGAGGAGAGGAACGAGGAAGGGGCGCCGACCGCCCCGGTCGCGCCCGCCCCGGTGTCCTCGGCCGTCGCCCGCCCCGTGCCCATCGCCCCACCCTAACCGACCGGCTGACGCGCCCTTCGGCCCCGGAGCAAGGACGGTCCTCGACCGCCCCCGGCCGCCGGTGGCCGGGTGAGCGCGACGGCGGCGATCACCGCGAGGCCGCCGGCCAGGGTGTTCCAGCCGACCGGTTCGGCGAGCAGCAGCACCCCGAGCGCCGTCGACCAGAGCGGGGTCGCATAGGTGACGGCGGCGGCCACGGCCGTCCCCGCGGTGCGGACCAGGCCGAGGTTGAGGACGTAGGCGACACCGGTGCCGAGCGCGCCGAGCACCAGCAGGGCGGACGCGGCCCCGGCCCCGGGCCAGTGCGGGGCGCCGGCGGCCAGCGGGGCGGCCACGGCGAGCTGGGCACCGCCGCAGGTGATCTGGACGGTGGAGAGGGCGGTCGCGGAGTGCGGACGGTCCGCGAGGTGCCGGCGGAGGTAGGCGAAGCCGGCGCCGTAGCAGCAGGTCGCGGCCAGGCAGGCCAGTCCGCCGGCCACCGCGCCCGCGCCGCTCCCGTGCGGTCCGGCGTCCCCGGCCGGTCCACCGGCCGCTCCTCCGGCCGAGGCACCGCCGAAGCCGTGCCACACGCCCAGTACGGTGAGCACCCCGGCGAAGCCGAGGGCGAGTCCGGCGAGCCGCCGTGGGCCGGGCCGGGGCTCCCCGGGTACCACGGCGAGTGCGAAGAGCAGGGTGAACAGCGGGGTGGCGGCGTTCAGCACCCCGGCCGGTACCGAGCCGACCAGGGTCTCCCCGTAGGAGAAGAGGACGAACGGCACCGCATTCAGCAGCACCGCGGCGACGGCGCTGTGGCCCCAGACGGCGGGGTCGCGCGGGACGCTCTCGCCGCGGACGGCGAGGATCACCCACAGCGCGCCCGCCCCGAGCAGGCAGCGCCAGGCCGCCACCCAGACCGGGGGCACCCCCGCCTCCACCGCCACCTTGATCAGGGCGAAGCTCGCGCCCCAGATCGCCGACAGTGCCACGAACCCCGGCCACCAGCGCCCTCGCACTCCGACCACCCGCCTCTCTCCGGCCGTCACCCGGCCCCGACCCGCTCCGTCACCCGCTCCGGCCCGGCCCGACAGCGCTCGGCCGCCGCCGCCCCGAAGCCGCGGCCCGCCCGCCCGCCCGCCCGTACTCGATGGACAGAGGGTCGCGGGTCGGCCGACCATGAGTCCAACAAGTGACGGTGCCGCACGAATGAGGAACTCTCATGACCGGGGAAGTGAACCTCGCCCAGCTCAGGGCGCTGGTCGCGGTGGCGGACGCGGGCGGCTTCGGGGCGGCGGCGGCCGAGCTCGGCGTGAGCCAGTCGGCGGTCTCGCACGCGGTGGCCGCGCTGGAGCGGGTCCTCGGCGCGCCCGTACTGCACCGGGGCGCGCCCGCCCGTCCCACGCCACTGGGCGCGCGGATCCTGCCGCACGCCCGGACGGCGGTCGCCTCCGCCTCGGCGGTCCGGTCGATCGCCGAGCAGCACAGCGGCGGGCTGACCGGCACCGTCCGGCTGGCCGCGCCGACCACGGTCTGCCAGGGGCTGCTGCCGGCGCTGCTGCGCGACTGGCGGTCCGAGCACCCCCGGCTGACGGTACGGGTCTTCGAGGGCGAGGACGACGAACTGGCCGTCTGGCTGGAGGCCGGCACGGTCGACGCGGCGGTCCTGGTGGACGCCGAGCGGCCGCCGCCGGGGGCGGTCCCGCTCGGAGCCGACTCGATGCACGCGCTGCTCCGCCGCGACCACCCGCTCGCGGCCGAGGCGGGCGTCGACGTGGCGGACCTGGAGGACGACGACTTCCTGCTCTCGGAGGGCGGTTGCGAACGGCACATCCGGGACGCCTACCGCCGGGCCGGCGTCCGCTTCTCGCCCCGGCACCGGATCCGTGACCTCAACACGCTGATCGGGATGGTGCACGCCGGGCTCGGCGTCTCGGTGATGCCGGCACTGGCGCAGCCGATGCTGCCGCCGGACTGCGTCCTGGTGCCGATCCGGCCGGCCGCGCACCGCACCCTGACCCTCACCGGCCCGGCCGGGCGGCCGTGGTCCCCGGCGGTGACGGGCCTGCTGGCGGCGCTGCACCCCGGCCACGCCGGGCCCGCCGGGCCGCGCTGAGCGCCCGGCCGGCGCGCGCGGCCCCGGGCCCGATCGCACGCGGAGCAGCGGCCGGGGCGGTTGACGGCTCCTCAGGACAGGTCTATACCAGTGAGGGCCTCGCGGCGGCCCGGCCCCGACGCGGGGCGCCGTCGGCCCGGCGCGCCGCCCCCACTGTTGGCGCGGGTGGGCCGTAGTCCGCCGTTTCCTGGAGAGGCAGATCCCGATGGAACGTGCACTTCCCCCACAACCGGACCGAAAGCCGAACCCGCCCCAGCCCCCGCACCCGTCCGGCCGCAGGCCCCGCCTGCGTTCCCCCCGCGGCGTCCTCGCCGTCGCCGGGGTGCTCGGCCTGGTGGCCGGCGCGCTGGTCGGCGGCGGCCTGGTCGCCGCCGCCGACAGCGGACCCGCGGTCGCCGCGGGTGGCATCGGCAGCAACTGGTACGCCTCCGCGCCCTACCTGATGCCCGAGGACAACAGCCCGCCGGACGTCTCGACGGTGATGGACGCCACCGGCCAGAAGGCCTTCCAGCTCGCGTTCATCCTGGACAAGGGCGGCTGCGTCCCGGCCTGGGGCGGAACGTCCCCGATCGACACCGACACCACCATGCCCGCCGTGATCCGGACCGTCCGGGCCAAGGGCGGCGACGTCTCCGTCTCGATCGGCGGCTACGGCGGCACCAAGCTCGGCCAGACCTGCGGGACGCCGGAGGCGACCGCCGCCGGGTACCAGAAGGTCGTCGACAAGTACCAGTTGAAGGCGATCGACTTCGACCTGGAGGAACCCGAGTACGAGAACGCCGCCGCGATCCGCAACGAGATCGGCGCGGCCCGCATCCTGCAGCGCAACAACCCGGGGCTGTACATCTCGATCACCACGGCCGGCACCACGGCGGCGGGCACCGGCTGGTTCGGCCAGCAGATGCTGAACGAGGCCAAGGCCCAGGGCTTCACCCCGGACAACTACTCGATCATGCCGTTCGACGGCGGCTTCAGCGGCGCGGCCGCGCAGACCGACGCGCTGGTGAAGTTCAACCAGCTGCTGCGCACCACCTTCGGCTGGTCGGAGGCGGACGCCTACGCGCACGAGGGCGTCTCGCTGATGAACGGGCGCACCGACGCGGCCGAGTACTTCCGGCAGGCGGACTTCCAGGCGGTGCTGGACTTCGCGCTCGCGCACAAGCTGGCCCGCTACACCTACTGGTCGGTCAACCGGGACCGGCAGTGCCCGGGACCGGTCGACCCGGGGCTGTCCGGCTCCTGCTCCAGCGTGGCGCAGAACGACTGGGACTTCACCAAGTTCACGGTCCGCTTCGCCGGGGCGACCCCGCCCACCACCCCGCCGACGACGCCGCCCACGACCCCGCCCACCACGCCGCCGACGAGCCCGGGCAGCTGCCTCGACCAGCCCTGGGACAGCTCCACCGTGTACACCGGCGGCGCCAAGGTCTCGTACCAGGGCCACAAGTACCACGCCAAGTGGTGGACGCTGAACGAAGTGCCGACCGCGAGCGGCCAGTGGGGCGTCTGGGGGGACGACGGCCCCTGCTGAGCCGGTGACGGTGGGGCGGGCCGCTACGGCCCGCCCCACTCGCCCGACGGCCCGTCAGTCCGCCAGCCGCTCGCGCAGGTCCGCCAGGATCTCGGCGGCGTCCTCCAGCCCGTACCCGCGGCAGCGCTCGACGGCGGCCGCGAGCCGCGCCCGGGCCGCCGTGCGCCGACCGAGGTCGGTGCCCTCGATCAGCGCGGCCAGCCGGACCGCCTCGGCGCGCGGGGTCTCGGCCCGCTCGCCGCCCGCCTCGTAGGCGGTGATCGCGCGGTCCGCCTCGGTCAGCGCCTCCTCGTAGCGGTCCGCCACCGCCAGGGCGCGGGCCCGCTCGTAGTGGACGGACGCCCGCAGGTACCAGGCGTCCGCCTCGGGCTCCGCCCGCTCGGCCCGCTCGCGCACGGCGTCCGCCTCGGCCAGCCGGGCCAGTGCCTGCTCCAGCCCGTCCGCCCCCTCCCGCTGCACGACGAGCCGGGCGAACTGCCGCAGCATCGCGGAGACGGGACCGGTCTGCGGCCACTGCTCCTGTGCGGCGAGCGCCCGGGACCTCGCGGCGTGCGCGGCCTCCCAGCGGTCGGCGAGGGCGAGGGCGACGGCCGCCTCCGCGGCGACCATGGTGCGCAGGTGCAGGTCCTCGGTCCAGCCTTCCAGCAGAGCGGCCAGCCGCAGGTACTCCTCGGCGGAGTCCCGGTACTCGTCCAGCGTGTACAGACCGCGCGCCAGGTCCAGCCTGGCCTGGGCGAACAGCCGGTCGTCCGGTCCGGCGGCGGCCGCGTCGGCCAGCACCGACTCCAGGACGGCCACCGCGTCGGCGGTCCGGTCAGCGGCGGTCAGCAGGTCGGCGAGCTGCAGCCTGGTCCTGGCGGCGTCACCCGCGGCCGCCGGGCCCTTGCGGTCGAAGCGTCCGGCGGCCTCGGAGAGCGCCCGGATCGCGGCACCGGTGTCCCCGAGATGGGCGCTGGCGTGTCCCGCCATCAGATAGGTGGCGGCGAACGGGTAGGACTCGTCGGCCCAGCGGGCGGCTGCGGCCAGGGCCCGGTGGAGCACCTCGACGGCCTCGGCCTGTTCGCCGTTCTGCAGCAGCGCCTGCCCCAGCAGGCCGTATGCGCGGGGCGTGTGCCAGGGCTGCCCGGCCTGCTCCAACTCGGCTATGACGGTGCGCAGTTCCTCGGCCGCCTCGACGATCCGGCCCTGCCGGGCGGCGACGTCGGCGGCGTACTGGCGGGCCACCGTCAGCCGACGCACGGAGCCCCGGGCGGCGGCCGCCTCGCGGTAGGCGGTGACGGTGAGGGCGAACCGCCCGGCCTGCTCGGCGGGCGGCTCCTCGGGCGGCTCGGGCAGCGCCAGGACGAGTTCGTGGTGCGCGGCGTAGGCGCGGCACTGGAGGACGACCAGGTAGTCGTCGTCGCTGAGGGCGGGGCCGCCGGGCGCGGCGGCCAGCTCCTCGGCCCGGGCCAGTGCGGCGTCCAGGGCCGCCCAGTCCACGGCCGGGGCGGGCCCCGAGGCGCCGGCACCCTCGGCCTCGTTCCCGGAGTCACCCCCGGCCTCGTTGGCGGCCTCGTTCCCGGAGCTGGCCCCGGAACCGCCCCCGACGAGGACGGCGACCAGGGCCCGGGTCCGGGCCGCCAGGGCCCGCCCGGCCAGCCCCTCGCGCTCGAAGAGGTCACCGGCGCCCCGCAGTTCGGCGGCGCCCTCCTCCCAGTCCTCCCGGTCGAGCGCCGCGTGCGCCCGCCACTCGGCGAGGTCGGCGCGCAGCCGGCCGACCGTACCCAGGCGGTCCGCGTCGGCCGCGCCCGTGACCGCGGCCTCGCCCTCGGCGGTGAACCGCTCGTCGATCCGCCGCCATAGCCGGTCCGCGTCGGGGTGCCCGAGAAGTTGCAGCTCCCGGGCGCGGAGCACCAGTGCGGCGAAGTCCTCCGGCTCCGGCTCCACCTCCCGGACCGGCACCGCCGGCACCATCGGGACGGCGGCCAGTTCCGGCGCGGCCGGGGCCCGCACGCCGAGCGCCAGCGGCTCGGCGAGCAGCGGCCGACGGGCGAGCCGGTCGCGGCGGCGGGAGCCCACCGCCCCGGTGCCGTTGCGGGCGTCGAAACGGGCGGCCAGCGCGTCGGCCTCGGTGCGCAGATGGGCGAGCAGGGTGTCGACCGTCCAGCTACGGCCGGGCGGACCGCTGACGGTGAGCGCGCCGTGCCCGGCCCGCTCCAGGCCGGCGATCAGCACCTCGACGCCGGTGAGGAAGTCCAGCCGGCCGCTCGGATCGCCGGTGACGCCGAACAGGTCGCGGTTCTCGGCCAGGATCTCCAGCCCGCGCGGCTCGTTGCCGGACAACGCGCAGAACTCGATGTGCTGGCCGACCGAGCGGACCAGACCGCTCTTGCCGCGCGCGAAGCGGTAGCCGACCAGGTGGCTGGAGCGGGCCTCGTCCAGCCGGCCCTGGCGCAGCAGCGGAAGCAGCGCCTGGGCGTGGCTGACGTGGGGCTCCTCGGCGCAGGTGCTCTCACCGCTGAGCACCGGCCGCCAGGCCTCCAGCGCGGCCGCGTCGTCGCCCTGGCGCACCAGGTGGGTGGCCGCGGCGCGGACCTCGCAGGCGTGGCAGTCGCTCAGCTCGGTGCGCGGCCGGGCCGCCCACAGCTCGTAGGCGTCCTGGACGTCCTCGCCGATGTGGGCGGCGAGGTGGAAGCGCTGGGCGTAGTAGGGCTGGAGGCCGTGGCCGGCGGCGCGGTAGCGGTCGCGCATCTCGCCGTGCCAGCGACGGACCGAGGCGAGCGGTACGTCGGGGGTGCCGAGCAGCGAGGTGGCGACCCACTTGAAGCGCCAGAACACCTGCTGCGTCGCCCACTCGCCGAAGCTGTCCGGGTCGGTGTCCCAGAGCTTGAGGACGCGGGCGAAGACGACCGGGGCCTTGGTCCGCTCGCCGTCGTACTCGTAGGCCTCCATGAGTTCCAGCAGGGCCATGGCGCGCACCGCGGTGTCGTCGAACTGGCAGGCGGCGTCGACGAGTTCCTCGGCCGTGACGGTCCGCTGCCGGCCGTAGGGGCGGGCGTCGTTGTCGCGCAGCGCGGCCATCACCGCGTCGATGGTGTCCAGCATCACGCCTCCTCCTGCCGGCCGTGCGGGTCCTGCGGGCCCAGCGCGCCCCCGCCGCTCCCACCACTCCCGCCGCTCCCGCCGGACCGGGCGGCGGCCTCGTGGCCGAGCATCGCGTGGTCCAGCAGGCTGATGAACGAGCGGTTGAGCAGGGCGCTCTCGCTGGAGGTGAGCGGTCGGCGGGTGAGCAGCACGGCCTGCCCGTAGAGCGTCTCGACGGCGGTGACGGCGAGTTCGCGGTCCACGATCGAGGCGGCCCGGCGCACCAGCGGGTTGAGGTGGTTGAGGACCAGCTGCGCCCGGGGCACCTCGGCGCGCAGCGAGCCGAGGATGTCGGCCCACAACCCGTCGGCTTCCTCGGCGAGTTGGGCGCGACCTCGCTCGTGCCTGGCCTCCCGGTTGTCGAGCAGCAGCGCGGGCGCGCTGGTCGGGTGGAAGCTGCGCAGGGCGACGTCGCAGTCGAACCGGCCGACCACCTCGCGGGCCACGGCGAGGAAGGCCGAGGCGGCGAGTTCGGCGGCCGGGTCGACGGTGTCCAGGTGCGCGGTGACGGTGCTGGGATCGAGGTCGGCGACGGAGGTGCCGGGCCGGATCTCGGGCAGCCGGTGGACGAGGTCGCGGTCGTAGGTGTAGCCGCCGTTGACGACACCGAGCCCGGCGGCGCCGGCGATCGGGGCGACCTGGCGGAACTCCTCGACGGTACGGGTGACCAGGACGACCGGGTGGGTGCGGGCGAACTCGTCCAGGGTGACATTGCCGTCGGTGGTCTCGAACGGCAGCCAGGGCAGCAGCATCCGCAGCAACTCGTCGTCGTAGCGCGCGAGTTCCTTGACGGCCAGGTGGTGCACCGAGATGAAGCGGTGCAGCAGCGCCGGGTCGCTGGCGGACAGGCCGGTGAGCCAGTCGCGGATCCGGGCCCCGAGCGCGTCGCGGACGGCGGCGAGCATCTCGTCGGCGTACAGGCCCTCGCGGGAGGCGGTCGGCCGCAGGCCGTCGGTGTCGACCACGCACCGGACGAAGAACGCCCAGTCGGGCAGGAGTTCGTCGGCGTGGTCGGAGAGCAGCATGCCCTTGAGGTGGACCCGGTGGCCGGCCCGGCGGGACGGCGGGACGGCGTCGGGCAGCACATAGGCGACACCGCGCAGGCCGACCAGCGGCAGGTCCAGCTCGATGGTGTCGAGCGGGGTGAAGTCGAAGGTCGAGCGGCAGTACGCGGCCAGCGCCTCGCGGCGGGCCAGCGGGGAGCCGTGCCGCTCGGCCCACGGCGGGGTGTGGTTGATCCTGGTGGTCCCGCCCCGGCCGTCGACCACGGTGACCTCGTGGCGCAGCAGGCTGCCGAAGTCGCGGGCCAGCGAGACCACCCGGTCGGTGCGGGTCCACTCGGCGGCGTCGGCGCGCGGGGCGAGCCGGACGGTGGTGCCCGGCTCGGGCTTGGCCTCGGCCGGCAGGGTGCGGATGGTGTAGCGGCCGTCCGAACCGCCGCGCCACTCGATGACGGGGGCGTCGGGGGTGGCGGCGGAGCGGGTGACGACGGTGATCTCGTCGGCGACGACGAAGCAGGCCAGCAGGCCGATGCCGAACTGGCCGATGAAGTCGCCCCGGGCGCGGGCGAGTCCGTCACCGTCGAGGCGGCCGTCGGCGTCGCGCTTGGAGCTGCGGCCGATGGTGGCGAGGAAGGTGTGGACGTCCTGCTCGGTCAGGCCGATGCCGGTGTCCGTGACGGTCAGCCCGTGGTCGGTGCGGACGGTGATCGCGGCGGGCGCCGACGGGTCGAGGGCCTGCCGGGCGGAGATGGCGTCGACCGCGTTCTGCAGGAGTTCGCGCAGATAGACGCGGGGGCTGGAGTAGAGGTGGTGGGAGAGCAGGTCGACCAGGCCGCGCAGGTCGACCTGGAAGGTGTGCGCGCTCGTCGGGTTCTCGGATGGGGACACCGGTGGCTCTTTCGATCGCAAGGGCGGTTCGGGCATGGGGAGGGGCGGCACGACGGCTCCCGGCGGCAGCCGCGGCCGGGTCGCGGGGACCGGGCGCCGCGGGACCGGGAGGCCGGGACCGGAGGCCGGACCCCTAGGGTGCGCAGCGGTCGCGGTGGGTGCGGAAGTTCTCGGCCTCGTCGCCGCCCAGGTAGTACCAGGGCCAGTCGGTGACGACGTCGTCGAGGGTGGCGAACACCGCGTGGGCGAGTTCGCGCTCGTCGGCGAGCGAGAGGACCATCGCGAAGACGTTGTGGGTGGCCCGCCAGTCGCGTCGGCGCCGGTAGGCGGGGTGCAGCACGGAGCGCAGTGCCGCCTCGCGCAGCGCGGCCCGGACGGCCGGGCCGGTCAGGTAGGCGTGGTCCTCGCCCCCGGGAAGGTCGAGCCAGTGCTCCAGGTGCGCGAGGGCGACGATCTCGCCGAGCGGGCTGCCCTCGGGGGCGTCGAGCATCGCCCGGCGGGCGAAGGCGTGCATCTCCTCGTGCGATCCGCCCCACTTGGCGCAGAGCTGCTGCAACCGCTGCTGGTGGGAGGCGAGGTGCTCCGGGTCGCGGCGCAGCGCGGCGTCGAAGCGCGCGGTGGCGATGCCGCGGCCGAGCGAGGCACCGCGGGCGCCGATCTGCAGGAAGAACCAGGGGGCGAGCCAGGACGGTTCGCGCTCGGCCACCTCGAGCAGCTGTTCCTCGGCGGTGCCGAGCCGCTCGTGGAAGAGCCGCCACTGCTCCTCGGTGACCTGCTGGGCGCGCTGACCGGTGCGGGCCTCCCAGCCCCAGGCGATGTGCCGGGCGCCGGAGAACAGCAGCAGCAGGGTGTCCTCGGGGTGCTCGGCGACGGCGGCGGCCAGCCAGCGTTCGGTGCCCTCGACGGAGGAGAGCCGGTGGAGCAGCCAGGTCAGTTCGGCGGCGTCCTCGATCTCGGTGAGAACGGAGCCGACCGCGTTCCAGTCGCCGGCGTCGGCGAGGGCGCGCAGCCGGCGCAGTTCCTCGTCGCCGTGCGAGAGGTCGAGCACCGGGGTGAGGCCGCGCGGCGCCTTCCGCCCGAGGCCGCGGCTCCGACGGCCGGCCGGCCCCGGCGGGGCGTCATCGGCTGATCGGCGTCGGAAAAAGGACATGGTGCGGCCCCCTGAGACCTCGTCGACCGGGACGGTCGGCGGATTCGTTCGTATGGCCTCGCAGTGGCCACCCGGATGCACTGCATATCACGCGCCTCCGACGTCCCGTCGACCAGCCCTGTTCCCGAACGCGCCAGGACGTTCCCCGGGCGCTCTCAGGGACTCCCCCGAACGACCCCGAACGATGCCGAACGACCCCGGTCGCTCCCCGGGGCTCGCCCGAACGACCCCGAACGACCCCGGACGCACGGGACCCGGCCCGCCGCCGTGCGGCCGGGCCGGGTCCTCGCCGTGCGGCGACGCGGGGTCAGACCCGGTCGGCGGCGATCAGCAGGTACTGGAAGGAGCCGTCCTTGTAGGAGTTGATGAACGCCTCCTCGATGCCGGTCACCAGCGACGGCACGGTGGCGCGCAGCTCCCAGTACGGGAGGGTGGCCGCGGTGAGGTCGATGACCGCGTTCGGCACCAGGCGGTTGTCGGCCATCGCCTTGAAGTACTCGCGGCGGGAGTGGATGTTGCACTCGAAGTGGGCGTTGATCTGGGAGACCCACTTCGAGGGCTGGCCGTAGGTCGGGTTCCAGCAGCCGGTGATGGTGACGTAACGGCCGCCGGCCGACAGGATCCGGGAGTGCTCGCCGAGCAGGTCCTCCAGGTCGACGTACATGCTGGACTCGTTGTTCCAGGACGCCCGCACGCTGCCGGACGCGAACGGCATGTCCAGCATGTTGCGGACCTGGGCGTGCACCGAGCCGTCGATGCCGAGCTCCTTGGCCCGCCGGTTGCCGAACTCGGCCTGCTTGGCGGACAGCGTGACGCCCTCGACCTTGCAGCCGAAGCGCTGGTGGGCCATCACCATCGAGCCGCCGCGGCCGCAGCCCGCGTCGACCAGGGTGTGCTCGGGGCGGATGTCGCCGAGGTTGTCCAGCAGTACGTCGGTCTGGGCGGACTCCAACCGGTGCAGCTCGGCGACGAGCTTCTTCTCCCGCTCGCTGTCGTCCGGCGAGCCCAGCGCGGCGTGGTCGACCGCGCCGATGCCGTAGTGGTGGTGGTAGAGGCCGTCGACGTCGCCGAGGCGGAGGTTCACCGGCCGGGCCTCGTGGTCCCAGTAACGGGCGATGTCGCCCTGGTACGGGGTGGCCGGACCAGGGACGGCGGTGCGGTTCACGGGGGTGGTGTCGGTGACGGACACGGTTCAGCTCCTTGGTTACCAGAAGTCGGGCAGGCTGTAACGGAAAGTGTTGGTCTGATGCCAGTTGTGGTTGCCGTCGACCCACGCGGCGACTCCGCGCAGGAAGCGCACCACCACCGGGACGGGGCAGGTGGCGGCGAGTGCGGCCGCCTCCGCCTCGAAGGCGTGCATGAGTTCGTTGTGCACCTCGACGGCCTTGAGGTAGCCGTCGCGGTCGCTGACCCCCTCGCGCTCGGAGATCACCACCGGCAGGTTCAGGTGGGTGCCCGGACTCGACAGCTCCTTGGTGTACGAGTACAGGTCGTTCACGATGGTGGTGGCGTTCGAGGCGAGCGCGATGACCCGTTGCATGGCGGGGCGGGCGTGCAGGTCGGCGGGCAGCTCGTAACCGCCGACGGTGTCCGTGATGGTCGGGCAGGGGCGGAAGTTGTTGAACTGGCGCATCGCCAGGTACTCCCACACCTCCGGCACGTGGTCCTCCTGGGCCCAGGCGCCCTCGGCGAGGTAGCCGAGGTGCAGCCGCGCCATGTCGTGCCGGAACCGGTCCGACTGGGCGGCGGTGGCACCGCGGTCGAAGTGGTCCATCGCCGAGCGGTAGGCGCGCCGGGGCGCGTCGGCCGCCAGGGACTCCGCCCAGGCGCCCTGGTACTCGGCGGTGGTGTGCAGCGGGTCGAGCGCGGTGTGGGCGAGCAGCAGCCGGCTGCCGAGGCCGACCGGGGAACCGCCGTGGTCCTCGCAGTAGTAGTCGTCGACGGCGTTCTCGGCGACCATCAGCCGGGTGGCGATCATGACATGGTCGACGCTGGGCGCGTCGGGGTGGCAGCCGACCATGTAGCGGCTGACCGAGAAGCCGTCGAACTCCTCGGCGTAGTCCGGCGGGTAGAGCTGGACCTCCTCCTCGGCCCACAGCTTGATCCGCCGGCTCACCTCGGCGACCCGCTCCGCGTCCGGCTCGCCCACCGGGTGGAAGTACAGCCCCGGGATCGGGTCCCCGCTCCTCGGACCGGCCTGTCCCGCGCCGGTTTCGTCGGCCGCGCCCGCCGCGTCGGGTGCCGCCCCGGCCTCGGCCGCCCCTTCGGGGGGAAGCTGACGTGGCGTCAACCTCAGCCCTGCAGTACCGATTCCGCTCGGCCCGCGGAGGATCTGCTCCAGCGCCGTACCGCTCATGACCGCACCGCCGCCCTGCGGCCGGGGTGCGGGTGGTGCGACGTCTGCGGTGTCTCGCTGCTCGTGGCCACGGGCATGGGAGAACCTTCCTCTGTGAAGGGGGACACGTCATGACGGGCCGTCGCCTCGTCCGAAGAAGGGGATCTCCACATCCGGTGGGCCCCGTCTCGCTTGTTGCCAACCGTAGGCGGGGCGGAACGATCTGAGCCGCTTCGCATGATCCTGTGCACTCGAAAGGGTGAACGTTCACGTGTGTTGCGTTTGAAACGGCGCATCCGATGATCGGTTCGGACCGGCCCCGCCGAGTGCCCCGGGACCGGGACCGGGACCGGGACCGCCCGGGGCCTCAGCCCCGCGGGGCGTCGGCCGGGTCCGCCGCCTCCACCGGCACGTCCGGGTGCCGGAACCAGGAGCCGTCGACCGCCCACTGGACCAGCATCAGCACCACGCCGAGCAGCAGCGCCCCGATGCCGATCACGGTCACCCCGCCGGTCTCCCCGAACAGCGGCAGGTCGATCGAGGTGGAGCCGTAGTCCGGGTCGGCGTAGACGTCGAAGGCCCCGTAGCAGAAGAAGTACAGCAGCAGCAGGCCGCCGAGCAGCGGCATCAGGCCCTTGAAGACGAAGTCCCGCACACTCCGGGTGAGCACCCTGCGGTAGTACCAGACGCAGGCGAAGCCGGTCAGGCCGTAGTAGAAGGCGATGGCCAGGCCGACCGAGGCGATCGAGTCGGCGAGCACGTTCCCGCTGATCGCGGTGAGCAGCACGTAGAACGCGATCGAGGCCAGGCCCATCGCGACCGTGGACCAGGTCGGGGTGCGGTGGCGCGGGTGCACCCGGGCGAACTGGCGCGGGACGGCCCGGTGCGCGGCCATCGAGAAGGTGGTCCTGGCGGTCGGCAGGATGGTGGTCTGGGTCGAGGCCGCGGAGGAGGTCAGCACCATGAAGATCAGGAGCTTGGTCAGGAACCAGCCGAGGCCCGCACTGCCGAACACCGCGCCGCCGAGCGAGGACAGCACGTCCCCGGCGTTGTCCTCGTTTCCCAGTCCGATGCCCTCCGTCCCGATGCCCGCGAAGGCCTGCGCCGAGGTGGAGACCAGGGCGTAGATGAGCAGCAGCAGGACGGTGGAGATGACGGCGGCCCGCCCCGGGGTGCGCGCCGCGTCCTCGGTCTCCTCGTTCACGGACACGGCGGTGTCCCAGCCCCAGTAGATGAAGACGGCGGCCAGGATGCCCGCGGTGAAGGCCGTCGTGGAGGACACCTCGAACGGGTTGAACCACGATCCGCTGATGTGGACCGCCGTGTCCGGCGGGTGGTCCCCGTACACCTTGACCAGGGCCGTGACCGAGAGCAGCACCAGCATCACGACCTCGATGCACAGCAGCCAGCGCTGCAGGGCGGCCGAGATCTCGATGCCCACGTAGCAGATCGCCGTCATCACGATGATCCAGACCACGCCGGCCACCGTGGTCCAGGCGGTGCTCTCGGCCAGCCCGTCGAAGCCGAACAGCCGGAAGCCGTAGACGCCGGCGATCTGGGCGAGGTTCGCCATCACGATGATGTCCGCGATCACGATGCCCCAGCCGCCCATCCACCCCGTGCGCGGCCCGAAGGCCCGCGCTCCCCAGGTGAACGTGGTGCCGCAGTCCGGGTCGGAGGCGTTGAGCTCCTTGTAGGCGTACGCGATCAGCAGCATCGGGATGAAGGCCAGGACGGTGATGATCGGCGCCTGCAGACCGACCCCGACCACGATGATGCCGAGCGTCGCGGCCAGGCTGTAGGCCGGGGCGGTGCTGGCGATGCCGATGGCGACCGAGGAGACCAGGCCGAGGGCGCCGGTCTTCAGGCCCTTCTCACCGGCACGGGAGCTGACGACAGTGGGCGCGGCGGGCGGCGGCGGAGTGTGTCCGCCGTGGGGTTCCGGCACGGTTCCCACCCCCTGATCCTGCACGCGGAGGTACTGACGGGGTCGATGAGATCAGCGTACGCCCGGGAGCCGTTGCGTTCCTGGCAGGTGACCGCCCGGTCACGGTCAGCGGTGCTCGGGGTTCTCGAAGTCGAAGCGGCAGCCCGCGTCCCACTCGGAACGCTGGTTGCCGTGGGCCGGGATCCCGCCCGCGTCCTTGATCATCCGGGCCAGGTGGAGCAGGTTCCAGGTCATGAAGGTGGCGTTGCGGTTGGTGAAGTCGTTCTCCGGCCCGCCCGACCCCGCGTCCAGGTACGACGGCCCCGGCCCGGCCTCGCCCACCCACCCCGCGTCGGCCTGCGGCGGGATCACGTACCCGAGGTGCTGGAGGCTGTAGAGCACGTTCATCGCGCAGTGCTTGGCGCCGTCCTCGTTCCCGGTGATCAGGCAGCCGCCGACCCGGCCGTAGTAGGCGTACTGGCCGTGCTCGTTCAGGATCGACGAGCAGGAGTACAGCCGCTCGATCACCTGCTTCATCACCGAGGAGTTGTCGCCGAGCCAGATCGGCCCGGCCAGCACCAGGATGTCGGCGGCCATCACCCGGCTGTAGAGCACCGGCCAGTCGTCGGTCTCCCAGCCGTGCTCGGTCATGTCCGGCCAGACCCCGGTGGCGAGGTCGTGGTCGACCGCGCGGACCACGTCCACCCGCACGCCACGGCGCTCCAGGATTCCGGTGCTGACGTCGATCAGCCCCTGGGTGTGGCTGCGCTCGGGCGAGCGCTTGAGCGTGCAGTTGATCACCATGGCGGTCAGGTCGTCGTACCGGGCGGGCGAGGGGGACATCGGCGGCCTCTCCAGGTCCTTCGGCGGGTCCTTCGGCGGGTCGGGGCGCCCACCGGGGTCGGGTCTCCCACCACTCCACCCCGGGCCCGCACCGACCGCCCGCCGGGATCCGCCGACCGGGCCCGTCGGCCGGACCGGCCTCGACCCTTCCCGTCAGCCCTGCCCGGCCGGACCCTCGGCCGCGTCCGCCACCGGGCTCGCGGCCGGCCCCGGCACCGGCTCCGGTGCCGCCACCGGGACCGGGGTGACCAGCATCCGCCCGGCCAGCGCGGTGCCCGCCGTGACGGCGGCGAGGGTCGCGTCGAACAGCGGCCGGATGTTGCGCTGGTGCCAGAGCGACAGGGTGGCGGCCCACGCGGCCTCCCTGGCCCGGGCGGTCGAGAACGCCCCCACCAGGTGGCGCAGCGGCTCGGCCGCCCCGGCGGTGACCCCGGCGATCCGCTGCTCGAACCCGGCCCGCTCCTCCGCCTCGGCCCGCACCAGCAGCTCGCCGACCACGGCGTAGTCCTCCTGCACCGGCGGGGTGTCGGGGGTGGTGCGGCGTTCGATGCAGGTCTCGACGACGGCGAGCGGCAGGTCGTGGCAGAGGTGGGCGTTGGTCCCGGCGAACGCGAACTGCACCGGCCACACCCTCCGGTCGTGCCGGGCGTCCACCAGCGGCTGCCAGGCGTCCCCGACCGGCCGGTCCGCCTCCGCGGCGTCCAGCACGTCGAAGTACTGGTTGGCGAGCAGGACCCCGAGCCGCTCGACGAACGCCGGGTCCCGGACCTCACCGGCCGCGATCCGCCGCTCCACCAGCGCCGCCACCCTCAGGTGCATCCGGTTGAAGCAGGCGATCCCGTCCGCCGGGTCCAGCCGCGCCCCGATCGCCCGCATCCGCTCGACGACCTCGTCGGCGCTCTGCGCGGGGCTGGCGTGTGACTGAGCCATGGGGGCGGTCCTTCCGTCGCGGTTCTCCGGCTGCCACCTATACACACCGTCACCGCCCCGGATCCGCCGCCCCGGTGGACGCCCCAGCACCGTCACCCGTTCCGGTGAGTCGACCGTCCGGGCCGGGACCCTGCCGTCGTCCTGCCGCCCCCGGCCCGGACCCGCCCCCGGCCCGGACCCGATCCCGCCCCGGCCCCGGGCGCCGTCACGGCCCTGGCCGCCGGAACGGCCGCCCGGTCAGCCTGCCGGTTCGTCCGCCGCCGCGACCAGGCCCGTGACGGTCGCGGTCAGGATGCGGGCCAGGCGGGGTTCGACCTCGACGACGGCGTGGGCGAGACGGGGGTCGCCGCGGTAGAGGGCGGCGACCTCGGGGCCGGGGTTGGCGATCTGCCAGAGCGCGCCGGCGAGCGAGACGGCGGTGGCGACGAGGTCGGTGACGTCCTGCTCGTCCAGGGCCGGCAGCAGCTCGCGGACGGCCGCGGTGATCGGCCCCCGGGCGGCGAGGGTGGCGAGCTTGAAGTCGCGGACGGCGTCGAGGGAGACATTGCGCTCGAGGTTGAGCGGGGCGTGCGCGAGCAGGTCGCAGAACGGCCCGCGGGCGGCGAGGGTGGCGGCGAAGGCCCGCGCCACCGCGGCCGGGCCCGGGTCGGTGGCGTCGCGCAGGCGGGCGGACAGCGCGCGGGACCACTCGTCCCAGCCCTCCGCCGTCAGGCGCAGGAAGATCTCCTCGCGCGTCTCGAAGTAGCGCAGCAGCGCGGACTTGTGCATCCCCACCGCGGCGGCGATGTCCGTCAGCGAGACCTCCCTGATGCCGCGCTCGCGACCGAGGGCGCGGGCCGCCTCCAGGATCGCGGCCTCGCGCTGCCGCTTGGCCTCGGGAGAGCGGGCGCGCTGGAACTCCGGTGCAGTCACCCGCCCATCGTAGCGCAACGCCGTTGCACTATTAGCGCAACGGTGTTTTACTAACGGCATGGACAGCAAGGACAGCAAGGTCTGGTTCATCACCGGCAGCTCCCGCGGCTTCGGCCGCACCCTCACCCGCGCGGCCCTGGAGGCCGGCCACCGGGTGGCCGCCACCGCCCGCCGCCCCGAACAGCTCGCCGACCTCGTCGAGGAGTTCGGCGAGGACCGGGTCCGCCCGATCGCCCTCGACGTCACCGACCCGGCGGCGGCCCGGGCGGCGCTCGCCGAGGCCCGCACCCGCTTCGGCCGGATCGACGTGCTGGTCAACAACGCCGGCTACGCCAACGTCTCGCCGATCGAGACCACCGAGGACGCCGACTTCCGCGCCCAGTTCGAGACCAACTTCTGGGGCGTCTACCACGTCACCAAGGCCGCGGTCCCGCTGCTCCGGGAGCAGCGGAGCGGGCTGGTGATCCAGTTCTCCTCCGTCGGCGGACGGGTCGGCGGGTCCCCCGGCATCGCCTCCTACCAGGCCGCCAAGTTCGCCATCGACGGGTTCAGCCGCGTCCTGCGCGCCGAGACCGCGCCGTTCGGGGTGAAGGTCCTGGTGGTCGAACCCAGCGGGTTCCGCACCGACTGGGCCGGCTCCTCGATGACCGTCCACGACGTCCCGGCCGCCTACGAGGAGACGGTCGGCGCCGTCAATGCCCGGCTGCGGCAGGGCGGCGACGGCGCCGCGGGCGACCCGGTCCGCGCGGCCGGGATCCTGGTCCGGATGGCCGACCGCCACGACGTCCCGGACCACCTGCCGCTCGGGGTCAACGCGGTCGAGTACTCCCTCGCCCAGGACCGCCGGCTCCTCGCCGAGGACACCGCGTGGCGCGAGGTCGCCCGCTCGGCCGACTTCGCCGAGCCCTACCCGGTCGCCTTCCCGCCGGACGCCGCTGCGGCCTGACCGGCCTGACCGGCCGGAGCGGCCGGAGCGGCCGGTCGGCGGCACCCGGGGCCGACGGGCCCGAACGACGGCAGGCCCCGGGCCGGGGAGCGCGCTGCTCCCCGGCCCGGGGCCTGTTCGTTCCCGGCCTCGGCTACTGCTTCGTGGCCACCGACACGTAGTCCACCCGCATCGGGTGCCCCGGCTCGGTGGCCGGGGTGACGGAGCCGCCGAAGGCCGCCGGGAGGTTGCCGCCGACGGCGACGTTGAGGATCAGGAACAGACCGCGGCCGACGGCCCGGTCCCAGGTCGCGCGGTCCATCTGCGCGGCCGTGACCCGGTGGTGCACCCGGCCGTCGAGGGACCAGCGGACCTCCTCGGCGCCCGGCTTCAGGTCGACCTCGACCGCGTAGCGGTGGAAGCCGGTGCGGCACTCGGCGCCGCAGGGCTGGTCGCCGGAGCCGAGACCGCGCGGCTCCTGGCACGGGCCGCCGTCCAGCACGCCGCAGTGCATCGTGCCGAAAACCGCGTCCCGGCCGTTGACCTGCTCCATGATGTCCAGCTCGCCGATGGCCGGCCAGCCGGTGTACCCGTTGCGCAGCTCGCCGCCCAGGGTCCAGAAGGCGGGCCAGTAGCCGGCGGCGGCCGGACCGGTGACGTCGGGCAGCGCGATCCCGGCCTCGATCCGCAGCACACCGCCGGACGGCGGGGCCAGGTCGGCGCGGCGGGACTCGATCCGGCCGGAGGACCAGCGGCCGTCCGCGGCCCGGGTGGGCACGATCTCCAGCGCTCCCCGGCCGTCGAGCCGGACGTTGTCGGTCGAGTCGGTCATGGTCTCGATCTCGCCGGTCCCCCACTGCGCGGCCGGGCAGCCCGGGTAGCAGGTGCCGAGGTCGTACTGCCAGTTCGCGGCGGACGGGCGGCTGCCGGCCGGTCCGTCGAAGTCGTCGCGCAGCAGCTGGGTCCAGCCGGACGCGTCGGGCACCGGAGCGACACCGGAGGCACCGGCACGCGGGGGCAGGGCGCCCGCGTCCGTCAGCACCCGCTCCAGGCGCGGGGTCAGAACGACGGCGGCGACATTGGTCAGGTGCGTGTCGTCGCGGTAGAGCAGGATGCGTTCCAGCACGGCCGGGCAACTCCGGCCGTTGCCGGGGCAGATGACGTCGTTGACCGACACCGAGCGCACACCCGGCATCCGGCCGGCCGCGATCTCGTCGGCGAGCGGGTCGGCCCAGAGCGCCTTGTCGCGCGGGAACTCGCAGGCCGCCGGGTCGTCGGTGTGGCCGGAGACGCAGGCCGGCACGTCCGTGCCGGGAATCGGGGTGTCGCGCAAGTAGACGATCGGGACGCCGAGTTCCCGCAGCGGGGTGAGCGTCTTCGCCCAGCCCTGGAGCACCGCCTCGCGGTCGTCGGTGTACCGGTTGAGGGTGGAGACCACGATCAGCCGGGGCTTGGGCCCCTCGGCCAGCCGGGTCAGGGCGTTCGCCCGCCAGGTGTCGCACTCCCGGTAGGTCCGGCCCAACTGCGGGTTCACCACCGAGAGTTCCGGCAGCGGACAGCCCTGCTTGACCAACTCCTCCAGTTCCCAGCTCCGTTCGGCCGCGAGGGCGAGCAGCGAGGAGAACCACTGACCGGCGTGCGAGTCGCCGAGCAGCACGATCCGGTCCGGGCTGCCGACCACGCCGAAGCGGCAGTCGGGGCTGGTGGTGGCCGCCGGGTCGACCTCGCACTCGCCGTCCGGCGGGAAGTCCTTGCGCGCCTGGACGGCGTCCGGCACCACCGCCGGACCGCCCTTGGCCGGGGCCGCGGTGCGGACCAGCAGCGAGGTGCCGTCCGGCGAACCGGGCGGCAGCCCCTGGAGGTCGACCGGCGCCGCCGGGCCGAGCAGCCGGAGCGTCCCGGTGCCGACGACCAGCGCCAGCACCACCGGGACGATCACCGAGGCGAGCCCCAGGGACAGCCCCCGGCGCGGGAGTTCGGAGACGGTGCGGCTGTGCCGCAGCGGCTGCTCGACCCACCGCATGACGGCCGCGGCGGGCAGCGCCGCGGCGGCGGTCAGCGCCACCTTCACCGGCCAGTCCAGCGGGCCGAACTTCGCGCCGACGAGCACCAGCACCGGCCAGTGCCACAGGTAGAGGTTGTAGGAGAGCCGCCCGATCGCGCGCGGGACCCGCAGGCCGAGGACGCGGTCCACACCGTAGCCGGCTGCCGCGCTCCCCTCCCGCCCCGGCGTACCGGCCAGGATGACGGCCGCCGTGCCCAGGGTCGGCACCAGTGCCGCCCAGCCCGGGTACGGGGTGCTGCTGTCGTACGCCAGCACGCACCAGACCACGGCCGCCGCACCGCCCCAGCCCACCGCCGCCCGCAGCGGGCGCGGCCCGCGCAGCAGGTGCCAGGGCAGCAGGGCCAGCAGCGCGCCGACCCCGAACTGCCAGACCCTGGAGGGGGTTCCGAGGTAGGCGAGCGAGACGTTGTCGTGCGTCCAGTGCAGCGAGAGCGCGAAGGAGCCGAGGGTCAGCACGGCGGCGAGCGCCGTCGCGACCGGCCGCAGTGCCCGCCCGCGCCCGTCCGCCCGGCCGCGCCGCACCAACCGCAGCACCAGGTAGGCGGTCAGGGCCAGCAGCGGGCCCCACACCAGGTAGAACTGCTCCTCCACGGCGAGCGACCAGAAGTGCAGCAGCGGGCTCTCGTCCCGCCCGGCGGCGAGGTAGTCGGTCTGCTGGGCGACGAAGCGCCAGTTGCCGACCGAGAACGCGGCCGCGAGCACGTCGTACTCCAGGTCGGCCCGGCGCAGCGGCACCGTCAGCCAGGCGCCGAACAGCGCCACCGTACCGAGCACGATCGCGGCCGAGGGCAGCAGCCGGCGGGCCCGGCGGGAGAAGAACTCGCCGAGCCGGATCCGGCCGGTGGTGGTGGCCTCGCGCAGCAGCAGGCCGGTGATCAGGTAGCCGGAGACGACGAGGAACACGTCGACGCCGACGAAGCCCCCCGCCAGGCCGGGGACGGCGGCGTGGAAGGCGAGGACGGCGAGCACGGCGAGTGCGCGCAGACCCTCGATGTCAGGACGGAACCCGGCCGAGTGGCGCGCCCGGCCCGGGGCATCGGAACCCCGGGAGAGGACGCGGCCGAAGCGGCCGCCGCGACCGGCCTGACCGGCGGAGGTCCGCGGGCCGGGGATGGTGAAGGCCTCGGGCGCCAGCTCGGTCACCACGGACGGTGGTGACGAAGAAGGTGGTGCGGAGGAGGGTACGGACAAGGAGGACTCGGGAGGTGACGACATGGACGAAGGCGACCTTTCAACCCAGCCAGGGCAGCATCGGACGGACCCAGCCGGACGCGAGCAGCGCGGTGAGCACGAGCGTGGCGGTGGCGGCCAGCCCCTCCGGCCAGCGGCGGGGCAGCATGCCGGACCGGGGCGCCTTCGACCCGGTGATGACGTCGTCGCGGCGGGCGGTGCCGCGCACCTCGCCGACGAGGTCGCGGATCAGCGGCACGCCGATCTGCGCCTGCACCGCGAGGTAGAGCCCGAGACCCCAGTTCGGGGCCCATCCGTACTGGGCGACGGCCAGGCCGAGGCCGACGGCGGCGGCTCCGAGCGAGCCGCAGAGCCAGGCCAGCGAGACCAGCACGACCTTGCGCGCCATACCGCCGGAGCGGGACTTGCTCCGCGCCGCGGGCGCGCCGGACCCCGCGGTGTCCGCACCGGCGGCGCCGGTCGGCACCCAGGCCGCGCTGCGCCCGCGCAGGGTGTGCCAGAAGGCGACCCCGGCGGCGACACTCATCAGCACGTTGGAGCGGATCACCTCGATCCGCCAGCGGGTGCGGCTGACCCTGGGCAGCAGCACGTGCCAGAGCCAGAGCGGCGCGAGCATCGGCAGCACGTGCCAGGGCCGGATCTGCTCCGGGTACCAGAACATCATCACCAGCGGCGGCAGTGGCGCGACGAAGATGTTCACGGCGGCGGCCAGGTAGCCGACGATGCCCTCGTAGAAGCAGAGCCGCATCCGCCAGGGAGCACCGATCCGCTTGAGCTCGGGCGAGCCGAGCAGGTGCAGATTGCCCATCGCCCAGCGGTACTGCTGGTTGACGTACGAGGCGAGGTTGTCGGGCGAGGTGCCCTTGGCCACCAGCACCGGGACGTACAGCGTCCGGTAGCCCTTGGCGTACAGGCCGAGGCCGGTGAAGAGGTCCTCGCTGTGGTCGAGCCGGGCGAAACCGCCGGCCGCGTCGACCGCGACCCGCCGGTAGACGGCGTTGCTGCCGCAGCAGATGGCGGCGTCACTGGCGTCCCGGGAGGGCTGGATCCAGCGGAAGAACCACTCCTGCGCGGCACCGGCGGCGCGCTCGATCCAGCTCATCGACTCGTCCGTGTCGAAGCACTGCGGGCTCTGGACGATGCCGATCCGCGGGTCCGAGAAGTACGGGACGAGGTGGCGCAGGAAGTCGGGCCGGGGCGCGAAGTCCGCGTCGAGGATGGCGATGAGCTCGCCGGTGCTGAGCGTGAGCGCGTGGTTGAGGTTTCCGGCCTTCTTGAGGTGCCCCCGGTCGGGACGCACCACGTACCGGTACCCGTACGCGGCCGCCAGGTCGGCGACCTCGGTCCGGTCGCCGTCGTCGAGCACCCACACGGTCAGCGCACCGGGCCAGTCGACCTTCGACACCGCCCGGTAGGCGTTGTCCAGGATGTCCAGCGGCTCGCCGCAGGTCGGCAGGTACAGGTCGACGGTCGGCAGTTCCTCCGGCGCCCACGCGTGCACCAGCACCTCGTGGGACTGCCGGGTGAGCCTCCGCTGCCGAAGGCTGTTGACCGAGGACAGCGCCAGCGCGACGACGTTGAGCCCCAGCACCGCGAGGAACACCCACAGCGCGGGCGTCCGCAGCGCGAACGTGAACATCGTCCCGGCGGTGAAGACGAACGCCGCCGAACTGGCGACCAGAACCCACCGCCGCTGCGGCCCGAAGTACCAGTAGAGCTCCTGGTCGTCCGGCGGTTGCGGCAGATGCGCCGGAGGAGAGGAGGAAGAGGATGAAATAGATGAAATGGACGTAACTTGTCGGACAGTCATATGGCCCCCACAGCCGTGTTTCTGACAGCTCCAATGGCCACAGTACCGCATTGGTATAGACCATTGGTTCCATCGTCCGGCGGCCGGACGTCACCTCGGGGCCACCTCACCCCCTCCCGAGAAGCAGCAGGTCACACGGGCGTTAACACTCCTCCAACATCCGCTCCACCCGACCCTCCCGACACCCGGGAACGCCAGTGGGGCGGCAACCGGATCACCGGTTGCCGCCCCACTGTTCATGTCCGCGCCTCATGCCCGCGCCCCTACGAGGGGCCGCCGGCGCCGATCCGTCCGGACCTCCGGACCACCCCGGTCAGACCGACGGGACCGCCGGGACGGGGTAGGTCGGGTACTCGACGCCCGAGACGTGCTGGACGACCCGGATCACCTGGCAGGAGTAGCCGAACTCGTTGTCGTACCACAGGTAGAGGATCGCGTTGTCGCCCTCGACCTTGGTGGCACCCGCGTCGACGATCGACGCGTGGCGCGAGCCGATGAAGTCGTTCGACACCGCGTCGGGGGCGGTGGTGAAGTCGATCTGGCGCTTCAGCGACGAGGTCAGCGAGACGTTGCGGAGGTAGTCCAGCACCTCGTCGCGGTCGGTCTCGCGGGACAGCTGGAGGTTCAGGATGGCGATCGAGACGTCCGGCACCGGGACGCGGATCGAGCTGCCCGTAATCTTGGCCTTGAGGTCGGGCAGCGCCTTGGCGACGGCCGAGGCGGCACCGGTCTCGGTGATCACCATGTTCAGCGGTGCCGAGCGGCCACGACGGTCGGCCTTGTGGTAGTTGTCCAGGAGGTTCTGGTCGTTGGTGAACGAGTGGACGGTCTCCACGTGGCCGCGCAGCACGCCGAACTCGTCGTCCATCGCCTTCAGCGGCGGAACGATCGCGTTGGTGGTGCAGGAGGCGCAGGAGAGGATCTGCTCGTCCGGCTTGATGGTGTCGTGGTTGACGCCGTGCACGATGTTGGGCACGTCGCCCTTGCCGGGGGCCGTCAGGACGACCTTCTCGATGCCCGGGCGCAGGTGGTTCGACAGGCCCTCGCGGTCCCGCCACTTGCCCGTGTTGTCGATCAGGATGGCGTCCCGGATACCGTGGACCGTGTAGTCGATCTCGGACGGGTCGTTGGCGTAGATGACCTTGATCGCGGTGCCGTTGGCGACGATCGTGCTGTTCGCCTCGTCGACCGTGATCGTGCCCTGGAACTGCCCGTGGATGGAGTCACGGCGAAGCAGCGAGGCGCGCTTCACGAGGTCCTGGTCCCCACCGCCGCGGACGACGATGGCCCGCAGCCGGAGGCCGTTGCCGGAGCCGGCCTTCTCGATCAGCAGACGGGCGACCAGGCGGCCGATCCGGCCGAAGCCGTAGAGCACGACGTCACGGCCCGACTCGCGGCGCTCGAACTTGTTGGCACCGGTGGCGCCGGCGACGGCCTCCGCGGTGAACTGCTCCACCGAGAGACCGCGGCTGTCGGCGCGGTAGGTGGCGGCAAGCATGCCGAGGTCGATCTGGGAAGGGCCGAGATCCAGGGTGGTCAGTGCCTGCAGGAAGGGCAGCGTCTCGGTGACCGAGAGCTCCTCGCCGGCGATCTGGCGGGCGAACCGGTGGGTCTTCAGGATGCTGACCACCGACTTGTTCACCAGGGAACGGCTGTACAGCAGGACAGTGACGTCCCGCTCCCGGTGCAGTCGGCCGATGATCGGGATCATCGACTCCGCGATCTCCTCGCGGTTCTTCCAGTCCGTGAACACGTCGTCGTTGACAGTCACAAGTCCATCTTTCGAGCTAGGAGGGTGTTCACATGCTAACTGCGACCCACCCCACCAGCCGAAACGGGTCCCCCCCTGGCCCGCATGACAAGAATCACACAGGGTGACAAAAGGGGCGGAACGCAAAGAACCCCCGTCGGTTTCCCGACGGGGGTTCTTCACAATGATTGTTCGGCGGCGTCCTACTCTCCCACAGGGTCCCCCCTGCAGTACCATCGGCGCTGTGAGGCTTAGCTTCCGGGTTCGGAATGTAACCGGGCGTTTCCCTCACGCTATGACCACCGAAACACTATGAAACTGTCAACCGCACCCACGACAGGCCATGTCATGGGGGTCGTTGTTTCAGAACAACACAGTGGACGCGAGCAACTGAGGACAAGCCCTCGGCCTATTAGTACCGGTCAACTCCACCCCTCACAGGGCTTCCATATCCGGCCTATCAACCCAGTCGTCTACTGGGAGCCTTACCCTCTCAAGGAGGTGGGAGTGCTCATCTCGAAGCAGGCTTCCCGCTTAGATGCTTTCAGCGGTTATCCCTCCCGAACGTAGCCAACCAGCCATGCCCTTGGCAGGACAACTGGCACACCAGAGGTTCGTCCGTCCCGGTCCTCTCGTACTAGGGACAGCCCTTCTCAACACTCCTACGCGCACAGCGGATAGGGACCGAACTGTCTCACGACGTTCTAAACCCAGCTCGCGTACCGCTTTAATGGGCGAACAGCCCAACCCTTGGGACCTACTCCAGCCCCAGGATGCGACGAGCCGACATCGAGGTGCCAAACCATCCCGTCGATATGGACTCTTGGGGAAGATCAGCCTGTTATCCCCGGGGTACCTTTTATCCGTTGAGCGACGGCGCTTCCACAAGCCACCGCCGGATCACTAGTCCCGACTTTCGTCCCTGCTCGACCCGTCAGTCTCACAGTCAAGCTCCCTTGTGCACTTACACTCAACACCTGATTGCCAACCAGGCTGAGGGAACCTTTGGGCGCCTCCGTTACTCTTTAGGAGGCAACCGCCCCAGTTAAACTACCCACCAGACACTGTCCCTGATCCGGATCACGGACCCAGGTTAGACATCCAGCACGACCAGAGTGGTATTTCAACGACGACTCCACCATGACTGGCGTCACGGCTTCAAAGTCTCCCACCTATCCTACACAAGCCGAACCGAACACCAATATCAAGCTATAGTAAAGGTCCCGGGGTCTTTCCGTCCTGCTGCGCGAAACGAGCATCTTTACTCGTAATGCAATTTCACCGGGCCTATGGTTGAGACAGTCGAGAAGTCGTTACGCCATTCGTGCAGGTCGGAACTTACCCGACAAGGAATTTCGCTACCTTAGGATGGTTATAGTTACCACCGCCGTTTACTGGCGCTTAAGTTCTCAGCTTCGCCCCGACGAATCAGAGCTAACCGGTCCCCTTAACGTTCCAGCACCGGGCAGGCGTCAGTCCGTATACATCGCCTTACGGCTTCGCACGGACCTGTGTTTTTAGTAAACAGTCGCTTCTCGCTGGTCTCTGCGGCCACCCCCAGCTCTGGCAGCAAGTGCCGTCACCAGGAATGGCCCCCCTTCTCCCGAAGTTACGGGGGCATTTTGCCGAGTTCCTTAACCATAGTTCACCCGAACGCCTCGGTATTCTCTACCTGACCACCTGAGTCGGTTTGGGGTACGGGCCGCCATGAAACTCGCTAGAGGCTTTTCTCGACAGCATAGGATCATCCACTTCACCACAATCGGCTCGGCATCAGGTCTCAGGCTATTGTTGTGCGGATTTGCCTACACAACGCCCTACACCCTTACCCCGGGACAACCACCGCCCGGGCTGGACTACCTTCCTGCGTCACCCCATCGCTCACCTAGTACAGACTTGGTTCAGCGGCTCCACCACGTCCCATTGTCCGAAGACTCCGGGCCGGCTTCACGGCTTTAGCATCACCTGGTTCAGCGTTGGCGCTTCAAAGCGGGTACGGGAATATCAACCCGTTGTCCATCGACTACGCCTGTCGGCCTCGCCTTAGGTCCCGACTTACCCTGGGCAGATCAGCTTGACCCAGGAACCCTTGGTCAATCGGCGCAAGAGTTTCCCACTCTTGTATCGCTACTCATGCCTGCATTCTCACTCGTATACCGTCCACGACTGGTTTCCACCGCCGCTTCACCCGGCACACGACGCTCCCCTACCCATCACAGCAGGCGTTGGCCCTTCATGCTGCAATGACACGACTTCGGTGATGTGCTTGAGCCCCGCTACATTGTCGGCGCGGAATCACTTGACCAGTGAGCTATTACGCACTCTTTCAAGGGTAGCTGCTTCTAAGCCAACCTCCTGGTTGTCTCTGCGACTCCACATCCTTTCCCACTTAGCACACGCTTAGGGACCTTAGTCGGTGTTCTGGGCTGTTTCCCTCTCGACCATGGAGCTTATCCCCCACAGTCTCACTGCCACGCTCTCACTTACCGGCATTCGGAGTTTGGCTAAGGTCAGTAACCCGGTGAGGCCCATCGCCTATCCAGTGCTCTACCTCCGGCAAGAAACACGTGACGCTGCACCTAAATGCATTTCGGGGAGAACCAGCTATCACGGAGTTTGATTGGCCTTTCACCCCTAACCACAGGTCATCCCCCAGGTTTTCAACCCTGGTGGGTTCGGTCCTCCACGAAGTCTTACCTCCGCTTCAACCTGCCCATGGCTAGATCACTCCGCTTCGGGTCTTGGGCATGCAACTGTATCGCCCTGTTCGGACTCGCTTTCGCTACGGCTACCCCACACGGGTTAACCTCGCTACACACCGCAAACTCGCAGGCTCATTCTTCAAAAGGCACGCAGTCACGAGACACACAGCAAGCTGCATGTCCGACGCTCCCACGGCTTGTAGGCACACGGTTTCAGGTACTATTTCACTCCGCTCCCGCGGTACTTTTCACCATTCCCTCACGGTACTATCCGCTATCGGTCACCAGGGAATATTTAGGCTTAGCGGGTGGTCCCGCCAGATTCACACGGGATTTCTCGGGCCCCGTGCTACTTGGGAGTTTCTCAAACGAGCCGTACAGATTTCGCCTACGGGGGTCTTACCCTCTACGCCGGACCTTTCGCATGTCCTTCGACTATCCATACGGTTTCTGACTCGCCGACCGGCCGGCAGACCGGTCAAGAAAAATCCCACGACCCCGTGACGGCAACCCCTGCCGGGTCTCACACCATCACGGTTTAGCCTCATCCGGTTTCGCTCGCCACTACTCCCGGAATCACGGTTGTTTTCTCTTCCTGCGGGTACTGAGATGTTTCACTTCCCCGCGTTCCCTCCACATACCCTATGTGTTCAGGTATGGGTGACAGCCCATGACGACTGCCGGGTTTCCCCATTCGGAAACCCCCGGATCAAAGCCTGGTTGACGGCTCCCCGGGGACTATCGTGGCCTCCCACGTCCTTCATCGGTTCCTGGTGCCAAGGCATCCACCGTGCGCCCTTAAAAACTTGGCCACAGATGCTCGCGTCCACTGTGCAGTTCTCAAACAACGACCAGTCCCTCATACCCGACAACCCGCAAGCAGGCTGCCGCACATGAGACCGGCATCACTGAAGCAACGACCATGACGGCCGTTCCCTCAGGACCCAACAACGTGCCCGACACACCAGCCAGAACTCTGTTTTCCACGCCGAAGCAGTACTAACAGGACCCTCGCCCAGTGTGCCGAATAGTCAACGTTCCACCCATGAGCGACCGTGCAGAACATTCGCCTGCAAGCGGCACATTGCTCCTTAGAAAGGAGGTGATCCAGCCGCACCTTCCGGTACGGCTACCTTGTTACGACTTCGTCCCAATCGCTGGTCCCACCTTCGACGGCTCCTCCCCTTACGGGTTAGGCCACCGGCTTCGGGTGTTACCGACTTTCGTGACGTGACGGGCGGTGTGTACAAGGCCCGGGAACGTATTCACCGCAGCATGCTGATCTGCGATTACTAGCAACTCCAACTTCATGGGGTCGAGTTGCAGACCCCAATCCGAACTGAGGCCGGCTTTTTGGGATTCGCTCCGCCTCGCGGCATCGCAGCCCTTTGTACCGACCATTGTAGCACGTGTGCAGCCCAAGACATAAGGGGCATGATGATTTGACGTCGTCCCCACCTTCCTCCGAGTTGACCCCGGCAGTCTCCTGTGAGTCCCCATCACCCCGAAAGGCATGCTGGCAACACAGAACAAGGGTTGCGCTCGTTGCGGGACTTAACCCAACATCTCACGACACGAGCTGACGACAACCATGCACCACCTGTATACCGACCACAAGGGGGCGCCCATCTCTGGACGTTTCCGGCATATGTCAAGCCTTGGTAAGGTTCTTCGCGTTGCGTCGAATTAAGCCACATGCTCCGCTGCTTGTGCGGGCCCCCGTCAATTCCTTTGAGTTTTAGCCTTGCGGCCGTACTCCCCAGGCGGGGAACTTAATGCGTTAGCTGCGGCACCGACGACGTGGAATGTCGCCAACACCTAGTTCCCAACGTTTACGGCGTGGACTACCAGGGTATCTAATCCTGTTCGCTCCCCACGCTTTCGCTCCTCAGCGTCAGTAATGGCCCAGAGATCCGCCTTCGCCACCGGTGTTCCTCCTGATATCTGCGCATTTCACCGCTACACCAGGAATTCCGATCTCCCCTACCACACTCCAGCCTGCCCGTATCGAATGCAGACCCGGGGTTGAGCCCCGGGCTTTCACATCCGACGCGACAGGCCGCCTACGAGCTCTTTACGCCCAATAATTCCGGACAACGCTCGCACCCTACGTATTACCGCGGCTGCTGGCACGTAGTTAGCCGGTGCTTCTTCTGCAGGTACCGTCACTTGCGCTTCTTCCCTGCTGAAAGAGGTTTACAACCCGAAGGCCGTCGTCCCTCACGCGGCGTCGCTGCATCAGGCTTTCGCCCATTGTGCAATATTCCCCACTGCTGCCTCCCGTAGGAGTCTGGGCCGTGTCTCAGTCCCAGTGTGGCCGGTCGCCCTCTCAGGCCGGCTACCCGTCGTCGCCTTGGTAGGCCATTACCCCACCAACAAGCTGATAGGCCGCGGGCTCATCCTGCACCGCCGGAGCTTTACACCCAGGACCATGCGGTCCCGGGTCATATCCGGTATTAGACCCCGTTTCCAGGGCTTGTCCCAGAGTGCAGGGCAGATTGCCCACGTGTTACTCACCCGTTCGCCACTGATCCACCCCGAAGGGCTTCACCGTTCGACTTGCATGTGTTAAGCACGCCGCCAGCGTTCGTCCTGAGCCAGGATCAAACTCTCCGTGAATGATTACCCGTAATCGGGTCAGCACTCGCGTCGAGCGGCACGGCAACCACCGGAATAGGGCGGCCCCGCGCACTGCGTCCTCGCTAGTGTTCTACTTCAAAAGGAATCTCCAACCCCAGGAAACCCTGAGGCCGGGGATGTCAACATATCTGGCGTTGACTTTTGGCACGCTGTTGAGTTCTCAAGGAACGGACACTTCCTTCGGGCGGCTTTCACACCGGCCCTCCGGGCGCTTCGTTCTTTCGTGTTCCCAGCCTATCAGACGTTTTCCGCTCCGTTTTCCGGAGTTTCATTCGTTCCGACTTGCCGGTGTCTTCCGCGGCTTGGCGCCCCGTCCGACGTTCCAAACTGTAGCCGACCCCCGCTCCGAAAAGCGAATCCGGCCGCAATCCCCATAAATGGACACGCCAAAGAAACCCGAAGCCGGGCCGATGGTATTTCCAGAGAATTGGCCGCCCCGGGACCGTCCGCGCTGCTGCGTGTCCGGTGCTCCCTGTCGAGCGACTAGAAAACACTACCCCTCCCCCGCCCGCAGGGCAACTTCTGCCCGGTCGTGACCTCTTGCACCGCCCACGCGACGAAGGCCCCTGTCCGGGATCGTCGGCCGCCAGGCCAGGGCCGTATACGGACGACCCTTCTCCCTGACAAGGCCATGTCCGTTGACACCAATAACGGACCGTCACTAGGGTCGCCGTGCGCGGTAACCATGAGCGTCCCTCGCCGAGCCGTCGCATGCCTCGAGCCCCGCTGCCACGAAGGTGCGTGACATGAACCGCCCCGCAACCGGGCCAGGTGGTGGTCCTGACCTCCGGGCAGCACTCGCTCAGCTCTACGGCCACCTGCGGCGCTCCGCGGTAAGGGGAGTGGTCGCGCACGAGGTCTATCGACAAGCGGCCGACGCCCTCGGGTTGAGTGAAGAGGAACGTACACGGCTGGCCCGAGAACTCTCCCGCATGAATCTGCGTGTCGACGGACCGGTTCCTCCGACCCGTACGCCACGTTCGGAACGTGCCGACCCCGTGAAGCTCTCCCCGGCCGGCAACGGGGCCGTACCGTCCCCCCGTCTCGACCTCACTCGTCTGCTTCTGCGCCGATTCGCGGATCCGGACGGCGGCGTACGCCCCGATGTACTCGAAGGGGTCAGCCGCCTCGCCGGGCTCTCACCGCGCGAGGCCGAGCTGCTGCGGGCCGGCGCCAGGATCGTTCACGGCTCCAGCGGGCACGTGGAGGACCGCGAAGCGCCGAGCACTGAGCCGGGTGCGGAGGGACCGGATACCGACGACCTCGCCGCTGGGGATCCCGGAATTCCGTTCCGGCAGAACGACACCGACGCTGCCGTGGCCGCCGCCCGCGCCGTCATGGCCGAGGACCGTCTCCTGGCCCGCCCCGCGAAGCGAATACTGACCGCCCAGCAAGAGGTCGGTCTCGCCGTCCTGCTGCGTGGAGGCGCCTCACGGATAGGAGACGAGCCGACCGACCAGGAACTGGCCGAGCTCCCGGCCACCCATGAACGTCGCCGGGCCCGGGACTGCCTGGTCCTGCACAACCAGGGTCTGGTCCACGCCTTGTCCCCCAGGTTTCTGGACCAAGGGCTGGAGTACGAGGACATCGCCCAGCACGGCAAGCTCGGGCTCATTCGCGCGGCGCGCAAGTTCGACGCCCGGATGGGGCACAAGTTCTCCACGTACGCCACGTGGTGGATCCGGCAGTCGATCCACCGGGCCATCGCCGACGAGGGAAGCCTGATCCGCATCCCTGTCCATATGCACGAGCTCGCCCAGAAGGTGGCGCGCGCCGAGCGCGAGATGTTGGCCCGCGGCCACTCGCCGCGCGCGGCGGATGTGGCGGTGGCCTGCGACCTCACGGTCGCGAAGGTAGAACAGATCCGACGCCTCACCCGCCGCACGGACTCGTTGGACCGGGTGATCGGCGACGGAGTCCACCTCGGTGACCTCCTGGACTCGCGACACGCGATCCCGTCGCCCGAACAGTCCGTGCTCGACGCACAGAGCGAGGCTGAGATGCTTGCGGCCATCGCCCTGCTTCCGGACCGGTACACATGGATCGTGACCCGTCGGTACGGTCTGGACGGGTCAGACCCCGCGACGCTGGACGCCGTGGGCAAGGACCTCAACGTCACACGCGAGCGGGTCCGCCAGTTGGAGGCCAAGGTCGTCCCGCTACTGAGACTGGCCTTCGCGGACGCGGCAGGCTCGCCGTCCACCGCTCTGCGGCTGATGCTCTCGGACCCCTGGTTGAAGGCGAAGGGCAATGCCGTCCATGCCATCACCAAGGATTTCGGAGAGCGGGAGTGGGCCGAGGGCGTGAGCGCCCTTCGGGCATTCCGCCAACGAGAGACCCCTCGCACGGAGCGGGGCAACCCTCATCCCGGCGAGACGGAAGGCCGCTTCGCGGTGGGGAAATGGGTCGCGGAACAGGTGAAGGCAGGGGGGACCGGTGGAAGGGCGTTGCCGACCCATCGCCGGCTCGTGCTCGAATCGCTCGGAGTGACGTGGCAGGAGCGGCCCGCGACGGCGCGGCCGCAGGCCGTACGCCGAACCGTCCGACGCGTTCCCTCCGTACCGAACGTGCCACCGTCGGCGGTGATGGCCACGACGGCACACGTCCCCGACCCGAAGGCCTTCGGTCCCGACCCGGTGGCGGCGCCCGGAACAGCAGCGCCCGAAACGGAAACGCCCGTCCAGCTCTCGCTCACCGACCTCACCGGAACGCCAGTGCCAGCTGTGTCCGCCATGCCACCGACATCCACAGCGGACGCCGAGAACTCAGGCGTCACGGCACCGAGCGAACCGAACGGGCCGAACGAACAGGTCAGGGGCGTACCGGAACATCGGTACACGGACCTGTGGGAAGAAGTCACCCGCCTGCCCATCCCCTTCGAGCGAAACGTGCGGTGGCTCGCCGAGTACGCCGTCATGGCGCTCGGGCCCCAACTGTTGGAGACGCTCCTGGGTGCCGAGGAGGCTGCGGCCGCTGTGGCCGCAGCCCGTGGGCGGCACCTGCCGGACCGTCCGGTGGTCCGGGCACTGGACACACTGGCGACGGTGGTGGACCAGCTCCGATCCTCCGGGCGCCGGCCGGAGGAGTTCTTCGAGGCACCGTGCTCGGCACTGCTGGACACCTCGCCCCGGGAGTACCTGGCCGCCCGGCCATTGGTGAGACCGGAGTCCCGCTTGGCGTTGGGGGACGCGCTGAAGGCGTTCCGGACCAGCACCGCGAGTGCCGGGACGTCGTCGGCCCCGGCTCGGGTGGTCACCCACGCATCGGCGCTGTCGCTCGCGGTCCCGGTAGTGGTGCCCACCGAGCCCACTGCCGGCCGACTCCCCGAGTCCCTCGACCACGACGGAGACCGGCTCGCTGCCCTCCGTCGCGCGCACCAGGAGGAGCTGACCGCCCTCCGCCGGGAGCTCGCCCAACAGCTCGCCGAGGTTCGGGCTGCGCATGACGAAAGCGCACGTGCTGCCGAGCTCAGCGCCGTCCAGTACGCCGAGGTCACGGAGCATGCGGCGCGGATCGAGCGGGCCCTGTCGGAGGCCTCGGCGAACCTGGCTCTGGCAGAGCGGGCGCGCTCCGACGCCGAAGCCGCCCGCGCCGCGGCAGAAGAGGCGTACACCGCGGCGGAGCGCATGCGCATGGCCGCGGAGGCGGCCCACGCCGAGGCCGAGTACGGCCTCGGCCAGGCCGAACGGGCCCGCGCCGCGACCGCCGACCGCGCGGTGCAAGCCATCCAGGAGCTGTCGGCACGGCTCACCGATGCCCGGCAGGCGCAGGAGGACACCGCAGCCGCCCTGGCCCTGAGCGAGCAGGATCACGCGGAGACCCGGGCTGCTCTCGCCCAGGCCGAACGGGCCCGCGCCGCGACCGCCGACCGCGCGGTCCAGGCCGTCCAGCAGGCGACCGACCGGGTCGCGCAGGTCGAATCGGACGCGGCCACGCGGATCGCAGAGCTGGAACGGCAACTCCGAGCGAGCCACTCGACCCCGCCCGCCCCGCCCGCCCCGCCCGCCCCAGCACCGCGGCCTCCGCATCCGAGCGCTCCGCCGACCGCGACTCCGCAGTCGGCAGCCGCCCCGCCCCCGCCGTCGTACCAGCCGTCCGCCGCACCCGACCCCCGCCGTTGGTGGAGCCGGCACTGACCGTCCGGCGCCCCCGGAGCACGAACACCGTCCACCACCCAAGCGCGAGAACGGGCCTCACCGTGGAACCCCGAGACGAACTGGTCAGCTACCTCCGCCGGCAGCTCGTGGGCCCCACCCACGGACCGGAGGAGGTCCTCGACGCGCCGCCGGACCGGCAGTACCTCATGGGCACCCTCTACCCCCAGGACTCCGAGCTCCAGCGGCAGCTGGAGCTGGCCGCCGACGAGACCGACGGCCCCGGCACGGAGTCCGACGCCGCGGACACGAGCCCGTCCTTCGACCCCGTCCCCGAGTCCAACGCCTGGCTGCCCTCCTCGCTGGGCTTCACCTTCTTCACCGATGCCGTCACCGTCCGGGTCAGCTGTGAAGCCGCGCGCTACCGCACTCTCCGCGGGGACCGGGGCCGCCGGTGGCAACGGGAGCCCCTTCCGGAGGAGACCCATGACCTGGCCTCGGACCGGGACCGCGTGACCGTGCTGGACGGGCGGGCCGAGATCCGGATCCGTCGGCGGTCCTTCGGTTCCGGCCAGTTGGTCACCGTGGCCCTGGTCAACACAGCTCGGACCGAGCCCGCGCCGGGGCACCCCCCGCGGTGGGACCACATGCTGTTCCAGGTCGGGCTCTCGGCACGGCCACTGGACGGCTCGGTCCTCCAGTACCCGAGCATCCGGCTCGCCAGCCGTGACCCGGAGGAGCAGGAACTGCGGCTGCTGTACCGCCATGTGCGCACCCACGCGGTCGGCCACGGCTGCGCGGTGAAGGAGGAGACGGACGGGACTCCGACCGATGGCACCGGGCCCGTCGTGGTCCTGCGCGCCGCCGTGCTCCCGGAGGCGGACGTACCGGCCACCAGGGCCGCCGGGCCCGCCGGAGCGACGGTCCTGAGCCTCCATCGTCTGGCGGACCCCGGTCTGCCCGTGTCCCGGCTGCGCGCGGAGCTGGACGCCTTCACAGCCGGCTACCGTTCCTGGTACGAGGAACAGTGCCGCGCCGAGGTCCCGGTGTGGGGACGGGCGGCCGCCCGCCGCGTGCTGGACCGGATCGGAGCGGCGGTCCGCCGGATCGAGTCGGGCGTCGACAGCCTGTGCGACCCCGACCGCCCGGAGCTGTTGCAGGCCTTCCGGACAGCGAACCGGGCGATGGCCCTGCAGATGCGCCACTCCGCCCCTGATCTGGCCGGCGAGCGGCGGGCCCGGCGGGACCCGGTCCCGGCGGAGCCCGAGCCGGACCGGACGGCGTCCTGGCGCCCGTTCCAGTTGGCGTTCTTCCTGCTCGCCCTGGACGGCGTCGCCGACCGGCAGCACCCGGACCGGCAGGTCACCGACCTGATCTGGTTCCCCACCGGAGGCGGCAAGACGGAGGCGTACCTGCTGCTGGCGGCGTTCGCCATGCTGCTTCGCCGCCGTGAGCCGAACGGCGGCGGCACGGCCGTGCTGAGCCGCTACACGTTGAGCCTCCTGACCACCCAGCAGTTCCAGCGCACGGCCACCACGGTGTGCGCGTTGGAGGCGCTGCGCGCCGCCGATCCGCAGACCCTGGGCGAGGAGCCCTTCACGGTCGGCCTCTGGGTCGGCGAGGGCACCTCCCCGAACTCGTACGACGCCGCACGACGGCTGTTCGAGGACGTCAGGGCGGCAGCCCGACCGGAGGACGTGTTCATCCTGGACCGGTGCCCGTGGTGCGGCACCCGCCTGGTGCCCACCCACAAATCGCCGGACATCGGCGACTACGGCGTGCGCGCGGGCGCCGACTCGTTCGCGTTCTTCTGCCCGCGCGACACCTGCCGCTTCCACGGCGAACTGCCGGTGGCCGTGGTCGACCAGCAGCTGTACGACCACCCGCCGACCTTCCTCCTCGGCACCGTCGACAAATTCGCCAGGCTGGCGTGGGAGTCGGATGCCGGACGCCTGTTCGGGTCCGGGACGGGCTGCCGGCCACCGTCGCTCGTCATCCAGGACGAGCTGCACCTGCTCACCGGGCCGCTCGGAACCACGGTCGGTCTGTTCGAGTCGGCGGTCCTCGGACTGTGCACAGACGCCGACGGGACCGGGCCGAAGGTGGTGGCGTCCACGGCGACGATCCGGCGGGCCGGCGAGCAGGTCCGCGCTCTCTACGGCAGCGAGGTACAGCTGTTCCCCGCCTCCGGACTGGACGCCCGGCACTCCTACTTCGCCGAACCCGACCTGGCCCGGCCGGGCCGCCGCTATCTCGGAGTCATGGCCCAGGGCCACACCGCGGGGCGTGCGGTGGTGGCCGCGGCCGCGGCCATGCTCCAGGGCGCGTGGGAGCTGCCCGAGGAGCACCGCGACGACTACTGGACCCTCGTTGCCTACCACCACAGCCTGCGCGAGCTGGGCCGCACCGTCACCGCGGCCGCCGACGACATCCCCGCGGAGCTCGGCAGCCTGAGCGTCCGGAACGGCTCCCGTCCGCTGCCGGACCACCAGGTCCAGGAACTGACCAGCAATCTTCGCCGGACGGAGCAGCCGGTGCTGCTCGACCGGCTGGAGCGGCCCTGGCAGGACCCGGAGTCGGTGTCCTTCCTCCCCTGCACCAACATGCTGTCGGTGGGGGTGGACGTGAAGCGGCTCGCGCTGATGCTGATGCAGGGACAGCCCAAGACCACCGCCGAGTACATCCAGGCAACCAGCCGGGTCGGTCGCCACAGTGTCCCCGGCCTGGTCGTCACCTTCCTGAACGCCACCCGGCCGCGCGACCGCTCGCACTACGAGAGCTTCGGGGTCTACCACCGCTCCCTGTACCGCCACGTCGAGCCGACCAGCGTCACGCCGTGGTCGGTGCCGTCACGCCGCCGGGTCCTGCATGCTGCCCTGGTCATTCTCGTGCGCCACCAACTCGGTCTGGCCGCCGAGAGCACGGCCGGAGACCTCCCGGAGCGGCTCGCGGAGGCGCGCACGCTCGCCGACCGGCTCGCGGCCCGCGCCGCCGCGAGCGATCCACGAGCGGCCGAGGACGTCCGGCGGGAACTCGACGGCCTCCTCACCGAGTGGGAGCGGGCCGCTCTCGACGCCCGCGCCGGGGGCAAGCGGCTGTACTACAGCAGCCAGGGCAAAGGGCAGGCGAACCTTTTGAAGGGGTTCGAGCAGTCCGGGGGCCTGTGGGAGACCCCGAACTCCATGCGCAATGTCGATCGCGAGTGCCAGGTGACGGTGAAGGGAACCGACCAGTGAGCCGGAAACTGAGGGTCCGCCAGTCCCAGACCGTGCTGCCCTTCGGGGTGGGTGCGGTGCTGGACATCCAGGGCGAGTCGTTCGTCGCCGCGGGCATCGGTGACTGGCCGCGGCTCCGCCAGCCGGTGGAGTCACCGCGGCTGGCGGCACGGCTCGGGGTGAGCGGGTTCTACGCGGCCCCGGCCGCGCTCGGCGAGCGGTACGACCGCCCGGACGCACCCGGCGCACCGTACATCCGCTTCCCCACCTGGCTGTTCTGCGGCTCCTGCCGCCGCCTGGTCCGCTGGCGCATCGCCGACGAGAAGCCGGGAACCGAGCCGCGCTGCCGCTTCTGCTCACCGACCCGCCGACTGGCGCCGATGCGGTTCGTCCAGATCTGCGCGGCGGGCCATCTCGGCGACGTCGACTGGTGGTTCTGGGCGCACTCCCGTCTCGATCCGGCCGAACGCCGTGCCTGCCCCGGCCGGGAACAGCTGCGGTTCCGCTACTCCGAGCGCGCCGCGGGCCTGGAGGCACTGTCCGTCGAATGCGCCGCACCGACCTGCGGGGCCCAGCGCAACCTTCTCGACGTGCTCGGGACCCACGGCGTGCGCTGCTCGGGGCGCAATCCCTGGCAACGCGCCAACGAGGCCGTGACCTGTGTGAAGCCGGTCCAGATCGTCCAGCGCACCGCGGGCAACCTGTACTACCCGGTGGTCCACTCCGCTCTCGACATCCCCGAAGCCGAGCCGGCCGCCGGGGACGGGTCCCCGGCGGAGCGGGCACTGGCCGAGCAGGTCCGGGCGCACGACATGTGGGTGCCGCTCTGCAAGGCCGGGGACGGTCCGCGGGCGGCGGCCTTCCGCGAGATGATCGAGGAGGACACCGGGGCCACCGATGTCCTCCTGGACGCCCTGCTCGCGGAGGAGCGCGGTGCGCCGTCACCGGTCCCGCCGGCCGGTGCCGCCGCGGCGGCGGCGCGCCCCGACCTCAGCCGCGAGGAGTGGACCGCCTTCACCTCACCGGCGCCGCCCGCGACCCGGGGGTTCGCCGTCCGCGAAGGCTCACTCGGCCTGGCCGGAGAGACCGAGCAACCGTGGGCGGACCTCGCGGAACGGATCGGCCGGGTCGTTCTCGCCGACCGGTTGCGCGAGGTCCGCGCACTGTCCGGGTTCAGTCGGCTCACTCCGGACGCGGCCGTCGTGCCGGCCGACACCGGCTACCGGCTCAAGTGGCTGCCGGCCGTGGAGGTGTTCGGCGAGGGAATCCTCCTCACCCTGGACCAGGAGCGGCTCAGCTCCTGGGAGGCCGACGAGGCCGTCCGCCGACGGGTCTCCGCCATCCGGGCGGACCTGGAGGGCTCGCTCCAGCAGGACCGGCTCGAACGTCTGACCGGCCCGCGGCTCGCCCCCCGCTTCGTGCTCCTGCACACCCTCGCGCATCTGCTGATCCGCCAGCTCTCGTTCGAGTCCGGGTACACCACGGCGAGCCTGCGCGAGCGTGTGTACGCCCGACCCGCGCAGGACCAGTACGGTCTGCTCGTCTACACCGCGGCCGGCGACGCGGACGGCACCTTGGGCGGGCTGGTCCAGCAGGGCGAGGCCCCGCACCTGGCCGAGACCGTCCTGCGGATGATCGAGGCAGCGGCCTGGTGCTCCGCCGACCCCCTGTGCGCCGAGCACACCGGCCAGGGCTTCGGCAACCTCAACCGGGCTGCCTGCCACGCCTGTGCGCTGCTTCCGGAGACCAGCTGCGAGACCGGCAACACACTGCTCGACCGCGCCCTGGTGATCGGCGGCGACCACGTCCCCGGCTTCTTCGAGTCCACCGTCACCGCGGCCCGTACCGCGGCGGCCGCCGAGCTGGAGCAGCCGGCTCCGTGACGATCAGCTACCTCGACCTGACTCCGGCGCAACGCGAGTCGCTCGACATCCTGCCCTTCGACGGCAACCACCTGGTCAGCGGACCTCCCGGTAGTGGGAAGAGCCTGCTGGCCGCGCAACGGGCCGTCATGCTCTCGCTGACCGGGACCCCGACCGTCCTGCTCACCCGTTCGAACCTGCTCCGTCAGGAGCTGCTGGCAGTGGTCGCCCGGCTCGGGGGCACAGCCGGTGGCGGGCGGACGCCGCGGGGCGGGGTCCAGGTAGCGACCGCGCACGCCTGGCTCTCCGGCTGGTACGGCCGGGACGCGCCGCAGACGGACGACGGCTGGTTCGACTGGCCCGCGTTCTACACCCGTGCGGCCACCGTCGACTCGGCTCCGGTCCCCGCCGTGGTCGTGGACGAGGGCCAGGATCTGCCACCCGCGTTCTACCGCCTGTGCCGGGTTCTGGGCGCCCGCACCACCGTCTACGCCGACGAGTGCCAACGTCTCACCGACACCCATTCCACGCTCGCCGACATCACCAGGGCGCTCGGCTGTGCCGCCGCCCACGAGGTCCGCGGCAATCATCGGAACACCCGGCAGATCGCCGAACTCGCGGCCGAATTCCACATCGGTGCCGCTCCGCCCGAGCTGCCGTCCCGGGAGGGCTCCGTCCCCCGGTTGCACCGGTTCGCCGGGGCGGGCGCCCTGGTCGAGCTGGTGGTCTCGCTCGCCGAACGGCAACCCGCGCGCAGCATCGGCGTCGTCCTCGGCTCCACCCGCGCCCAGCTCGACCTGCTGACCCGCCTGGAGCGCCGCGCTCCCCGGCTGCGACCGCAGCTCTACACGTCCCAGGCCACCAGCGGCCGCTACCGGACCCTGGACCTGACCCGCCCCGGGGTGGTCATCGCGCACCGGGCCAGTGCCAAGGGCCTCGGGTTCGACACCGTCGTGGTCCCCGACCTTCACGTGGACGCGGACAAGGACCCGACTTCGGCGGCGGTCCGGATGATGTACTACGTGCTCACCACCCGAGCCCGGCACGAGCTGCACCTCGGGTACGAAGGCCACCAGGAAGGGCCGTTGGTCTCGGCGGTCCGGCCTGCCCTGCTGCTGCGCGGGTGAACGGACGGCAGCCTTCAAGGGGCAATGCAAGCCGTAAACTCAGTCAACGGACACCTGGATGACCAAGGGGTGCTGCGATAGCGTGAGGATCGCCCTCGATGTCGACCTGCTCGATCCCGCCGCCCGCGTTCATCGGAGTTCCTGATGCCCCTCCCCGCCGAACAGGCCGTCTCGGTGACCCTGGCAGAGATCGCCCGGATCGCGGGCGTCGGGCGCGCCGCCGTGAGCAACTGGCGGCGTCGGTACCCGAACTTCCCGAGTCCGGTCGGCGGGAGCGACGCGAGCCCCCAGTTCCTGCTGGCCGAGGTGGAGAGATGGCTGGACCAGGAGAAGAAGGGCAAGACAGCCGCGGGCCGGCTCGAGAGGCTCTGGCCGCAGGTCGAAGCGCTGGGTGACCGGAACTCGATGGGGACCCTGGTGGCCGTGGTGGGTGCGGAGCTGAGCCCCTCCGGTGATCCCGGTGCGCTGCCCGTTCGGCTACCGACCAGCCCCGCGCAGCAATCCCTGATCGATCGGGCCGTACGGCTCGCAGAGCACGAAGGGCCGGCCAAGACCTTCGGGTTCCTGCTCCAACGCTGGCTCGGTACCCATGTGCGCCAGATCATCACTACGCCGGAGCCACTCGCCGAGCTCATGGTCGGCATCGCCGGGTCGTCCCGGGCCCGGCCTGTACGGATGGTGCTCGACCCCGCCTGCGGCACCGGATCCCTGTTGTTCGCGGCGGCCCGGCACTGGTCCGGGTCCGAGCAGCCCACCCTGGTGGGACAGGATGTCGACCCGACGCTCGCATCGGTCGCCGCCGCGCGCCTGCTGATGGCAGGCGCAAAGGGAGGCACCACGGTCGCGGACACCCTCCGCGCCGACGCCCTCGGGGGTATCGAGGCGGACATCGTGCTCTGCAATCCGCCGTCGAACGAACGCGACTGGGGACACGACGAGGTCGCAACGGACACCCGGTGGCTGTTCGGACAGCCACCGCGCACTGAACCCGAACTGGCGTGGGTGCAGCATGCGGTCGCCTCGCTGGCGCCGGGCGGAACCGCGGTGATGGTGTTGCCTCCGGCGGTGGCGTCCCGGCGGGCGGGCCGACGGATCCGGAGCGCACTGCTGCGTGCGGGGGCGCTGCGCACGGTGATCGCACTGCCACCGGGTGCCGCCCCGCCGCACGGAGTCGGCCTGCACATCTGGGTATTGGGGCGACCGTCGGACGATCCTGCGAATGCCGTCGTGCGACTGGTGGACACGGTCGGACGCAGCGGCGCACCGACACCGAATCAGTCGGTGATCGACTGGCCACAGCTCCGCGACACCGTTCTGGACGCGCTCCGGAGCGACGAATCCTCGGCCGCGGTGTCCGTCCCGGTGATCGAGCTCCTCGACGACCAGGTCGACCTGACTCCGGCCCGCTACGTCCCCGCACCGGATTCGGCGGCCGCCGCCGACCTGCGTCCTTCCTGGACCCAGTTCGACCTGCGCCTGAACGAGGCCCGTGACCTCGGTCGGATACTGTCCGAACTGGTCCCCATGACGGACGAGGGCATCGTCGCCAGCACCACCGTCGGTGAGCTGGAGCTCGCCGGCGCGCTCGAGCTCCACACCGGACAGGCACTTCCCGAGCCACGATTGCGCCGAGGTGAGCGACCGGCCGACGGGGTTCGCACCCTCGCGGTCCCGGATCTCGTGAATCCTGACGGCCCGCACCACTGGCTGCCCACCGCCGAGGCGAACGAGGGCGAGCGTGCGGGCAGTATGACGGTGTCGCGTTCCCAGGACATCGTGGTGGTGGGCGCTCTCCGGGCTTTCGACGCCTGGGTGGATCTCGCGGCACCCACCGTGCTCGGGCCTCAGCTCCATCTGATCCGGGTCGACCCGACGGTCCTCGATCCATGGTTCCTGGCCGGCTGCCTGCGTTCGCCGGCCAACGCAAGGCAGGCGGGCACGCATGCCTCTACCTCGTCGCGGGTGGACGTGCGCCGGCTCCAGGTGCCCCGGCTACCGCTGGACGAACAGCGCGCCTACGGTGAGGTCCACCGGCGGCTCTCCGCGTTCGACGACGCCGTGCGCGAGCTGCGCGAGGTCGCCGGAGGCATCGGCCGGACGCTGGGCGAGCTGCTTGCGACCGGCCGACTGCCCCGGGGCTGAGGTCACCCGGGGGGCAGCAGCTCCAAGAATGCCCGAACCTCCTCCGGCCTGCCGACCTCCGTGAGCTCCAGGGCCACCTCGTGGCAGCGAGCCACGACCCGGACCGGCATCTCCACAAGGCCGGCGACCTCGTGGACCACATCGGCCCAGCCGTCGAAGGCGGCCCGGAGGTCCCCGGCCGGGACCATGCACTCGGCCACTCCCACTCGGGCCTCGAGGGCGAGGGCCCGCAACGCCGGCGCGCTCTTGTGCTCCAGAGCCGTCGCGACCGCGTGGTAGAGCGGACCGGCACCTTCCCAGGAGCCGTGCAGCCGCGCGGCGTCGGCGCAGAGCAGCTGGGCCTCGGCCACCGGGCGGTGGCCGAGACCCCAGGACCTGCGGGCGCCCGCCAGCTCCTCCTCCAGTCGTCCGAGCGCCGGACCGGGCCCTGGCCCGACCGCCTCGGCAGCGGCGAGTGCGAGCAGGGCGGCGAACTGTTCGCGCCCGGCACCTGCCCGAACTGCTCGGCCCGCCGCACGGCGGGGAGCCGGACGTCGCGCCGCGCCGGCTCCGGGTGACGGCAAGCGCCGGGCGCCAGGGAGCCGGTAACGCATCGTCGGGTCGGGCACGAGCTCGGGACTGGGCGCCGGCGAATCCGGGAGCGGCAGGTGGGGCCGGAGGATGTCGAGGGCTTCGGTGAGACTGTGGAACCGCCGACGCGGGTCCTTGTCCAGCAGCTGCCGGACGAGATCGTCGACCTCAGGGGGGATGCCGCCCCGGTGGTCGCTGACATGCGGCGGAAGGTCCTGCTGATGCTGGGTCGCGGAGTTGCGGTCGGGCCGGTCGACGAACGGCTGACGTCCGGTCAGAAGCTCGAAGAGCACACATCCGAAGGAGTAGTGGTCCACGGTCTTCGTGACCTTGTGCTGTCCCTGGAGCTGTTCCGGAGCCATATAGCCGACCGTTCCCGGCGTGGCACCGTATGCGGTGTATCGGGTGGCATCGGGGTCGTCCGGCAGTGCGACACCGAAGTCGATGAGCTTCACCGAACCGTCCGCGGTCAACACGACATTGTCAGGCTTCAGGTCCCGGTGGATGACCTGGCCCGCATGGGCGTGGACGAGCGCCTCCGCGATCTCGACTGCGACCGCGATCGCGGCACCGAACGGCAGCGGCCGGAAGCTGCCGAGGAAACTGTCGAGCGGGCTACCGTCGACCAGCTCCATCACGAGGTAGGGGTCGCCCCGGTGGAGACCCCGATCGAGCAGTCTCACGACGCCCCGGTGATCGAGGTCGGCGAGGAACTGCCCTTCCCGCGCGAACCGCAAGAGCAGCTCGTTCTCCTGACGGATGCGTTCGGCGGGGCTCAGACGACCCTGGTTGTACTGGTCCGAACGGATCTCCTTGACGGCCACCAGGTCCCCCGTCTCCGTGTCGATCGCCTTCCAGACGCAGGCCATGCCGCCCTGGCCGAGCAGTTCGACGATCCGGTACCGGCCGCGGACGACTTCGTCCTTTTCCATCCTCACCCCTGGTACGCCGTGGCATCATGCGCGACATACCCTACCGCGCCAACGCTCACCATCAGACAAAACAACGTCGCTTGACTAAGTTCACAGAAGTGCGCTCTCCTGGTGTCCCGGACCGAACCGCTCCGAACCCTGTGAGGGGGTCTCCTCCCGTGACCGTCTGGCAACCTCCACCCGGCACCGCCGGCAGCTCCCGGCTCATCCGCACCTCCCTCCCCCTGCTCCAGGAGGACCCCCAGGGCTGCCCGCGCGGCGCCGCACTGAAGGCCCGGCCGCTGGTCCGACAGTCCCCGGCGCGGTCGCGCCGCAAGCCGGTCCAGGACTTCGCGCTGGGGCCGATGATGTCGGCACTGGACGCAATCGAGTTCAACGGGAAGACCGTTGATGATGCACTGAGCGGGCTCGACTCCCGACGCGACTGCCACCCCGCCCATCTCGCTTGGACCGCCGAAGCCGTACGGCATTTCCTTACGGCGCGCATGGAGCACCAGGCCGCGCACGCGCACGACGGGCCGGACACTCTTCCGGTCGAACATGCCTGGGTGACCGCCACCGATCTCGGTGCACCGGACACGCGCGGCGCACTCCGCTACGAGCGCACCGCCTGGGGACGCCGGTACACCTCGGCCGACGGCAGTGTCCGGGAGATCTGGCTGTTGTCCGTGAACTCAGTCAAGAGCAGGACTCTGGCAGAGATCGCCGAGGCTGCCGCCGTCGCCGCGACCGGGCTCCCGGCCGTCGCCGGCTTCGGCGAGCCGTACCGCCCGACGAGCGTGGACGCCGTCAGCCCGCAGCGGGTCCGGGTAGTGGCGGTCGGCTGCGGTGACGGCTCCCATCGACTCCTCGCCGACTGGGACAACGAAGAGACCGCCCGGCAGTACGTGCGCCACACGAAGCCCGTCCTCGCCCGGACCGTCGAGGCCGAGCGGGTCAACCCGGGCTCGGCCTGCACCGACTGCGAAGGCCTGACGAGCTGTTCGCAGCCACCCAGGATCCCCTTCCTGCTCGGCGCCGGCCGACCGCTCCGCCCGCACCGGCGGCGCAGCGTCTCCGTCTCCGACCTGCGCACCCATGCCGCCTGCCCGGCCAGGTTCCATCTGACTCGTGTTCTGCATCTGAAGTCGCCCGAGCCGGAGAACGCGGCGATCCGGCGAGGACGCGCCGTGGACGCGTGGCTCAACGAGCAGCACCGGGCCCGGCGCGGCTGCCGCGCCACGGTACTCCCCGCCCTTCTTCCCCGCCTTTCCGCGGAGGAGTCCGGACCCGCCCTCCGGATGCTCTCCGAGCACGCCGCCCTCTGCCCGCTCGACGGCCTGCCGTCGAGCGAACGGGTACAGGTCCAGAAGCGTCTGACGGCGTACGACCCGGAGCTCGACGTCGTCGTCATCGCCGACCCGGACCTGCTCTACACGGACGCCAGGGGGTGGGTCTGGCGGGAGACGAAGACCGCCTCGTCCCGCCCCTGGGAGGGGCGTCCGCTGCTGGAGGCGTTCCCGCAACTCGCCCTCGCCGTCCTGCTGCTGTCGGCCGACCTCCTCGGCGGCGACCCGCACCGGTCCCGGATCGAACTCGAGCTGCTGTACGAGGACGGCTCGGCGTGCGAGGAGCTCTACCCGGACGATCAACGGACAGTCGAAGAAGCGCGACGGGTCATCGCCGCTCTGGCCGGCCCCTGGGTCTCGGACGAAGCCTTCGCCGCCACCCCCGGCCACGGATGCCACGGCTGCGAGACCCTGCGCTGGTGCCGCCCCGGCCTCGAACACACCACTGGACGCTGACCCGTGCCCGACACCTCTCCGCTCCCCCCGTACGCGGCCGCGTGGGCCGCGCACGACGGCCTCCCTCTGCTGCGTACGCTGGCCACCGCGCTCGTCGGTCTGGACGCGCTCACCGGCCTGGACGGCTTCACCCTGCCCTACCCCGACGAGGCCCAGCGGGCACTGAACCGGACCGTTCTCGCCTGCCTGCTCCAAGGCGCCGAGCCGCCCGCAGGTCTGCCCGAGCTGCTGAGCTGGTGCCGGTTCCGCCCGATCTCCGACTGGCCGCTCGACCTGCCTGTCGATGCCGTCGACGACGCCGACCACCTCCTCGATCCCCACTCCGGCCGGCCCACGGAGCTCTGCCACGAATGGGCGGAGCGCACGGCCGACAGCGCGGTGCGCCAGCGCGACCGGGACATCATTCGTACCGCGCTGCGACTGTGCCGCGAGTGCGGCGAGGAGGACGCGTACACCGAGTTCCGGCGGCTGCTGGTCAACCGTCCGGTGCTGAGCTCGGTGGAGTTCTTCGAGGTCACCAACGACCACGTGCTCGACCCGGTCCGTGAGCTGGTCCGGCGGATCTACCTGCCGGTCCCGGCGAGCTACCTGCGGGCAGGCGCGTACACCACCTGTGCCCGCTGTCTGACGCTGCTGCTGCCACTGCAGGACGGCGCCTGGTGGTGTGAGCGCGACCAGTGCCGACGGCAGGGCTCCCCGCCCTCGGGGAGCTTGCTGCCGGTCGAGGAGGTCGGCGAACTCCTCCAGGTGGAACGTCCGCTCAGGCAGTTCGTCACCGGTCCGGGGCGTGCGGAGGCCGACCTGGAACAAGCCCTGACCGGCCTGGGGCTGCGGGTACGGATGTGGCCGGCCTTCGACGCCTACGACCTGCACATCACCTTCCCGGACGGACGGGTCTGGGCGGTGGACGTCAAGGACTGGGCGCACCCCGCGTTCCTCGGCCGGTCGGCCCGGCCGGTTGCACCGGATCCGCCCTACGACGAGGCCTTCTGGGTGGTGCCCCGGTATCGGGTTCAGGACCGGCCGGGCTACCTCGACGTGTACCGCCGGCACCGGCCTGCGGCGGCGCGAGGACTGCCCTTGCTCACTGACACGGAGCTGGTGAACCGGGCGGCAGTCCGGCTGGCGGGCGCCCCGGACGGAGGTACCCGTGCGTAACCGTGACGACTGGCATCAGGCGGTCAGCAGAGAACTGGGCCGGGTGTGGCGCGAGATCCCGTCCGAGCTGGGCGACGTGAAGCCGGCCCTGCTCTGCCAGGCGGAGCTGGCGCTGCGGGTCCTGGAGCTCATCGCACCGGACGAGCCGGCCGCAGGCGCCTACACCCTGCTCGCCGGGTATCCGTTCGCCCGGGCGGCCGGCCTTGCCGTCGTCCCTGAGCACGACGTCATGCTGACCGCCGCGCGACACCTGCTGTGGACGCTCCGCCGCCGCCGGGTCTGGCACCAGACACTGGAGACCTACCTCGCCCTGCCGGAGCGTGTGCGGGCCTATCGGGTTCCGCAGGCGGGTGGTCCGGCCCGTCCACTCACGCCGACCGTCGCCTCCGGGCGACTCGCCGTGTACGACACGGCGCTGGCGGCTCTGCCCGTCTTCGACCGCCGCGAGCTCAAGCTCGCCCCGGTCGGGCGAAGCACTTTCCTCGACCGCCGCCGCCCCGCCTCCGTCACCTTCCCACCGGACCTGCGGCCCGGCTCCTCTCGGGGGCACGACCTCGCGGCAGCCCGGTCCGGCAGCGGAGCGCCGATCCGGCTGTCCCGTGCCGACCTCGCCGACACGGCCCGGTGGATGGACGCCACCGAGCTCGCGGCGGACGTGGAGAAGCCGGGGCACTGGGCGCGACGGCTGGCCGAGCTCAGGCTGGCGCCACGGACGGCGGACGGCCTGGCGTTCGCCGACTCCGACGAACTGCGCCTGGACGGAATGCTGCACCTGGTGGGTATGGTCGGCGCCGGCAAGAGCACGCTCATGTCGCTGGTCGCCGTGTGGGCGGCACGCCGGGGGCTGAGGACGACGCTGGTCGTCGGCGACGTCGCCGAACAGCTGCGTCTGAGCGCGCAACTGAGGGCACTCGGGCTGTCCGCGACTCCGGTCCTCGGTCCGACCACCCGGGAGACGCACGTGCAGCGGCTCCACCGGCGACTGGCCGCCCGGGGTCTGGACAACCTGCTCGACCACGACGACTCGGCCTTCGACGACCTGAGTACGGCGTGTGTCGTCGACGCCCTGCGCGGCACCGAGGCGGCCGAACCGCTCCGCTACGCCGACGCACCCTGTGTCTCCCTCTATCCGGAGCGGCCGGAGACCCCGAACGATCAGGTCGCAGGGGAGCCGGAGCCGATCGTGCTCCCCGCCCCGTACCAGCCGCGCGGCACCACGGCGACACCGCCCACGCCCGCCGCCCGACCCACTGGGCAGCGGTCCGGCTGCCCGCTCTGGAGCGCGTGTCCTCGTCACCGGACCGCCCGCGAGCTCGTCGACTCGCTGATCTGGATCGCGAACCCGGCCAGCCTTGTGCAGTCGTCGGTGCCGAGCCACCTGAACCAGGAACGGCTGCGCCATCTCGAACTCGCGTGCCTGCGCAGCGACATCGTCATCGTGGACGAGGCCGACTCGGTACAGATGAAGTTGGACGAGATCTTCGCGCCGTCCGCGACCCTCGTCTCCCCGGGGCCGGAGTCCTGGCTGGACCAACTGCACACGCACAAGATCGAGGAGTTGTCCAAGCAGGGCCGGCTGCCCCTGACCGATCAGGAGGTCGAGCGATGGTCCGCTTCCCTGACCGTGGTCACGGCGGCGACCGACCGCCTCTACAAGCGGCTGATCGACGACGCCGACGTCCGCGAGTGGGCGGACACGGAGTACTTCAGCCCCTGGACGCTCCAGGAGAAGCTGCTGGCCGACTGGTTCGAACCGGACGCTTCCGCCGGGGCCCCCGACGGCGTGGCCGACGAGAGCGAGCTCTTCGAGGCCTACGAGAACGACGATCCCGGAGCGGAGTCCGAGGCCCCTCTCGCGGACGGCCGGCGCTCGGTGCTGACTGCCGTCCTCGACCGGTTCCGCGACGACCCGCTCGGCGGTCACGGCCCGTACAACGATCCGACGGACGACCTGGTCGGACTCGCCCAGGACCTGTTGACCACCTTGTCGGCCACCGGCACCCGGAGCCGGGTAACGACCGTGCTGCGCGAACTCCTCACCGACACACCCGCGCCCGCCGGGGACTCCAGGTGGCTGGACCGCACGGCCCGTCGCCTGGAGTTCATGCTGCTGCTCTCCGCACTGAACCAGCGGCTGGAGCGGCTGACCTTCCTCTGGCCGCAGGTGGAGGCCGCACTGCACCTGGACTCCACCGGCAACGACTTCTCGCGACGACCGCCGCTGGACTACGCCCCGTTGGTCCCGGAGGCTCCGATGGGCAACGTCCTCGGATTCCAGTACCTGCCGGACGAACGCGAGCAGGACGACTCCGGCCGCCACAGCGGCACGCTCCGGTTCTTCCGGTGCGCCGGCGTCGGCCGCGAACTCCTGCTCTCACTGCACGAGGTCGGCTCCGACCCGGGATCGGGCCGGCGCGGACCGCACGTCGTTCTGATGTCCGGTACGAGTTGGGCGGGAACGTCGACACGCGCGCACGTGCTGGTGCCGGTCGGAGCCGTACTCAAACCGTCCGAGCGATCGCTCGAGGCGGTGCGCCGCACGGTCTTCCGGACCCGGTTCCTCCACGACGACAGCGGCAGGCCGATCAGCTTGTCCGGCACCGACCCGAAAGCCCGCCTGACGGTCGCGCGGGCGATGGCCAACCGGCTCGGCAGCCCGGGGCGCGGCCAGTCGCCCAGCCCGCTGGAGGAGGAACTCGCCCTGGTCGAGGATCACGAACGACAGCGCGCCATCCTCCTGGTCGGCAGCTACAAGGAGGCGAACGCCGTCGCGGACGTCCTGCACGGCATCGAGCGCTGGCACGGCCGGGTCCGGGTCCTCGCCTCGGACGACGCCGATCTGGAACAGGCCGTTCGCGGCAGCGGCCCGCGGCCCGCAGTCCTGGGGCATGCCACCGCCCTGCGGCGCGGCGACCTTGCGACCTTCGCCGAGGACAGGCGCGCGGAGGTGCTCGTCGCACCGCTGATGGCTGTGGAGCGCGGGCACAACATCCTGAACGCCCAACGGAACGCCGCCTTCGGCACCGCGCTGTTCCTGGCCCGGCCGCATCCCCGCCCGGACGACCTGGCGCTGGCCATCTTCGCGATCAACGACTGGGCGGCGCGCTTCGGCCGCGACCACCCGGGCCTCGACCAGGGCACCTTCACCTCGCTGGTATGCCAGGCGGACACGCTGGACGCGGCCGGGCTGGCCTTCCGCCACACGGCCCGCCGGGAGTGGCGGCGGCTGCTCGCCCGGCGGTACATCTACTCGCGCCTGTCGGAGGCCGAGAAGCAGGCGTTCGCCTGGGACCAACTGGTGACGATCTGGCAGGTCATCGGCCGCCTGGTCCGCGGCGGCGTGCCGGCCCGGGTGGTGTTCGTCGACGCCCGGTTCGCACCCCGACTGGCCCGGGCCTTGGCCCCGGGGATCCAGGGCGCGGTCCTTCCCACCGACGACGGACTGCTCACCCGGCTCAGGACCGTGCTCGCCCCCTACTTCGTCGCCGACGCCGATCCGAGCGGCTTCCCCGATCCCGGCGACCCGGCCCTGGCCCGCCTCCTCTACGAGCCGCTGTTCGAGGCCCTGTCCCATCTCACCCACCACCGCGCCTGACCGCCCGACCACGCGAATCGGAGGCCACCGTGGCCATGAAGTACCGGACCATCCGCACCGCCGCCTGGGCACCCGTCTCCCCCGAGGCCTCCCTCACGGCGAACTACCGCGCCCTCCCGTTCCCCGAACAGTGGTACGGAGCTCTCCTCGATCTCTGCAACTCCGGCCGTCCGCCGAAGGCCGAGCCGTACCGCACCGTCCCGACGTGGCGGCTGGACCAGGTCCTCCAGGCCCTCGCCCCGGACCTGATCGTCCGTCCCCGCCCAGCCCAGCACAAGGGTGAGCCCGCCGATTTCTGGCTCTACGCCCCGGCCGGGGCGACCGATCCGCTACCGGGCCCGGCGTTCCGGGCGCTGCTGTCGGCCTGGCTGCGCGACCTGCGTCCCGAGCCCGAGCACCGGACCGGTCGGCGCGAGGTCGAGGCCCTGCTGTCCGCCGATCCGCCGCAGTGGCACCCGGTGGAGGCGGAACTGCTGCGCTGCGCGCCCACCGAGGGCGGCACGGCCGCGCCCGACGCCCGTCAGTACCAGCTGGCGACGGACCATCTGGCACATCGGATCCTCACGCTGGACCCGTACGACTTCGGCGCCGGGAAGCTGTACTTCCGCGCCGTACCCCGCGGCCCGCGCGACCAGGGCGCGGAACTGGTCTCGCAGCCGCTCCCCTGGGACGGGAAGGGCGACCGGACCTGGTGGTACTCGGTGGTACTCAACATCACCCTGCACACCGTCCCGTTCGACCCGCTGCCCCGTCTGCACCTGCACACCCACATCCGCCGGTGGGCGACGCGCACCAACGCTTCCACCGGGCAACTGCGACTGCCGTTCGGCCGCCGGACCTCCGTCCTGCTGCGTCCGCGGGTGCCGTGGCTGCCGGGGGCGCCCGCGAGCGAGCGCTTCGCGGTGGCCCGGCTGGAGTGGAACCGCGCCAAGCGCGGCATCGACTGGGTCGGCGGCGGCCCCGCCGGGATGCTTGGCGGAATCGCGCTGGCCGAACCGTTCCCGGATGCCGACGGGATCCTCGGCGCGCCGGAGGAGTGGCTCACCCCGGACATGCGCGCGGCGGTGGTGTACAGCACCGCCATGGGCTCGCACGAGGTCGGTGCGGGGCTGATGTCGGACCAGCGCTCGCGGATCGTCCGCTGGGCCGAGCAGGCGCTGCCCGAGGAACTGCGCCCCGTGCCGGAGCTGGAGCACACCCGGCGGGCCGCGACCCACCGGCCGGCGAACCCCCGGCCGAAGCCCTCCGGCGAGGTCGCCAAAGCTTCGGAAGAAGTGCGGGCGGCCACCGCCCGCCGGGTCGGGACAGCCTTCGCCCTTGCGGCGCTGAACGGCGCGGACGGTACCGAACACTCCGACGGCCCGCCGGATCGGCTGCCTGTCCTGGAGGCGCGGCTGCTGTGGCAGACCGCCGAGATGCGCGACCACGCCATCACCGCGCTGGTCGGCCACCTCGGTCTCAAGGACGACGGCACGCGGCCTACCGCCGAGGAGTACGAGGCCGCACGCCCGGGCGCCCCGGCGCTCCTGGAGTGGGACACCGCCGAGCTGACCGTCCGGCTGCGCTGCCTCAAGCTGACCGGCTCGCTCGCGAGCGACCTTCCCCTGGGCGACGCGCGCGCCACTCGGGACGTCGTCACCGCCGCCCTGAGCGCCCGTCGCACCGAGGTACGAACCTTTCTCGACGCCGACCGGGAGGACCGGCTCCCTGCCCTCGCCCTGGTCGAGATCGACCGGAGGAAGGACTTCACCACGCCCGAGCACGACCCCAAGTTCGCGCTCCGGCTGGGGTGCGCCGACGCCGGGGTACTGACCCAGTTCATCGCGGTCCCCAAGAAGGTGAAGGGCTACAACAGCGAGAAGAACGCCGACTTCCGGGCTCTCAAGGCCTGGGACGACGGGCTGCGGCAGCTCGGAGTGCGGGTCCATCCTGAACACAGCCTGGGTGAGCGCCTGCCCGAGGGCCTGCGCTACGCGGCGGTGTGGATGGTCCGCAGGAACGCCCGCAGCCGGACCCGCTGGGCCGGCCACGAGCTGGTCGCCGTCCGTGTCACCCCGACCCGCCCGGGCAGCGGGATGGCGCGGGTGGAGGGCTGGGACCGAACCGTCGACAACGGCGCGGGCGCGTGGATCCCGTACCCGGCGCTGCTGCTGCGTCTGACCCGCCTCGCCGAGGTGCCGTCCGCCCTTCCCGCACCTCGCGCCGGTACGGAGCAGCAGGCCGAACGCCCCTCCTGGTGGCAGGACATGCGGCGCCAGCGGCAGGAAACGGAGGAGCGTCTGCAGAAGGTGGTGCGATCGCTGCGCGGCACGCCGACAGTGCTGCTGGCTCACGCGCAGAACTGCCGCTCGCACTGGACGTGGTTGCAGGACGGTCAGACCGAACCGGACCGGATCCGCACCGGTCTGTCCAACCGACGGCTCGACCCGGACCTGCGTCTGGTCCGGGTCCGGACGGCCCAGGGCCGCGAGACCGCGCAGTGGTGGGGGGTGCACCCGGACGAGGTCAACGGCATCAACGGCCTGCCGGCTCATCTGTGGACCGACCCCACTGCCGAAGAGGGAAGTGCGCGGGTGTTCTGGTCGACCACGCCCAAGGCCTTCCAGTTCAGCGGATCGGCCGTGGAGGCGGACAAGCTCGCCCCGCGGCCGCTGAAGGCCGGCAAGCGCAAGGGCGAACTGACCGTCGACACCGACAAACCGGCCTGGAACCCTGCGCTGGTCGAGCTCGCCGTTCTCGGCTGCCACCTGGCCGACGGGGACGATCCGGAGGCGCTCGCCCTTGCCGTTCACCAACTGCGCCAGGCCCCGGACCTCCCGGACGCCCTGAGCCTGCCGCTGCCGCTGCACCTCGCCGGTCTCGCCCAGGAGTACGTCCTCCCGACGCTTGCCGACGACGAGGCGGCGACCGATCCGACGGCCGATGCCGATCCGGACTCGGCGGCGGCCGCCGGTCTGGCGCAGGCTCCGGAGCCGGACGACGACGCCCCCGGGCAGCTCTCGCTGTTCGCCTCCGAGGTGGTACTCCCCTAGACACGGCAACGGGCCCCGCGATGGCGCGGGGCCCGTCGGCACGATTGTCGTCGTCAGGACGGCAAAGGCCGGAGGACTCCTTGCCGCATCAACGCGCGGATGTGCTCCGCAGCTCGCTCGGGCGCTGCCCCACCTCGAACGACGGTGCCGGCCTCCAGATTCCGACGTACGCCGGACTCGGTCAGGTTGGCGCTCCCCAGGAAGAGGATCCGGCGGTCGGCGACGGCGAGCTTGGCGTGCTGACGCGCCGACGGGTGGTCCCGCCGGTTCACCGGCCAGTGCCAGAGCCGGACGCCGGTCAGGGGTCGGAAGGTCTCGGCGGGCTCGGGGCCGTCCAGCAGGCGACCGGCACCCTCCCGGGTCTCGACCACGATGTGCACTTCCACCCCCCGGATCACGGCGTCCCCGAGCGCCTGGAGCAACGGCCGGTAGGGACGGGCCGCATACGTCATCGCGAGCAGCTCCGTCCGCGCCTCCCGGACGACCTCCGTCAGGACGCGCGCGGTCGACCGCACGGGCACGCCCGGGGTGCCCGGGCCGCTCCAGACGGTCGTGACCTCGGCGTCACCGCGCCGTTCGCCCCAGGCCGCGCTGAACCCGCGCAGATAGGCGGCGGCAGCGGCGGCGGGTATGGATTCGGCCCCGATCGCCCGGTACACCTCCCGGACCTCACCGGAGGTCCGGGAGGACGGGAACTCGCCCACCGCGTACTCCGCGCCGCGGCCCTGTTCGAGCAGGGCCGCCAGGGCTCGGGCCCGCTGCGGGCCGAGGGCCGCGACCGCCGAAGCGGCCGCGGCCTCGAAGCGCGGGGTCGTCACGAAAGCAGCTCGTGCGGTGTGAGGACCAGCTCGGACTCGTCACCGAGCGGCACCAGGAAGCGGCGGTCCAGGAAGCGGTTGCCGCGCTCACAGGTCGTCTCCGAGACGAACAGGCAGATGTGGCAGGCGGCGCCGTGCAGGTAGTCGGCCGGGGCGTGCGGCAGCCGTTCCGCGCAGAGCGGGTCGGAGGAGCAGTGCGCCGCTTCGCGAAGCGCCCGCCTGACGATCCGTTCGAAGTGCGGGTCCTCGGCCAGCGAGACCAGGCCGCCCAGGGTGCCCTCGGAATCGGGCACCGCCGTGTAGATCAGGATGCCGGTCCTCGGGTCGGTGTCGTCGCCGGCGTAGATCCGCTCGGCGAGGCTCGCCGAGCTGTAGCCGCACTCCAGGGCGATGGTGCGGATGAGCAGGTGGGACAGCGTGTGCAGGGCGAGGTAGCGCTCCCCCGGCCACCCGTACATCGGATCGAACTGCCCGGTGAGCCGATCGCTCCTGCGGTTGGTACGGAACCGGGCGAAGGCCTCCCGATGGGCGGCCATCTGCGGTGCCTTCTCCATCCGCTTCACCCAGTCGGCCATCAGGTCGTCCCGGACCCGCAGGAAGATTCCCTCGCCCCGGACCTCACTGGCCGGCACCCAGCCCAGGGCCGACCGGGAGAGCCGCACCGGGGTGGCGATCTCGGGAGATTCCGGGTCGGGTGCGTCGAGCCGGGTGAATCCGATCAAGGCGCGAGCCTCGCGCAGCCGCTCCACCTGGCGGACGTCCGAGAACAGTCCCTTCAGGGCGTCGGGGACGGGTACCGCCTCCAGTGCGAAGTCCTCGGAGGCGGCGGGCGGCCGGACCGCGGACAGGACGTCCCACTCGGGGCCAAGCAGGTCGGGCGGCCGGACGTCCGTGGCCGGCGCCTCACCACCCAGGGCCGCTGCCCTGGCCTTGACCTCGGCGATGAGTGCGTCCGGGTCGAGGTCCTTGAGCCAGCCGAGCGCCGGCACCGAGGACAGCAGGTCGTAGTTGTCGCGCGAGACGATGCCCTTCACCTCCTCCCACCGCTCCTCGACCAGCTCCGCGAGCTTGTCGTTCTCGCCCGGGGGAAGGGCGAGGGCGCTCAGCGTCATCGGGAACCACTGGTTGGACGCGCCCGCGACCATCAGGGTGGCCTCGCGGTCGCAGCCGCCGTGTTCGAAGAAGCTCCCCAGGTGCGGGTGGCGCCCGCGGCAGGCGGGCAGGTTGCGCCGCCCGCGCTCGCCCATCGCGTCGCGGATGTTGCGCCTGGCCGAACAACCGACGCACTCGATGGTCACGTTGGCCGCCTGGTTGCCGCCGTGGTCCTTCATCCGCAGCCGCGGCCGCGGTGCGGTCGGGCAGGACCCGCCACCGTGGACGAACGGCGTGTACGGGAACTCGTCGAGATGACCCGCGGTGCAGACCAGGGTGAAGCGGGCGGCGACGGCGAGCGGCTTCTTCCGACCCTGGGTGCAGTCGTGGACGAACTTCGCCTCGTGCGGCGCCCGCGGATTGCTGTTGACGAGGACGAAGGTCTCGGAGTCGACCGGCGCGAGTTCGTTGCAGGCGGTGCACCGCAGCCACTGGGGGAACGGCGCGACGGGCACTCCGACCCCCTGGGCGGCCTGGTCCTTGGCCGATTCGGAGCCCTCGACCCAGGGCGCCGCACGCAGCTCGGTGACCTGCTCACGGCCGTAGAGCTGCAGCGAACGGTTGACGGCCGCCCGCAGCCGCGGTTCGTCGATGTGGTAGTCGGTCAGGCCGTTGTAGTTCCACTGCTCCAGCCCCTGGACCAGGACGGAGAAGTTGGGCAGGTCGACGAGGGATCCCACCCCGGCCGTGAACATCAGATGGCTGGGGCGCACCGCTCCCACCCGGCGGAAATAGCCGTTGCTCATCGCTGTCCCTTCCTCGTCCCCGCCGCAGCGGTGTCTCCGTACTCGTCCGCGTCGACCCCGGAGTCCGGGCCGTCCTCGCCCCGGCCGGGGAGGAAGTCCCACGCGGGCCCGCTGTTGGTGGGCGTCTCCATCAGCCGGCCGCCGCCGGGAAGCAGCAGGTTGATCTCGTTCTCGGTCTCGCGCATGGACATCGGGACGGTGAGGGCGTCCCAGCGGGCGCCGTCGGCCCGGCGCAGCAACCCGGCCACCAGGCTGTCCTTCTTCTTCTCCTTGCGGTAGCCGAGCACCGCGCTTCCCTCCCGCCGGCCGGCCCAGGCGTCCTTGAGCGCGGCGATGCGTTCGGCGAGGTAGCCCCGTGCCCGCGGACCGCCGACCGCCTCCGCGCGGTCCAGCAGGCGCCGTTCGACCTCCGCCGCGATCTCACCGTCGAGGTCCACCGTGTGGGCGTCCGTGTTGCGCGAATGCTCGTAGGCGGCCTGGCGCAGCGCTGCGATGTACGTCGGCGCGGTACCGCGGTCGAGCGCCCGGCGGGTGAACGGGGTGACCGACAGGGCTTCGACCTGACGGTAGAAGGTGGCGTGGTAGTGCGCGAAGTCCTCGAAGTGCGCGAGGTCCCTGGGGCGCGACCAGTTGTAGAGGGTGACGACGAGACCGGGGCGGCTCGGGTCACGGCCGACCCGGGAGGAGGCCTGGATGTACTCGGCGGTGTTCTTGGGCTGCCCGACCACGAGCATCAGGCCGAACCGGGAGACGTCCACGCCGACCTGCAGCATCGACGTCGCCAGGACGACATCGACCGCCTGCTTGGACGGGTGGGTGGGCAGGGCCCTGGGGTCGCGCTTCTCCCGCTTCGAGGCCGCGAATTCGGCGAACAGCGCCCGGCGGCGGTCCGAGGTGTCCCGCTCGGGGTCGAAGCCGCCCTCCAGCCGCTTGAGGGTCGCGCTGATCTCCGAGGAGGAGATCCGGGAGGTGAGCTCCTGGATGGTCAGCATGCCGGCGCGGCTGACGATCCGGTCGGCGATCGTCCGGTGCCCCTTGCGGCTGCCGTTGGAGCGCACGCGGGTGGTGATGTCGTCGTCCAGGTAGCGGCGCATACCTGCCAGCTCGCGGGTGGCGTTGAAGTAACCGACCAGCGTCATGTAGGGGTCGCCCGGTGTGCCGTAGTCGTCGAACAGCTGCTGCGCGCCGAGCAGGAGGATCTCCGCGACCCGGATCTCGGCCGCCTTGAGCCTGGTCCCGTGGGCGCACACACCGAGGTAACGACGCCCCGGGTCGGCGCGGCTGACCTCGACCTGCCGGGAGAAGAAAGTGTCGCCGACGTCCAGTACCTGCGGCGGGAACACCGCGATCCGGCGTCCGAAGACGCCCCGCACCTGGTCGGCGGCACGCTTGGTGGTCGCGGTCGACGCGACGATCTTCGGCCCGACTTCGTGCCGGAGCCCGTTCCCGTCCGTCCAGGCCCAGCTGCACAGCTGGTCGACGGCCGCCTCGAAGAGGCCGACCGTGGTGCCGAGCGCACCGGAGATCAGGTGCAGCTCGTCCTGGATGATGAGGTCCGGCGGACGCAGCCGGGTCACCGTCCGGGCGGCCTGCTCACCGCGGTGCCGGGGGCGGCAGCCGGTCTCCTCGTCGAGGTCCTCGTGGCGGTAGCCGTGCACCGGGCAGAGTTCGGTGACCCGCCCGAACAGCAGGCCGGCGTAGCCGTTCCACGGCAGCTGGGCGAGCTTGTCGACGGTCGCGATGAGCATGGCCGGTGCCAGCCGGTAGATCTCCTCGTCCACCGTGAGAACGGGGATGCCCTCCTTCGGAGCCCCCGTACGGGAGAAGGGGCAGCGGTCCTCGCCTTCGCCACGCGGGCAGTACAGGAGGACGCGGCGCCTGCGCTCGTCGTACTCCATGTCCCGGTGTGCCGTCAGTCCGGAGCCGCACCAGGGGCAGCTGAGGACCTGGATGACCCTGGCGTACTTGTCGTCGGCGCTCTCCTTGGCACCGGCGATCTGGTCGCGGGCCTCCGAGAACCAGTTCGGCGACACCGAGGTCCCCACCCAGAGGCCGATCCGGAACGGGGTGTCACCCCACCGCCGGTCCCCGCCCTCGAAGGCCTCCCGGCGCAGCACCTCGGCCGCGGCGACCAGGGCCGCCGCCCGCTGGAACTGCTGCGCCGTCAGCAGCCGCAGGGTGTAGCGCATCAGCACGCCGACACCGGCCTCACCGCTGCGGACATCGGAGCCTGTGCCGATCACACCCTGGAGCCGACGCAGCGCGAAGGTGTAGGCCGCGAGCCCGAGGTACGCCTCGGTCTTGCCGCCACCTGTCGGGAAGAACAGGAGGTCGACGACGGCCTCGGGGCTCGTGCCGCGGTCAGGGTGGCCGGGGCGGGAAAGCGATGCGAGGTTGAGCAGCACGAAGGCCAGCTGGAAGGGGCGCCAGCTGGCGCCTTCCTTGCCCTTCTCCCGCACGGCGTCGCGGGCCCGCCGGTAGGAGTCCCGGTCGTCCTCGTGGCCGGCGCGGGCGGCCGCGACGGCGGTGTTGCGCCGCTGGAGCGCCATCGCGCGGTTGGCGAAGCGGAAGGCCTCGAGGGCGGTGCTGTCGGTGGCCAGCGCGTCGATGCCGAAGGTGATCCGGTGACAGACGTCCTCGGCCTTGTCGATGGCGGCCGCAGCGGTGTCCCGCAGTCCCTCGGGGAGCGACTGCACGCGTTCGCGCTGCTCCTGCAGCCACGCGTGGTAGCCGTCGGCAAGGGGAGCGAGTGCCGCGGTGAGTTCGCGGCGCCGGGCGGGGACCGCCAGGTCGGCGAGTTCGTCCATGCCGAGTTCGAGTCCGGCCAGCAGGGGCTGTTCCTCGATCCTGGGCGCGGTGGTGGCGGCCACGTCGTACACGGGCAGCCAGGTGGTCGTCAGCCGGTGGGCGCGGCGCTCCCCCGGCCGCACCTTGGCGTCGACGGCGACGTTCCGGCCCACGGCGTGGCGCAGGCTGTCCCGGTAGAGCAGCCGCAGCCGGTTCTCCTCGTCGTCCTCGTGCGGGCCGGCGGAACCGGGTGTGAGCGGGTCGTCGATGGGCAGGAAGACGGCCGCGCCGACATCGGAGAAGGCGGTCACGTCGAGCCGGGTCTGGAACAGCCAGTTGGTGTCACGGTGCTCGGCGGTGTCCTCCAACTGGTTGACCAGGGCCACCTCGACCACTCTGAGGTCCTCGCCGCCCGGTCCACCGTTGCGCGGCCGCACCTTGACGTCGAGGCGCACGCACGGCTGGTCGCGCCTGTCCCCGTCCAGGACGAGGTGGTGGTCGCCGGTGGCGGTGACGTCGATGTCCTCGCGGTGTTCCACCGGCTCGCGTCCCCACACCCGGAGGGTCCGGCCGTCCTCGGTGAGGGTCTCGGTCAACGAGTAGCGCCCCCAGCTCGCCTTGACGGCGAGCGTGCCGACCGCGGCCGGAACGGTGAACGACAGCCCCATCGAAGAGGCCCAGATACGCCCGGACGCCTGCGGCGTGAGCAGCTCACGCGGCTCGCTGTCACTACGGTCGCCGTCGCTGCCCGGTTCGACATCGGCGAGCTGCGCAGCGGTGCGGGCAGCCCGGGCCGTCGTCTCGTCGGTCGGGCGGGGGCCCAGCATTCCGACCAGGTAGCGGTCGCGGGGGCCGGCCGAGCGGTGCGGCAGTTCCTCCACGTCTCCGTCCCAGGGCCCGAGCAGATCCAGCGTGATGTAGTTTTCGAGAGCCTCCCGCGCGTCGTACGAGTCGCCGGGGAGGAAGGTCTGCGGCACGTCGTCGAACGGGTGCGGAACGGGTGGCGGAGAGGGCTGGGCGGACATGAAATGAACTGCCCCTTCGGGAGGATGACCGAGTACGGCGAGCCTACTGTGCGGCACCGACACTTCGAGAAGCCTACCTTCATTCATTGACTCAGTTCACACATTTTCGGGGATCGCGAAGCGCAGGAGGAGCAGTGCCGGACAGATTGCGGGTCGTGCTGATGTCCTACGGCCCGGAGGGATTCGCCGATCTCCACGCCCCGACCGTCGCAGCAGGCCACGATCCGGTCGCCTACGTCTGCGCCGCGTCGACCGCAGGAGGAACGGTCGGCGAGATCCTGGCGCGACTTCCCCCGGGCCCTGACCTGCTGGTCCCACACCGTGCAGCCGGCCTGGCTCAGGCCTTGACGGGATACCGACCGGATCTGGTGATCTGCAACGGGTTTCCGTGGAAGCTGCCGCCGGAGGTCCTGCGCGTCCCTCGCCTCGGCGTACTGAACGTCCACCCGTCCCTGCTGCCACGCCATCGGGGCCCGATGCCCGTCCACTGGGCCGTCCGGCACGGTGATCCGGAGACCGGTGTCACGGTCCACTGGATGGACGAGACCTTCGACACCGGACGCATCCTCGCCCAGCGGGGAGGCGTCGCGCTACCGGACGACCTGAACGGCGACCTGGTCTTCGCACAGATCCGCGCGCTGTCCCGCGAGCTGCTGTCAGAGGCACTGGAACTGGCCGCGAGCGGCCATGTCGGCACCGTCCAGGGCGTGGAGAATGCCGGCCACGAGGGGGTGATGGGCCCACAGGACGCGGTCATCGACTGGTCGGCGAACCGCAGGGACATCCACAACCTCGTCCGCGCCTTCCGGTTCGGGCTGTTCCCCCTGCCCGGGCCCCTCACTGTCGTGGACGGCCACTGGGCGGCCGTCCTGCGATCCCGCAGCGAGCCCGGCGAGGGAGTTCGCAAGGAGTGCGCGGACGGACCTCTGTGGATCACGGAGTGGGTCCCCGTTCCGGCACGGGGAGCCTGGCTGCCCGCCGGTTGACTCAGACTGCCCCTCCCAGACGGCTCGTCAACTGCTCGCGCAGTCGTCGCGCACTCGGGTCGGTGAAATCGTCGAGCAGGGTCAGCGCCTCTTGGCGGTACTGCCGCACGACCGACGGCACTTCATCGTGCTCCAAGGCGTCGGCCAGGTGGCACAGGGAGACCGCCCACTGCCAGTGGTCACCCAGGTCACGGTGCGCCGCGAGCGCGCTGCGGTGGAACTCACCCGCTTCCCGGGCCCGGCCCAGCGCGAGGTAGGCCAGGCCGGTCCCGTCCCAAGCCAGTGCCTCGCGGCTGCGGTCCCCGAGCCGCCGCTGGAGGACGGCGGCACGCTGGTAGGAGACGAGGGCGCCGTCCGGACGGTCGGCGGCGCGTTGGGCATGCCCGAGCTGGGTCAGCCAATGGCCCTCCGCCACGGCACTGCCGAGCTCAGCGGCGAGGTCGACAGCGCGCTGCGCGCTCGCCACAGCCTCGTCCGCCTGTGCTCGGCCGAGCTGGAGCCTGCTCAGGAGGCACAACGCGTTCCCCTCGGCCCAACGGTCGGCCCGGTCGCGGAACGTCTCCAGGCCGAATCGGATCAGCGGCTCAGCTTCGGCCAGGGCCTCGAGATCCAGATGGGCCTCGGCCAGATTCACCGCCGCCCGTGGTTCCCAGTAGGCGTCATCGAGCGACCGGAACAGCGCGCGGGCATGCGTGAAGGCGTCACGCGCCTCCAACAGGCGGCGTTGGCGCAGGGAGAGGAAGCCCAGCCCATTGAGGGTCAGTGCCTCGCCGCCGGGGTCACCGAGCTCACGACGGAGTTCCAGAGCGGTCCGGTACTGCTCAGCGGCCCGGTCGAGCCGGCTGGACTGGGTGTACGCCATGCCCAGACTCTCGTGCAGCTCCGCCTGCGCGTGGCGGTCGCCGCAGCGGCGCGCAGCGGCCAGGCCCAGGCGAGAGGTGGCGAACCACTCCTGGAAAGGATTACGCACCATGTAGAAGGCACGAAGGACGACCGGGAGCTGCCAAGCAACCTCGTCCAGGCCGATGACAGTCGCCGTGCGAGTGGCGGCCACGAGGTTGTCGCGTTCCGTCTCGAACCACAGCATCGCCTCGGTCTCGCCTTGGAACGCCCCGGGCTCCACATCGGGTTCGAGGCGGGCGAGCCGGACCCGCGGCTCGTGAGGAGCGGTGCGTTCCTGCGCCGCGTCGGCCGTGTGCAGGTACCAGGCCACGACACGACGGATCGCTCGCTCACTCTCCTCCGCCTCCTGCTCGTGCTTCGCCTGGTCGATCGCGTAGGCACGCAGGAGGTCGTGGAACCTGAAGCGGTCAGGGGCAGTCTGCTCGACCATGTGGGTCGCGAGCAGCCCGTCCAGCGAACGGCGCGTGTGACGAATGCTGCTCCCGAGGAGGGCTGCGGCAGCCGACGTGCTGAACTCACCAGTGGGATGGAGGCCGAGCATGCGGAACAGCCTCGCCGAGTCGGCGGGAAGTGCGCGGTAGGACCAGGCGAAGACCGAGCGAACCGCCTCCGACTCCTCCTCGTCCTCGCTGGACAAGGCGTCCCACAGCCCGGATTCGTCCCGCAGGTCCTGGATCAGGCCGTCCAGCAGCATGCGCGGCCGGCCGGCCGCCCGTTCGGCCGCGATGCGCAGGGCCAGGGGCAGACAGGCACAGAGCCGGGCCAGCTGAGCAAGCTCGGACGGATCGTCCCCGCTGCGATAGTCCCCGGTGACTGCACGCAGAAGCTCGACGGCATCGTGCTCCGCCAGGACGTCCAGGGTCAGGTGCCGGGCCCCCTCACGCACTCCGAGTCCCGACAGGCGGTGGCGACTCGTCACGACGACGAGACACCCGGGAGCACCGGGCAGAAGCGGGCGGACCTGCGCCGCGCGTGAGGCATTGTCGAGCAGGATCAGCATGCGCCGCCCGGCCACCATGGACCGGTAGGTCGACTCCAGGGCCTCGGGATCGGTCGGTATGGCCGCGGCGGGCACCGCGAGAGCCCGCAGGAACCGTTCCAGCACCTGTGCGGAGGAGATCGGTTCCTGTGGGTCGTAGCCGCGTAGGTTCGCGTACAACTGCCCGTCCGGGAAGCGTTCCCGGACTGCGTGCGCCCAGTGGAGCGCCAATGAGGTCTTGCCGACCCCGGCCGTTCCGGTGACCACGAGGACCTGCGCGGCGGGCGGCTGCTCGGCCAGCAGACGATCCATGGCGCTCTGCTCCGCGGCCCGGTTGACGAACCCGCGGACGCCCGTCGGCAACTGCCGGGGCACGGGTCCACCACGTCCGCCGGAGTCGGGCGAGGGAGCCGAGTGGATGTGGATCGGCCCCTGGATGTCCCGCGCCTGCACGACATGGCCGGCTGATCCGGACATGGATGAACTGCTGCTTCCCGAGTGGGCCTCAGGTTGTTCCCGCACCACCGATCAGTGCTCCACCGGGATTTGGTCCACCTCGCGGGCCATGAAGGCACCGATGTCCTCGCCCTGGTCGTACAGGTGCGCGATGAACCCGGCGACGCTGTCCCTGACGGCAGTGTCCAAGTGGCGTGTCGCGCCGTCGAGGAGACCGCTCGCATCGTACGAGATGTCATAGACGGTGTCCGGGCCCAGAGTGACGAGCTCCGGTAGCGGACCGTCCTGTTCGTACGAGGCGACGGCCTCGGGGCCGACCACCCGAATCAGCTCACCGCACTCGGCCCGCAATCGCAAAAACTGCAGTTCCCATGCGAGATAAGGAGTGAGCGGGAACTCCACGACGCGCACACGCAACAGCCGACAGGCATGGTAGGCAGCCAGACGGGAGAGCTGGAGCAGTTCGCCACGTCTGCCTTCGAGCAGCTCCAGCGCGCGCCCCCGATCGCCCGCAGAATACGCACGCCAACTGTCGTCATCGGGCTCCTGGAAATCCTGTCGGCGTTCCAGCTTCCATGAATCGTAGCCGTCGACCGCGAAATCCCGCTGCCGGAAGTCCTTCCGGTACTCGTCGAGCAGGAGTCGGTCTCCCGGCACGTCGGCCAGGAGGTCACGCATCCGGTAGGTCCGCCTTCGCGGAGAGGAGCGTGGCCCGGGGAACCACGACGAGGCGCTCGCCCTCACCGACCACCACGTCCTGAGGAAGTCCCGCTCGGTACTCCGCGGTCAGATCCCGTCCGATGACGGCGAAGTCGCCGTTGGAGAGCTCCCAGACGTCGGGGCACCCGTCCCGCCCACCAGTGGTACCCAACTCGGCCGGCGACCTGCCCATGCGCCGACTCAACGCCGCAGCGGGATCCGCTTCCCAAGGCTGACTCATCACGCCTCCGAGTACCGCGTGAGCGATTGGCTACACACGGTACAAAGCAGAACCGCCGATCGTCAATCCTCCTCCGGCTCCCGAGCGTCACACCGTGCCCTTACGCTGTCGCTCGGTGCCGGACCCGCAGCTCCGTGCACGGTCGGCGAAGAGGGAGACATGCGCGCGCAGGAGATCACGTTCCTCAAACTGGTCCAGGGGGACAAGCAGTTCCAGGTACCGCTCTACCAGCGGACCTACAGCTGGGGACGCGACCAGCTGCAGCGCCTGTGGGACGACGTGTCCGAGCTGGTGGAGCAGCACATCGGCGCGGAGAAGCCGGCGCCGCACTTCCTCGGTTCCGTCGTCCTCGCCCCCGGCCACATCCAGGCCGGCGGTGTCCAGCGCTGGCTGGTGGTCGACGGCCAGCAACGGCTCACCACCCTGATGCTCGCGTTCACCGCTCTGCGCGACCACTACAAGAGCAGCCCGAACGACCGCGCCGCCGACCGGGTCCACCGGCAGATCCTGGTCAACGAGTTCCACGAGGATCTCGACCACTACCGTCTGCTGCCCACCCAGGCCGACCGGGACGCGTACACCGCGTGCGTGGAGTCCTCTCCGAAGGCCGGCGGGGCGGACAACATCGGTCTCGCCTACCGGTTCTTCCTCGGCGCACTCGCCCAGGGAGAGGGGGAACACGGCGCCGCGTGGACCGCTGCGGTCGAGACCGTCCTCAAGGATCTGCTCTCGATCGTCGAGATCACCGCCCAGGACGGCGACAACGTCTACCGGATCTTCGAGTCGATCAACAACACCGGTGTCGGCCTCAGCCAGAGCGACCTGCTGCGCAACTACGTGTTCAGCCTGCTTCCCAAGCGGGGCGAGCGGGTCTACCGGGAACTCTGGCTGCCGATGCAGCAGCAGCTCGGCCCGAAGAACCTCGAACTCCTGGTCTGGCTGGACTTGGTGGTACGCGGGCACAACAAGGCCAAGCAGAGCGAGATCTACCGCGAACAGCAGAAGCGGCTGGACGTCTTCAAGGACGACGAGGAGGCGTTGCAGCAGGAGATCGCCCTGCTCGCCGAGCGCGGTGGGCGACTGCTGCGCATCCTGGAGCCCGAGCGGGAGGGCTCGGGTGCACTGCGCGTCGCACTGGAGCGGTTGGGGGCCTGGGGCGGGCAGACCCACTACCCGCTCGCGCTCCACCTGTTGGACCTCGTCGACACCGGCCGTGCGACGGCCGCGGAGGCGGCAGAGGCACTGGGCTACGTCGAGTCGTACCTGGTCCGCCGGATGATCTGCCAGGTCCCGACGAACAATCTGAACCGCATCTTCATGGACGCCCCCAGGGAACTGGAGACGGACCGCTCCCCCGCCGAGGCCGCGCACCGGCTGCTGTCGGGCCGACGCCGCAAGTGGCCGTCCGACGAGGACCTGCGCGAGGCCGTCCGCAGCAAGCCGTTCTACTGGAGCGGTCGGTCCGGCCAGCGCTTCCACGTCCTGCGCCGACTGGAGGAGAGCCACGCGGCCAGCGAACCGGTGGACTTCGAGAAGGCAGCCCTGTCGGTGGAACACGTGCTGCCGCAGCGCCCGTCGCAGACGTGGTTCGACCTGCTCGGGGAGGAGACGGACGACGGCCAGAGCCCGCAGGAACTGCACGACCTACTGGTGCACACCCTCGGCAACCTGACACTGTCCGGTGAGAACTCCAAGCTCTCCAACCACCCGTTCGAGCGGAAGCAGCAGATCCTCGATTCGAGTGCGCTGCGGATGAACCAGGAGATCGCCGCCGCCGAGCGCTGGGGCAGGGCTGAGATCCTGGCCCGCGCCGACCGGCTGGCCCAGCGGGCGTGCGAACTGTGGCCGGCACCTCTCGGTGCGGTGAAGACGGTCGGTGACGAGTGGCCGGGGTGGGCGGAACTCCACGCGGCCCTCGTCGTCATGCCCAGCGGCACCTGGACCTCGTACGGTGATGTCGCCGAACTGATCGGCCTCCATGCGGTGGGGATCGGGAACCATCTGGCCACTAAGGCCGGGGTGATCGGCGCCTACCGGGTGCTGAACTCGGACGGCCGGGTCTCCCCCGGCTTCCGCTGGCTCGACGACGACCGGACGGAGACCCCGCAGGAGATCCTGGAGCAGGAGGGCGTCCCCTTCGACAAGGCAGGCCGTGCCCACCGCTCCCGCCGCCTGACCGCACCGGAACTGGCCACCCTGCTAGGCCGGGACATGCCGGCGGACACCGCGAACGACCCGCTGCCGGACACCGAGAACGGCGCGGCGGCCGAGCGCTTCTGCGCCCAGCTGTCCGAGAACCAGAGCGAGTCGGTGGCGGACGAGGTCCTGGCGGCGTTGCGGTTCTGGGGACGCCAGGGCGGGCACCTGGAGTACGGGCGCGCGGAGGAGACCAGTTGCTTCCCGATGCTGGACGCCGGGACGGGCTCGCAGCCGCACTTGCTGTGGCCACTGGCCGTCTACCCGGTGACGGGAACGGCGGAGGTGGTCTTCCAGTACCTGAAGGACCGCAGCCCGTTCGACGACGTCGAGCTTCGACGGGAGCTGTTGAGCCTTCTGAACGAGATCGACGGGATCGAGCTGGCCGAGGCGAAGTTGGACCTCCGTCCGTCGTTCCCGCTCCAGGTCTTCGCGGAGCACGGCGAGGAGATCTGCGCGGTGCTGGAGTGGTTCGTCCACACGGTCGCCTTGGACCTAGCCCGACGAACCTGAGCACGTGACGGCGTCGGGTCGAGTCGACACGTCGGCCCAACGCCGTCAGAAGTCGACCCGTCGAGGTCGACTGCCACCCCATCGACACAAGCTGGACCCCGCTCCTCGGAGCGGGGTCCACGCGAACGGTCGGCCCTCAGAAAAGAGCACCCTCAGGCGGGAAAAGCCCGTCATCACCAAAGCCAGGCGCACCGGAAACCCTCGGCCGCTCGGCCTTCCTGCGCCGCGCCTCGGCGGAGGGCGACGGGAGGTCCGGGCGCAGGTTCGGCTTCTTGTGCAACCCGAGGAACACCTCGTCGGCATACGCCTGGTGGTTGAGCCGGCGAAGGCGGTCGATGATCTCCGTCCGGGCGAGCAGCCCGATGGTGTACCGGGTCCCCTGGTCGGTCTCGTGGAACCCGTGGTCGAGGGGGAACGTCTCGTGCGTCGGGTCCGCCGGGCGCGTGGCGCCGGTGGGGTCGAGCAGGTCGTACCAGCCGTAGGCGGCGATGGTCGCACGGTCGATCTCCTCGTGGATGGCCCGGAGTTCGACGATGTCTCCATCGTTGCAGTCCGGGTCGTACACGAGGTTGTAGGTGGCCGTCAGCCCCATGTCACGGCGCAGCATCAACTCCCGACGGAAGCTGTCTAGCTTAGATCCGGCGACCCGCAGATCGCTGGTGAGCGGCGGGCGCACAAGAGTCTCGAAGACATCGGTGGGCGTGTAACGGATTCGAGTTTCAAGGGTCGATGCACGATCAATCGTCCACCAATAGTGTGCGGCACTACTTAGCAGCGCAAGCATCCCAAGATCATCAGAAGCGAATACAACCGTTGCTTCACTAAAGACCTGCCCAGTCGACACCAAGACGGGCATGACCACCTTGCTCACCCGGGCGATGACGACACAGCGGTCGAGCCGGTTGATGGCCGTCGTCAGCGCCGGACGTTTGTCCGCATAGTGCCAGTATCGCTGCGGGAGTGGCTTGCGAAGCTGGAACGCCCCATTCGAATTCCTCCTCTGACGCTCCGGCTTGACGTCAGATTCGATACGCGCGAAAGGTCTTGCATAATTGCGCGCCCGAGCCTCGGGCCAGTCATGGAAGTTGATGACCCATCGGTCACTCTTGTGTGCAGGGCTACTATTGACATCCTGACCATTTAGATATGGAAACAGAACATCCTTACAGCTAGGATCCTCGGCAATCCATGCCCGTGCCTCGGATTCTGAAAGCGTGAATCCCAGACCCAGAATAATGGCACCCTGAAACGACTTTCCGCTACTGCCATCCAGGACCTCAGCCCACGACGCCTCTCGAGTCTTAGGATTCAGCGAGGTAGAGATCCCATGGTGCACCACATCGCGACCAATTATCCATTCAGCACCATTCAAAGAAGCAGATTTGCTAGTCCAGACTGCACAGTATTCAAGGACGGCGGAATTAGAAGGCCAGGGAGCGCTCTTGACAGCCCTGCGGATCTCAACACCTGCCGCTTCCAACTGATCGAGCCCCACCTCCCGAGTATCCCCTTGGGCGAGCGTGTTCGTAGCGATCAGACCGCTTTGGCCATTTTCATTCAGCAGTTCATGTGCGCGAAGCTCGAAGTATGCCACCAGATCAGCATTGCCTCGCATACCAGCAGCGAGGTAGTCAACCATGTACTCCCGGTACGCCTCGCCCATGGCGCCAGTAAGTTTCTTCCCTCCTAGGAATGGCGGATTGCCGATGACAGCATCGAATCCGCCACGCTCCTGGAAGACCTCCGGAAACTCCAATGGCCAGTGCACAGGACGCCGTTCCAGTCCGCCATCCGGAAGCTCGCTGGTGAGCCACTCCAACGCCAGACGATGAGCCCTCGCCACCTCAGCCGTCTCCTCGTCCACGTCGCCCAGGCCGAGCGCCTTCGCTGCTCCGGCCGCCAGCGGGAAGAGATCACGAACACGGTCGCCGCTGTTCGGCGCATACCACTCCACACGCCCCGAGGCGCAGGTGGCGAGCGCCGCGCCAGCAATCAGATCGCCGATGAGCTGAAGCCTGGCAGTGTGCTTTCGGACGCCTTCCAGGAGCTTGCGCTTCTCTGCTAGCGCCGAGAGGTCTTTGCCCTTTATCTCCGTGATGGCATGTCGTGCCTGTGCAGCCTCCTCTACCAGCCGTTCGGTATCGGCAGCCGAGCCGATCAGGTCGCCCTTGGCAATGTCCAGGTGGACAGCCTTCAGCTGGTCCAGGCTGGTAATCCCCAGCAGTGAGTCGCCTGCCACCAAACGGTCATCGAGGAAGGTGAACGGCTGCGTCGGGTCCATGGAGACCAGCCACAGCGACAGCTTGGCCATCTCCACTGCCGCCGGATTGATATCGACCCCGTACAGACAGTGTTCGATAATCTCCCTGCGCGCCTTGACGACAATCGGATCCGACTCGGCGTCGACAGCAGTCACCGTGTCAACAACTCGACCGGACCGGAAGTCGATTGCGTCTTGGCGCTTCTCCCGAACCCAAGCGTCGATGAGCCGGTCCGCCAGGTACCGGCAGGCGGCGACGAGGAAGGCTCCGGAGCCCATCGCGATGTCGGCGACCTTGAGATCAAGGATCTCCTCGGCCGTCTTGTGCACCCAGTCCTCGGTCTTCGCCGTCTGCAACGGGCCCACCCGGTACACCAGGGGCTCCAGTGCGTGGGTGACGACCTCCTCCGCCAGCCGCCTCGGTGTGTAGTGCGTTCCCGTGTTCTTCCGCAGGGAGGACTGCGTCACATACAGCGCGCCCGCCGGCATGACCACCGGCAGGTCCCGCAGGTCACGCCGGATGATCCCGAAGAACGGCAGCAACCGCTCCACCAACGCACGGTCCCGGCAAGCCGCATAGAGCAACCGCTTCGCCTCGTCGACAGCCTCCCCCGCCAACGGCGCGAGTAGCTTCTCGATCTTCCCCGCTGCACCGATCCCCGGCTTCGGCTCCTTGTACGCCTCGCTGATCTTCTTCGCGAGCGCCGTCACGTCCCGGCACGACGCCGCCATCGACTCCAGCTCGCGCAGCGGGACCTCGTGCTCCAGCCCCACCGGCCCGATCAGCCCGACGACCGTGTCCACCGCCCGCTTGCCGTCGTACGACAGCAGGCCCTCGTACACGTACCCGATCTGCTCGACGTCCAGCGCCCGGAACGTCAGCCGCCGCCGCTCCTTCGTCTTCCCCCGCCCGATCTGCACGTACTGCACCGACTGCAGCATGTGCAGCACCGTACGATCATCGATCGCCAGCAACGGTGAGCCCTGCTCCAGCCACGGATACTTCGTCGGATCGAAAATCGACCCGTCGTACGCCGGCAGCTCCAGCTCCGGGTGCTTCACGCCCCCGTACACCGCGTGGAACAGCGCGATCAGCCGATGCCACGCCGCCGTCGTGTGCTCGAGCGCGCCCTCACCCTCGGCCAGCGCCCGGGCCTCGAGGTCCGCACAGAGCCGCCCCGCCGAGTACGACTCCGCGTACACCTGCGACGAGGCCGGCAGCAGCCCCCGCTCCTCCGCGAAGAGCAGGAACACCACCCGCATCATCACGGCGACGGCCGCCCGGTACACCTCCTGCGCGCTCACATCCTCCGCGTGCAGCCCGACAGCCCCACGCTCCATGGCCCGAGCGTCCGCCCGCCCTATGGCGTCGACCAACAACTCGACCGCCTGCCGGACCTGGACACCGAGCGCGTCGGTGACTTCCTCGCCCGCCTCCAGGCTCTTCTTCAGCAGCCCCTCGAGCGTCTCCGCCGCCTCGTACTCGAAGAAGCGACGCCGCCGCAGCAGGGAGATCCACGCCCGCACGACGTTCCGCTCGGCAGCCTCGTTCCAGCCGACCGTGTCGAACAGCGCCGTCGTGGTGACACCGCCCACGGGTGCCCACACCAGGCACCACCAGCGCCCGTCCGTCACCAGCCCGAGCGGAATCCCGTGGTGCCGGCAGAGCCGGGCGAGCCGGTCCGCGGGAGTGGCCGACCACTCCCCGCCCCACGCCGCCCGCGCCGTCGGCACCGTCCCAGTGGGCACGACCATCCCGATCAGCGGCACCCGCTTCGCCGCGGCGGCCGCGTCCGGCTCAGCGCCCAGCGCCCCGCCCCCCGGCTCGACCAGCGCGAAGTCCGCGCGCAGCCGGGCCCCGTGCTCGGGCACGTCGACCGTGAACAGGTCGAGCGCCAGGTCGTCGTCCTCACCCTGCCGCAGTTCCAGGGCGTCGCCCCACTCCAGCAGGTCGCGCAGCACATACGCGACCCACTCGTCCCGCCCGGCAACCATGTCGGTCTGCCAGTCGGCGTGGCGGGCGCGGAGCCGGTTGCGCTGCTCGCGCTCCACGGCGTCCAGCTGCGGCCAGGTGCCGAGCAGGACGGGCATGGTCAGGAACGGCCCGGACACCTCCGTGAGTTCGAGCCACTCCTGGTGCTGGGCACGGCCGTCGAGGGCCTTGGCCTTGGCGGCGGCCAGTCCGCGGGAGGCGGCGGGGCGGGGGCTCATCGGGCGGCTTCCTTCTGGGGGATCACGAAGACGACGGCGACGGGGAACAGGTGCGAGCGGGGCTCTCGGTAGCGCTTCTCGATGACGGCGAGTTCACGCTCGCGCTCGGCGGCGAGACCCTTCAGACGGGCGTCCCACCGCTCACGGTCCTCGCGGTACTGGCGCTGCTCGACGCTGGTGAGTTCACGATCGCCGAAGAGGGCGATCTGCTCGCCGATCCCGTCGCCCTCCTCCTTGAGCTTGGCACGCAGCGTCGCCTCGAAGCGGTCGAGGGTGGCACCGATCCGCTTCTCCTCCTCCTCGCGCCGGTCGAGCAGGGCCTTCTCCAGCGAGGCGCGCCGTTCGCGCGAGCGGGCGGTGAGCGAGTCCGTCAGCGGCTGGGCGAGTCGCGGCCAGGCCTCGGCAACGCTTGCCCGCAGGTGCGGTGCGGCCTCGACGCCGGTGGTCAGCGCATGGGAGAGAGTCTTCCCGAGGCCCCTCACGGACTCCCAGCGGCGGAAGCGCCCGGTGTCGCCGAACCACCCGCCCGCGTAAAGGACCTCCTCGTGGAGCCGGGTCCCGTCGACGCCGACGAGCACGTACCGGGCGAACGCGCCGACGAGCGTGGTCTCCACACTCGGATCGTCGGTGACGACGGCGGACACCCGGTGCAGTCCGACACTGTCCGCGTTCCAGACGGCCGCGGTGAGCAGCCGGGTGGAGAAAGCCACGAGCGGGTGCTTCAAGTGGGCCAGGACGACCTCGTCACGAGCCTGGCCGGCGATCTTCGCGTCGAAGGTGACGGGCCGCTGCTCGCCGGCCCGGAGCTTGTGGGCGAGGCCCCGGGTGGCCCGTTCCCAGGTGCCGGTGAGCGGCGGGACCTCGAAGAGACCGCCGTCGAAGTCCTCGTGGTGGTAGGGCACCAGCGGCTGCTGCCGGTCGAGCACGAGCGCCGTGTCGACGACGCGACGGACGTTCTCCGCGGTGAGACCGAGGTTGTCGACGGTCTCCTGGTACTGCTCGGCGAGCCGCTTCGCCTGGGCCGTGACGTTCTGCTCGGCCGCGACCGTTCCGCCTGTGGTGCGGCCCTTGATCTGCCGGGGCTTGGCGTTGTCGATGTCCACCGGCGCGTGGTCGCCGGTCATCCGGCGCTGGACGGCGTCGGCGATGACGGCGTTGACCGAGCCGAGGTCGGCCTCCATCCGCGCGACCTTCTTCGCGACGCGGGAGAGGAACTCCAGGTCGGCCTCGTAGGAGCCCGCGACGGCGGTCTTCCAGCCGGAGCCGACGAAGTGGAAGATCTGCGGATCCTTGCGCTGCCCCCAGCGGTCGATCCGGCCGATGCGCTGTTCGAGCTTGTTGGGGTTGAAGGGGATGTCGTAGTTGACCAGGCGGTGGCAGTGGTTCTGCAGGTCGATGCCCTCGCTGGCGGCATCCGTCGCGACGAGAATCCGGACGCGCCCCTCGGCCGTGTCGGGCGCGGCCTGGAACCCGAGCCGGATCTGCTCCCGTTCCTCGGTCGTGAGACCGCCGTGCAGCTGCGCGACCCTGCCACCGTCGGTCATCTCCTCCTGACGGAGCAGCTCGACCAGCCACCGCTGGGTGTCCCGGTACTCGGTGAAGACCACGACCCGCTCGTTCTGCCAGTGCTTGCCGTCCGGGCGGCAGACCGCCTTGAGGTAGGTGAGCAGCTCGGCGGCCTTGGAGTCGGCGGCGGCCTCGTGGGTCAGTGCCCAGCGCTCCATCTCGCGCAGCAGTCGGAGTTCCTCGCCGTCCTCCTCGGGGGTGAGCCGCGTGGAGCGGGTGAGGGCGTCGTCCTCCGCCTCGGCGAGGGCGAGGTCGTCGAGTTCGGCCGCGAGGTCGTCGAACTCCTCCAGCCACTCGGGGACGTCGCTGGCGGCGGAGCGGGGGCGGCCGGCCGTGTCGTCGAGGTGCGCGAGGTAGATCCGCACGGTGCGCAGGAACGAGGCCGGAGAGGAGAACAGCCGCTTCTTCAGCAGCAGGGTCACCAGGTCGGCCGCCCGCCGGCCGCCGCGGGCCTTGGAGGCGAGCCGCTTGCGGCGCAGGTCCGCGAAGCTGCTGACCAGCCCGTGCGCCTCCAGCTCGGCGGGCGTGTAGTCGACCGTGAGTTCGCGGGTCTCGCGGGCACGGAAACGGTTGCTGCCGTCGGGGTACTTGACGGTGCTCTTGAGACGGCGGACGACGGTGTCGTCGAGCGCGGCCTTGTCGGGGTCGACACCACGGGCGAAGCGCTGGTTGTCGATGAGTTCGAGCAGGGCGGTGTAGGACTCGGGGTAGCCGTTGTGCGGGGTGGCGGAGAGGAACAGCCGGTGTTCGAAGTGCGGCACGAGGCGGCGGATGAGCTTGGTCTGCTGGGAGTCGACCGCGTAGACCTGCTTGGGCGCGGCAGGCGCGACGTGGTGCGCCTCGTCGAGGACCAGCAGGTCGAAGAACCGGCGCTCGGTGCCGTCCTCGTTGCGCGCGGCCTCACCGACCGGGACAACCTCGTCGAGGAGGCGCTGGGCCTTGCCGCCCCGCAGCCAGGGCAGGGAGACGATGGTCAGCGGGTGGACGCGGAAGGGGTTGGCTGCGGTGCCGTGGGTGCGGCGCAGCCGGGCGCACTGCTCGGAGTCCACGATGGTGAACTCGAGACCGAACTTCTCCGCGAGTTCGTCCCGCCACTTCAGGGTCAGGCCGGCGGGGCAGACGACCATGACGCGGCGGGCGCGGCCGCGCAGCAGCAGTTCCTGGACGACGAGGCCGGCCTCGACGGTCTTGCCGAGGCCGACGTCGTCGGCGAGCAGCAGGTTGACGCGGGGCGCACCGACCGCACGGGAGACGGGTTCGAGCTGGTAGGGCTCGACGGCGACGCCGGAGCGGAAAGGCGCCTGGAGGTTCTTGGCGTCGGCGGACGCGACCGCGGACCACCGGACGGCGTCGAGGAAGGCGGCGAGGCGCGCCGGCGGGTCGTACTGGCCGGTGGCGGCGTCGGGGAGCGAGCCGGCGGGCCGCACACGGCGGCCTGGCTCGATCTCCCAGATCACACTGAGCGTGTCGCCGAAGCGGCCGTCGGCGACGGACTGGAGGTGCACCAGGGTCGCGGCAGTACCGTTGTCGGAGACAACGGAAGGATCGACCCTCGACACGACCCAGCTCTGGCCGCGGACCTCGACCAGCTCGCCCTCCTCGGGGAGTCGCTCGTCGGTTCCGCTGTCCGTACGCCGGTCCGCCACGATCGGTCCGCCTTCTGTCGGTTCTCCGGATGCTTTCGGCCACCGCGCATGCAAGGGCCGGCCGACGCGGATCCTACCACATTGAACCTGTGTACAAAGTTCACAGATCTAGCCGAGCATCCGGTCCAGTCGTTCGATCAGCCGGACCGTCCGGACGACGCCGGGATCGGCATCCGGCAGAGCCGCACGCTGGGCATCCCGCAGCAGGACGAGAAGCTCACGGGCTCGCGCCCGGCCGCCGGAGTCGGCGACCAGCTTGGCGATCCGGTACCGGGTGTCGAAGACGGACGGATGCGTGGCACCGAGGGCTCGCGTCTGGAACGGCAGGAGGGCCTCGAACGCGTCACGAGCCTCGGAAGGACGCCCGAGCACGACCAGGCAGCGGGCAGCACCCGCCCGGCAGGCCAACACCTGCGGATCGTCAACGGCCCTGCTGCCGGCGAGCCGCTCGGCCAGACCGGTGTACCCCTCATGGGCTCGCCCCGGGTCGCCGGCCGTGCACAGCCCGTCGTACCGCTCCAGTGCGGCCGCAGCCTCGGCCTCGGCCTCGCCGCCGGACGCCTCCGCCGCCCACCGGGCCGCGGTGACGCGGACCTCCTGGGACGAAGGGCGGTCCTCCGGTGCCTTTGCGAGCAGCCGCATCACCAGGTCGGCGAGTGCGCCGGGCAGGTCGGGCCGGTGCGCGGTGACCGGCTCCGGCTCCTCGGTCGCGTGCCGGTACATCAGCATCACCGGATTCGGCGCGGTGAGCGGAGGAGTACCGGCCAGCAGCTCGTACAGCAGGCACCCCAGGGCGTACAGGTCGCTCGCGGCGACCGAGCGCCCTTCCGCCTGCTCCGGGGCCATGAACCCGGCGGTCCCGGGCGTGGCATTGGTGGCGGTGAGCCGCGGCTCGTCCGGCCCCGGCTCCAACGCGGCGGCGATACCGAAGTCGAGCACCTTGACCGCGCCGGTCGGGGTGAGCATCAGGTTGGACGGCTTCAGGTCTCGGTGGATCACGCCGTTGGTGTGCGCGTGCGCCAGTACATCGGCCGTCTGCGCGGCCACCGAGGCAGCCCGGTGGATCGGGAACCGCCCCGACTTCAGCAGTGTCGACAAGGTCTCCCCCGGGACCAGCTCCATCACCAGGTACAGCCGGCCGTCTCCGAGCTTCCCGTGGTCATGCACGACAGGGACGCCGACATGGCGCAGGGCCGAGGTCAGCCGGGCCTCCCGCAGGAACCGCTGCTCCAAGGCGGTGGACACGTCACCGTGCCCGTGCGAGGAGAGGAACTTCACCGCCACCCGGCGGCCGGCCAGCCGGTCCCGCGCGGCCCAGACCTCGCCCATCCCGCCCCGGCCCAGGAGGTCCGACAACTCGTAGCGTCCCAGGATCTCCCGTGTCACGCGTCCCGTCCCCAGTCGCAGCTTCGTTCGCACCCCACCAGCACTGTCCGGAGCATCCTCTCATTCGGGAGCAACCGTGCAGTCACACCGGGTAGGGGCCTTGCGGAAGCACGAACGGGCGCCGGGGGTCCTCCGGGCCGAAGCGGCGCAGCGCGTCCGGTCCCGGTTGTGCCGCCGGCAGGTACGGTCCGAGTGCGGCATAGGTTTCGGCGGCCGACCCGGGCCTCGCCTCGCGTTCCTTGGCGAGCAACGCGGTGGCCAGCTCCTGGAGGCCGGCGGGCACCTCGACCCCGCAGTCCGCAAGAAGGGGCGGCGGCGCACCGAGATGCCCGGCCACCAGAGCGGGCGGCGTCGAGGCGTCGAACGGCGGGCGACCGGTCAGCATGAGGTGCAGCAGACATCCCACGCTGTAGAGGTCGCTGCGGGCGTCGAGGACCGGTGAGCCCCTGAGCAGCTCCGGGGAGGCGCACTGGAGGTTGCCCAGCAGTTCGCCGGTCGAGGTGAGCCGCGGACCGTTGTCCGCCACCACCTTGACCAGACCGAAGTCGAGGATCTTGACGACGCCGTCCTGGGCGACCATCACGTTCTCGGCCTTGAGGTCCCGGTGCACCAGCCCGGCGGCGTGCGCCGCCGACAGACCCGCGCACAGCTGTGCGGCCACGGCGACAGCGGACTCGACATCGAGGCGTTCCCGTTCGTCCAGGAGGACACCGAGGGTCGAGCCGACCACGAGCTGCATGACCAACCAGCAGGTCTCGCCGGTGATGTCCGCGTCGTGCACGGTCGCGATGTTGACGTGGTCAAGTGCCGCCGCCGCCTTGGCCTCCAGTTCGAAGCGGCGCAGCACTCCGTCGCGGCCCGCCGGATCGGACAGCAGATCGGCCGGGACGAGCTTGACCGCGACCGCCCGGCCGAGATGGCGGTCACGGCCCTGCCACACGTGCCCCATCGACCCTCGCGCCAGGGGTTGTTCCAGCCCGTACCGATTTCCGAGCACGGTGCCCCGGCCGATGTGCTGCATGTGCCTCCTCCCGCCCCGGGGAGTGTACGGCAGCCGTACGTACGCATCCCGACTGATCGCCCCGGCCCAGTACAGTGTGCGCACTGCCGCCGATCGACCGATGCGCAAGGGGGCCCGCGTGGCGACGCTGGGAATGCACCGGGACTTTCTGCTGGAGTTCGCGGCCCTGGAAAAACCGGTGCAACGGCGGGTCAGCGAGGCCTTCGAGAAGTTCGCCTCGGCCACCCACACGGGCGCGCACCTGGAGAAACTGACCAACCAGCGGGACCCGCGGATCCGCACCATCCGGATCACCGACTTCTGGCGCGGAGTGGTCCTCAAGGCCGAAGAAGGCGATGTCTACCTGCTGTTGAAGGTCCTCCCCCACGACAAGGCGAACGACTGGGCGTGCAAGCACCGGGCGTCCGTCAACGCGGCCACGCAGGGCGTGGAAATCCGGAACGACGTCGCACTGGAGCATGCCACCGAGTCGCTGAGGGCAGTGGCCGGCGAGGAGTCCCGGCGGTTGTTCGCCGGGCACTCCGACAAGGTCCTTCGGCAGCTGGGCATCGAGGAGGAGATTCTGCCGATCATCCGGCTGCTGCCGGACGACACCCATCTGGAGGCCCTCCACACCGTCCTGCCGGAGCAGCAGTTCGACGTTCTGCTCGGGCTCGCCAGCGGCATGGAGCCCGAGGAGGTCGACCGCGAGATCGTCCAGGCCTACGCGCGGAGCGCGGTACCCGAGGAGGCCGAGCCGTCCGGGGACGGCCTGGTCGCCGCCATGGCCCATGCACGTGGCCGGGTCGCCCTGGTCTCCGGCCCCACGGAACTGCTGGAGATCCTGGAGCGGCCGTTCGACACCTGGCGGATCTTCCTCCACCCCGCCCAGTACCGCATCGCGTACCGGGAGTCCTACGGCGGTCCGGCCCGGGTGACCGGCGGCCCCGGGACCGGGAAGACAGTGGTGGCACTGCACCGCGCGCACCAGCTGGCCCGCCGGCTGCCGGCGGACGCGCCGGACGGGTGCGTGCTGCTCACGACCTTCACGAAGGACCTCGCCGCGGAGCTCGAACGCTGTCTGGCACTGCTGATCGCGGACGAGCGGGTCAGGGCGAAGGTCCGGGTCGTCAACGTCGACGCGCTGGCGAACGAGGTCGTCCGCCGGGAGCGCGGCGGTGCGCCGCTGAAGATCCTCGTCGACCAGCGGGAGATCCTCGCCCGCTGGGGGCGGATCTCCCGGGGGCTCGGCCTCGACTTCGCCGATACCTTCCTCGACCAGGAGTGGCGGCAGGTCGTCCTGGCACAGGCGATCACCAGCCCGGAGCAGTACCTCAAGGCGCCGCGGGACGGCCGGGGCAAGCGGCTCGGCCCACTGCAGAAAGCCCAGCTGTGGCGCGCGGTCGTGGCGTTCGAGGAAAAGCTGCGGCAGTCCGGGGAATGGACGTTCTTCCAGGTGTGCGCGCGAGCCGCACAGGTTCTGGACGAACCGTCCGATCGTCCGTTCCGACATGTGGTGGTCGACGAGGCACAGGACCTGCACCCCGCCCAGTGGCGCTTCCTCAGGGCGCTGGTCGCCCCCGGGCCCGACGACCTCTTCATCGCCGGTGACACTCATCAGCGGATCTACGGCAACAAGGTCTCGCTCCGTTCGCTCGGCATCCAGGTCGCCGGCAGGTCCTCGCGTCTTCGGATCAACTACCGAACCACTCACGAGATCCTGACCTGGGCCGCGTCCCTCCTCACCGGTGAGCGACCGGACGACATGGACGGCGGGGAGGAGTCCCTTGCCGGCTACCACTCGACTCTGCACGGTGCACACCCCGATGTGCACGGCCACCCCGGCAAGGCCGAGGAGATCAAGGCACTGGTCGCACGCATCGAGAAGTGGATCGGATCCGGCGTCCGCCCCGAGGACATCGGCGTGGCGGTGCGGTTCGTCCAGCTGGGACGCGACATCGCTCAAGCCCTTGAGCAGGCTGGGACACCTGCCTGGGTACTCGGCACCGGGGCGTCGGGAACGGGCGTACGGATCGGGACGATGCACCGCATGAAGGGGTTGGAGTTCCGCTGCGTCGCGGTGGCAGGCGTCTGCGACACCGTCGTGCCCATGCGAAGCGCGATCACTCCGCTGGAGTCCGACGCGCAGCAGCACCGGGAGGACCTCGCCGGCGAGCTCAGTCTGCTCTTCGTCGCCTGTACGCGGGCAAGAGAGGCCCTCTCGCTCTCCTGGCACGGGGCACCGAGCACCTTCCTCGTGCCGGTCGCCGAGGTGCGGGTGCCCGCATCTCTCTGACACGTCCGTCGACTGCCCCCGGATCCCCGCCGCCGCACGACGGCGGGACCGGACATCCGGAGGCGCCCGACAATGTTTCAGCGGATCTCAAGGCCGGGGTCCCCCGTCCTCGATCGTGAAGTCGCGGTCGCAGCCCGCACGCGGACCCGGGGTCGCGGGAGCGAGGTGGCTGTCGGCCCGGCCCGGACAGCGACGGGAACCGCGTCCGGGCCGAGCATCGCGTGGGTGGCCGGAGGGGGCGCTGGATGCAAGGTCCCGGGCGGTGACCTCCTCGCAGTCGGCGAGCCGGTCAGCCGGCCGCATCTACCGTCGCGGGGTCCGCCGTTCCGGCGGCTTCGGCGGCGATCCGGTCGAACTCGGCGGCCATCGCGGCGGCGAGGGCCTGCGCGGCGGAGAGCGGGCGGACCATCACGGTGAGCTCGTCGATCCTCCCGTCCTCGTCGAGGTGGAGGAAGTCGCACCCCTGGAGCTGCTTGCCGCCGACGGTGGCGGTGAACACGAGGGCGTGGTCGCGTCCGTCGGGGTCGCCGATCTCGCGGACGTAGGCGAAGTCCTCGAAGACCCGCAGCACGGCGCGCAGGATCGCGCCGGTGATGGCCTTGCCGGGGTAGGGCTTGAACGCGACCGGGCTGGTGAACACGACGTTCTCGGCGAGGAGTTCGGTCATGGCCCGGGCGTCGCGGTCCTCGACCGCCTTGCGGAACGGGTGCATGGGGAGGTCTCCGGTTCCTAGTCATCGAATTGAGTAGGTGTACCGGCGAGTATGGGGCGGTCGGGAACGTACTGTCCATAGCTATTAGTCGCCTTGTTGACCAGTGGCTGCTAGCGTGACCGCATGGCTCTGCGGCACGCGGTGATGGCCGCCCTCCTGGAGGGCGAGGCCTCCGGCTACGACCTCTCCAAGGGCTTCGACGCCTCGGTGGCGAACTTCTGGATGGCCACCCCGCAGCAGCTCTACCGCGAGCTGGACCGGATGGAGGCGGCCGGCCTCATCTCCGCCCGGGTGGTCGAGCAGGAACGGCGCCCCAACAAGCGCCTCTTCTCCCTCACCGACGCCGGACTCGCCGCCGTCCACGCCTACACCGCCGAGCACACCAGCAAGCCGACCACCATCCGCGACGAGCTGATGGTCAAGGTCCAGAGCGTCGACGCCGGTGACGCCGCCGCCGTCCGCGCCGCCGTCGCCGAACGTCTGGAGTGGGCCCGCGCCAAGCTCGCCCGCTACGAGCGCCTGCGGACCAAGCTCCTCGACGGCCGCACCGAGGAGCAGCACCTCGCCGGGGCCGAACGCGTCGGCCCGTATCTGACCCTGCTGCGCGGCATGGCGTTCGAGCGCGAGAACATCCGCTGGTCCGAGACGGCCCTGCGGGTCCTCGACGCCCGCACCGCCGCCGCCGCCGACGGCTGACCGCGCCGCCCGGACACCGGCGGACGTCCAGGTCCCGTCGCCCGCCCGCCCCGATGCCGCACACCGTGGCCGGGCGCACCGCACTTCTCTCCCCCGGACCGACCCCGGACCGACCCCGGACCGCCCGTCTCCCCCGCGCGGGGGAGGCGGGCGGTCCGCCCGGCGGACGCGACCGGCACGGCCGGCGGGGAGTCTTGACGTGCATGCGCATTCCGAAGGTACGGAGGTCACGGTGGCTGTTCCTGCGAGTCCGACGACCGGACACGTCCCCCGGCCGGGGGACGCGGGCCCGGAGCGGATGCTGTGGCGGCGCCGCTGGCCGGTCTGGGCACCCACGGCCGCCGCCCTGTGGGGCGCGTTGTACGCCGCCGTCGAGATCGCCTGGGCGGCGACGCGCACCACCGTGCAGTGGAAGGAGCACGCCGCCTACGCGCCGGGGGTCCAGCTCTCCCTGGCGGCCCTCGCCGTCCTGGCCGGCGCCGCCTGCCTGGCCACCACCCGGCCGCTCGCCAGGGCCGGCCGGGTCGCGGTGGCGGCGGCGCTGGCCGTGGCGCTCCCGCTGTTCGCCGTGGGCACGAGCGGTCTGCCGCTGTACTTCGTGACGCTGGTGACGCTCTCGGGGGTCGAGAGCGCCACCGGTCTGGCCCAGGTGCTGCTGAACACCACCGGGGCCGCACTGCTGCTGCTGGTCGCCCTCTCCTACCGCCGCCGGCTGCGCGGCGACTGCCCGCGGTGCGCGAGGCCGCACACCGGCGCCGACGACGGGCCGCTCGCCCACCCGGCCGCGTCCCGCGCCCCGCGGCGGACCCGGGCCGCGGTGTACCTGCTGATGTGCGGACTCCTGCCGTGGGCGGGCGTCAAGACCGTCTGGACACTGGGCGGCGACGTCCTCGGCGTCTCGGCCGAGGAGTGGCAGGAGGCGATCAGCCCCGGCTCCTCGGGGCCGGTGAAGGCCGCGGCGTCGGTGGGGATCGACATCACCGTGCTGGCGGCCCTGGTCGGGATCTTCCTGCTGCTGGGCCTGCTGTACGTCTGGGGCCAGGTCTTCCCGCGCTGGACGCTCGTCCTGGCCGGACGACGCGTGCCGCGCCTGCTTCCGCTGGTACCGGCCTGGCTGACCGGCCTCCCGCTGGCGATGTACGGCTGCGTCCTCACCGTCATGGCCCCGCTCATCGCCGTCGGCGTGCTGTCCCCCTTCGAACCGGTCGCGCCGTTCACCAGCACCGCGCAGATGACCTGGATGGTCGAGTTCGGCGGCCTGGCGTTCGCCGGACTGGGCATCGGCCTCGTCGTCGCCGCGCGCTCCTACGGCGCCCGTACCCACCCCGTCTGCCACAGCGCCCTCGAACCGGCACACCCCGGGCCCGGGTCCGGGGCGTCCGCCCACTGACCGCCAGGAGGGTCCGTGCCCCCGCCCGGCCGCCGTCCCCCGCCCGGCCGCCGGCCCCTGCTCGCCGGCGCCGCCCTCGTACTCGCAGCTCCGTCGGCAGGTCAGAGGCCGTCGATGGCTTGGGCGAGCGCGGCCCGCGTGGTGATGCCGAGCTTGGGGAAGATCCTGTACAGGTGGGCCCCGACGGTTCGGGGCGACAGCTGCAGCTGCCGTCCGATCTCCTTGTTGGTCAGACCGGTCGCGGCGAGCCCGGCGATCCGCAGCTCCCGCGCGGTCAGCCCGGCCGGTCCGGTGGCGGCCGGGCCCTCCTGCGGGAGGGTCACGGAGTCGCCCGCGGCGCGCAGTTCCCGCTCGCACTGTCCCGCCCAGGGCGTGGCGCGGAGCCGGCGGAACACCTGGTGGGCCGCGCGCAGCGCCTCCCGGGCCCCGGGCCGGTCGTGCCTGCGCAGCCAGGTTCCGTGGGCGAGCCGGAGCCGGGCCAGTTCGAACGCCCACTGCTCGGCGCCCGGGACGGCGTACGCGGCACGGTAGGCGGCGTCGGCCTCGTCGTCGGCCGCGGCCAGGGCGGTGGCGGCGGCGCACAGGAAGGCGTGGCGGCCCGATATCCCGGCCGAGCGGGCCTGCCGCCCGGCCGCGAGGTGGGCCCGCGCCTCCTGGTGCCGGCCGGTGTGCACGGCGGCGGTCACCAGGTCGAACACCAGCGTGTGACGCCAGGGCGGGCCGCCGGGCAGGTGCCCGGGCGGCGTGAGTTCGCAGAAGTGCGCGTAGGCCTCCTCGTAGCGCCGGTGGGCGAGCGCAACCAGGCCCCGCAGATGGGTCAGCCGGTCCAGGACGTACCGCATCCGGGCCCGGGTCGCGTGCGGCCGGACGGCCCGCTCGACCTCCGCCAGCCCGGCCCCGTCCCCCCGGCCGGCCAGGAAGTGCGCGTAGTACTGGCGGAACATCAGGCCGTTGGTGTGGTAGCCGAGCTCGTCCGCGATCTCGGCCTCGCGCAGGCAGACGGCCGCCCGGTCCCAGTGCCCGAGCAGGTAGTCCTGCTGGGCCTTGGCCTTGGCGACCGAGCCCTGGGTGGCGTAGCCGTGCAGTCCGGTGAACCGCTGCCACAGGTCGCCCTCCGGGCAGTCGAGCGCCGAGGCGGTCCACAGCAGCAGCCAGGCCGCGCCGGCCTCCTGCTCCTCGGTCATGCCCTCGGCCATCGTCAGCAGGGCCGCGGCCACGTCCGGTCCCGGGTCGGTCCAGGCCCGCAGGCACAGCCGGCCCGCCTCGGAGACCTTCTCCCGGTGCCGTTCCAGGGCGCGCCAGGCCCAGGGGTCGTCCGTGTACGAGGCGGCCAGGAGCAGCTTGAAGTAGGCCTGTTCGACCAGCCCGTCGAAGGTGTCGGCGCCCGGCGCGGTCAGGGTGTCGAGGGCCGCGGGCAGCAGCGCGGCGGAGGACTCGAAGTCGATGTGGTGGCTCTGGTCGGCGTAGACCACCGCGTACGAGAACAGCGGGGCGATGTCCGGCGGCACGACGGTGGTCCGCAGTTCCTCCACCAGGGCCGCGGTGTGGCGCAGCTGGCCGCCGCGGGCCGACATCACGGCGGCCCGGGTGAGCCGGCGGACCCGGTCGGCGCCGCCGGGGCTGAGGGCCGCGGCACGTTCGAGCAGGAGCGCCCCCTCCGCCTCGCCGCCCCGCCGGGCGAGGTCGCGGCCGGCCTCCTGGAGCCGGTGCGCGAGGTCCTCGTCGGGCAGCAGCGCCGCGGCCGCCTCGTGGACCAGCCGTCGGGGGTCGTCCGGTGCCAGGGCGTCGGCCAGCGCGCGGTGCGCCTCCCGCCGTGCGCCGTCGGAGGCGGCGGCGACGACGGCGGTGCGGACCAGGGGGTGCCGGAAGACGAGTTGTCCGGCCGGGTCGAGCCGGGCCAGGCCCTCCGTCCCGACCCGGTCCAGGATCTCCAGCGTGTTCTCGTCGGCGAGGGCCCGCAGCCACTCGCCGCTCCCGTACTCCGGACCGGCGGCGAGCGCTCCGAGCAGGAGGATCCGGCCGACCTCCGGTGTCACCGCCCCCAGCCGCTCGGCGAACATCCGCTCCAGCTTCCGTCCCAGCGGCAGCCGTTCGGGCAACGGTGCGGCGCCGCGCTGCTGGGCGTCCGCCAACTGCCGCGGCAGTTCCACCAGCGCCAGCGGGTTCCCGGCCGCCTCGGCCAGGACGCGCTCCCTGGTGGTGGCCGCGAGTCCGGGACAGTAGGTGGCCAGCAGCAGAGCGGCGTCCGACCGGGGCAGCGCCGGCACGTCGACGCACTCCGCCGACCAGCTCTGGGCGGCCGGTCCGTCCGCACGGGTGGCGCCGACGATCACCACCGGCAGATCGGCGCACCGCCGGTGCAGGAACGCGAAGACGGTCGCACTCGACGAGTCGACCCAGTGCAGGTCGTCCAGGAGCAGCAGCACGGGAGCGGTCCGCACCGCCTCCTCCAGCAGCACCAGGGCGGCGGCCCCGACGGCGAAGCCGCTCGGGGTCCCGGAGCGGACACCGAGCGCGCTCTCCAGCGCGTCCCGCTGGTGCGCGGACAGCGCGCCGGACCGCTGGAGCAGCGACCGAAACACCTGGTGCAGGGCTCCGAACGCGAGGTCCGTCTCCGCTTCCGTACCGACCGCGCGCAGAACGGTGAAGCCGCGCTCGCGCGCCACCCGCTCCACCCGGGCCAGCAGTGTGCTCTTGCCGACACCGGCGTCCCCGCGCAGCAGCACGGTGGAGCCGCTCGCGCCGTCCACGGCCTGCACCAGCGCGGCGGTCAGCAGTTCGGTCTCCCGCTGTCGGCCGACCGGTTCCGGGAAACGCCTGACCGCCGACACTGGTTCCGCTCCCTCGGGTCCGCTCGCCCGCCGCCCGGGCACCCAAGGTTACCGCCGGCCGGAACCACCGGATCCACTTCTACGGGGTGCCGGTCGGCCGCCCCCCGGCCGCGACGGCCGGCGCCCCGAACCGTCGCCCTCCGGCCGACCGGAGCCGACCGGGGGCGACGGGGCCGACCGGGGGCCACCGGGGACGGGGAGGCGGACCTCACGCGGAGGGGCCCGGCGCGGACCCGGCGGGGCCGTCGTCCCACCCGCGGTGGAGCAGCACGGTGGCGCCGACCAGCACCGCGCACACCACCAGGGCCCAGGCGATCCGCCCGTGCAGGACCAGGACCGCGCCCGGGGCCGCGCCGGCGAGCATCGTGGCCACCGAGAGGATCCGGCGGCGCTGCCGGGTGGCGGTGCCGCCGACGAGCCGGGAGTCGGCGGCCAGGCCGGTCAGGGTGAGGGTGAGCACGGTGGTGGTGAGGTCGGGTATCCCCAGGCCCCGCACCGTGGCGTTGCGCATGCCCATCGCCAGGGCCAGCAGCGCCGTCACCGCGTACTGCGCGGCCCCCTCGGGAGGGCGGACGAAGAGCACGGCGGCGGCCGCGCCGTACAGCGCGGCCTCCAGCCCGAAGACCGCGCGCAGCCGGGCGGGGCGACGGCCGGCACTCCACCGGACCGCGATCCGGCCGCCCGCTCCCGCGCCGAGGAGGAAGGCGGCGAGCGAGGTCAGCGAGCCCGCGACGGAGAAGCCGGGGGCTCCGGCGAGGGCGAAGGCGATGACGACGACGTTGCCGGTCATGTTCGCGGTGAAGACGTGGCCGAGGCCGAGGTAGCTCACGGCGTCGATCAGGCCGCTGACCAGGGTGAGGCCGAAGAGGGCCAGCGCCAGCGGGTGACGGTCCTGGATCTGCGGTCCGGACGGCTGCGGTCCGGACGGCTGCGGCAATGCGGTGCGGGAATCGGCTGCGGGTACGGCCACGACGGCTCCTTGTGGACGGAAGGGGACTGCGGGCGGGGGCACCGGCTCGGGCCGGCGCCGCCCGCGCCGGGACCGGCGGCGCGTCAGAGGAAACACGGATCCAGCGGCACCCGCGGCCGCCCGGGGGCGGCGAGACCGCGGGCCGTACGCCAGGCGTGCTGCTCGTCGGAGGCGGCCACCGCCTCCAGGACGCCCTCGGCCTGCCGGACACCGGCGGCCGGGCCGGGGGCGGGGGTGGCGCGGTAGCCGCCGAAGCGGGTGACCGGACTCCAGGAGGGCGACACCGGGGGCAGCCCGGGCGCCAGGCCCTCGTGCTCCTGGGCGGCGTGGACGATGCGTCCGCCGACGACGGTGAGCACGGACTCGATGTGCGGGATGTCGGCCTCCGGCACGGTGAAGTAGTCGGCGTCCAGGACCGCGAGGTCCGCGTAACTCCCGACCTTCAGACGGCCCTTGACGTCCTCCTCGCCGGTGAGCCGGGCGCCGCCGAGTGTGTAGAGCTCCAGCGCCTCCGCGCGGCCCAGCCGGTTGTGCGGGGCGGCCAGGCGCCGCCCCGAGACGGCCCGGCCGGAGACCAGCCAGTGCAGGGCGACCCAGGGGTTGTAGGAGGAGACCCGGGTGGCGTCGGTGCCCGCCGCGACGGTGAGGCCGCGGTCCAGCATCGCGCGCAGCGGCGGTGCCTCGGCGGCGGCCGGGGCACCGTAGCGGGAGACGAAGGCCTCGCCCTGGAAGGAGAGGCGGTTCTGCACGGACACGGCGCCGCCGAGGGCCGCGATCCGGTCAAGGCTGTCCGGGGTGACGGTCTCGGCGTGGTCGAAGAGCCAGCGGTTGCCCTGCGGGAAGAGACCCTCGGCGGCGAGCTTCTCGAAGACGGCGAGGTCGCGGCGGATGGTCTCGTCGTAGGTGGCATGGAGGCGGAAGCCCCAGCCGTGCTCCGTCAGCAGTCGGACTGCCTTCTCGAACTCGCCCTCGTAGGCGCCGAGTTGCGGCCGGGGTTCGGCGAAGTTCTCGAAGTCGGCGGCGGCCCAGGTGAGGTTCTCGCCCGCGCCGTTGAGGCGCAGCCACTCGTCGCCCTCGCCCGGACGCACGGTCTCGACCCAGCGGGCGAGGTCGTCCAGCTCCTGCCCGGCGGTCTGCGGGAAGAGGTGGTAGGCGATGCGCAGGGTCAGTTCGCCGCGACGGGCGAGTTCCGTGACGGTGCCGTAGTTCTCGGGGAAGCTCTGGAAGCCCCCGGCGGCGTCGATCGCGGAGGTGAGGCCGAAGCGGTTCAGCTCGCGCAGGAAGTGCCGGGTGGAGCCGAGGCGGTCGGCCTCGTCCAGGGCGGGCGCCTTGGCGAGGGTGGAGTAGAGCAGCAGGGCTCCGGGGGCGGCGATCAGCAGGCCGGTGGGCTCGCCGTCGTGGCCGCGCACGATCTGGCCGCCGGCCGGATCGGGGGTGTCCCGGGTGAAACCGGCGGCCCGCAGTGCGGCCTTGTTGAGCAGGGCGGACTGGTAGAGGTGCAGGACGAAGACCGGGGTGTCGGGCGCCGCGGCGTTGAGCTCGGCCAGGGTGGGCAGCCGCCGCTCGGCGAACTGGTCGGCCGACCAACCGCCGACCACCCGCACCCACTGACCGGGCGGAGTGCGCTCGGCCTGGAGCTTGAGCACGGCGAGGGCTTCCCGCAGTGTCCGGACGCCGTCCCAGCGCAGCTCCAGCACGTAGTTGAGTCCGCCGCGGACGACGTGCAGGTGCGCGTCGTTGAGGCCGGGGACGAGCCGGCGGCCGAGCGCGTCGACCACCCGGGTGCCGGGGCCGACCAGCGGGGCGACGTCCGCGTCGTCGCCGACCGCACCGACCAGACCGTCCCTGACCGCCACGGCGGTGGCCCCGGGGCGGCGCGGGTCGTTGGTGAACACCTTGGCGTTGCGCACGACCAGGTCGGCGGGCTGCTCGGGGGCGCCGGGGCGGATCCCGGCGACGGGCATGGTGGACAACGGGGGTCCCTTCGTACGGAGCGGCCGACACGGTGCCGCCGACACGGAACGGCCGACGCGGAACGACTGACGCGGAACGGCTCGCTCCGGGGCCGCCCGACGGCCCGTTCGAGGGCCGCACGGCGAACCTAGGCACCCGGCGGCGGGGCGGATTCCCCTCAGCGCACCGGCGGTTGCCCCGCAGCGCACTCCGGCCGGCGGCCGGTCCGGAGTCCGCCCGCCGTGCGCTGTCGGGCCAGTCCCGGGCACCTGGCGAGCAGAACCGCCGGGCCGTCGCGCACTAACGTCGTCGACGAGCCGCCGGGCCGATCCGGCAGGCGTCCGACGCAGTGTCAGTTCCCTGCGCTCCCAAGAGATCCAGCATTCCGGAGATGAGAAGAACCATGGTCGACCTCACCAACGTCCACGCCGCCCCGAGCCCGGACCTGCTGACCCCGGACAACGCGATGATGCTCTTCGTCGACCACCAGCCGCAGATGTTCTTCGGCACCGGCAGCGGCGACCGCACCGCCATCATCAACTCCACCGTCGGCCTGGCCAAGGCCGCGAGGATCTTCGACGTGCCGACCGTGCTGTCCACCGTCGCCGCCGAGTCCTTCTCCGGCCCGATCCTCCCGCAGCTGAAGGCCGTCTTCCCCGACCAGGAGGTGATCGACCGCACCACCATGAACGCCTGGGAGGACGAGGCCCTGGTCGAGGCGGTCAGGGCCACCGGCCGCGGCAAGATCGTCCTGTCCGGCCTGTGGACCGAGGTCTGCCTGGTCCTGCCCGCCCTCTCCGCACTGGAGCAGGGCTACGAGGTGTACGTCGTCGCCGACGCCTCGGGCGGGGTCAGCCCGCTGGCCCACGAGCACGCCCTGCAGCGGATGACCGCCGCCGGTGCCGTGCCGGTCACCTGGATCCAGGTCCTGCTCGAGCTCCAGCGCGACTGGGCGCGGGCCGAGACCTACGTCCCGGTGACCGAGCTGGTCGAGGAGCACGGCGGCGCCTACGGCCTCGGCCTGGTCTACGCCCACTCCATGATCGACCCGCACGCCGCCGGCTGACGGACCACCACGACCCGACGGAGTCCGACATGAACACGGGCCTTCTCCTGCTGCGCCTGGTCACCGGCCTGCTGATCGCGGGCCACGGCGTCCAGAAGGTCAGCTTCCACCTCGGCGGCGGCGGACTGGACGGCGGCAGCGCCGAGTTCCGGGGCGACGGCTTCCGCGGCGGGAAGCTCACCGCGCTCGCCGCCGGCGGCACCCAGATCGGGGCCGGGCTGATGCTGGCCGCCGGACTGCTCACGCCACTGGCCGGCGCGGGCGTGATGGGCGTGATGACCGTCGCCGTGACGGTCAAGTGGCCGCACGGGCTGTGGGTGCAGCACGACGGGTACGAGTTCCCGTTCGTCCTGACCGCGATCGGCGCGGCCCTGACCGCCACCGGACCCGGCCGGTGGTCGGCCGACGGGGCCCTCGGCCTGGCGCACTGGCCGCTGTGGTGCCTGCCCGCGGCCGTCGTCGCCGGCGTCGGCGGCGGCCTGGCCACCCGGCTGGCGCTGCACCGCGACTGAGGCGGGCGCAGCACGACGGGCTCGGGCCCATGGGGCGATCACTCCCCCATGGGCCCGAGCCCGTTCCGGCCGCGCACCCCCGCACGCCTCCGGCCCGGTGCCGGGGACCGCACGCCGGGCGCCGGACCGGGCGCCGGACCGGACACCGGACCGGACACCGGACCGGGCCCGCCGACGAGGCGGGCCCGGCCCCCGGTCACGCCCCGGCTTCGGGCGTCGCGACCAAGTGCTCGGCGACGAACCAGACCTGGGTCTCGCCGGTACGGATCACCTGGGAGACCAGGAGGTCCTGGGTGCCGTCGTCGCCGAGCTCCGCCGTGCGGGCCGCGGCGTCGCGCACGTCGGCGAGCACCCTCTCGTGGGCGTCGAGCAGCCGCGAGAGCATCGACGGCACCCCCTCGATGCCGTCCGGCGGGCGCGGCACATCGGTGATCCCGGCGGCGTGCCGGGGGTCCCCCACCGCGACGCCGCCGAGGGTCTGCACCCGTTCGGCCAGCGCGTCGACCAACTCCAGCTGCTCCCGGGCGTGTTTGTCGAAGAGCAGGTGCAGCTGGTACGCGGTCGCCCCGCGCATGCCCCAGTGGTACTTCTTGTACAGCGCGTACAGGAACTGGGTGTTCGCGAGAGCGCGGTTGAGGCGCTGGGCGGAGTACTGCCGGGCGTCGTGCGAGAGCGCGATCGGCAGCCGGGTGACGGTGCCGAACTCCTGGATCTCCGGGCCGTGTCGGTGGAGGCGCGGCTGGCCGCTCATGGTGCTCCTGGGATTTCTCTGGGGCGGAATGCCGGACCGGGTCAGCGTAGGAACGCGACGGCCGGCGTCCTGTTCCCGCAGCGCACCGACCCGGCCGGTCCGCGCACAAGCCGGCCCGACCGACCCGGGCCGACCCCGAGCGCTCTCGGACGACCGGCTGTGCTCCCAGAGGCAATCGCCCCCCGGCAGTGGCCCCTAGCGTGAGGCCCGTCAACAGCGCGAACGCTGTCCGAGAGAAACGGGAACACCCATGCCGTACATCACCGTTGGCCAGGAGAACACCACCTCCGTCGACCTCTACTACGAGGACCACGGCACCGGGCAGCCGGTCGTCCTGATCCACGGATACCCGCTGAGCGGGGCCTCCTGGGAGCGGCAGAGCGCCGCCCTCCTGGACGCCGGCCACCGCGTGATCACCTACGACCGCCGCGGCTTCGGCCGGTCCTCGCAGCCGACGACCGGCTACGACTACGACACCTTCGCCGCGGACCTGAACACCGTGCTGGAGACCCTGGACCTCCGGGACGCCGTGCTGGTCGGCTTCTCGATGGGCACCGGCGAGGTCGCCCGCTACGTCTCCACGTACGGCTCGGCCCGCGTCGCCAAGGTCGCCTTCCTCGCCTCGCTGGAGCCGTTCCTGCTCAAGACCGAGGACAACCCGGACGGCGCCGCCCCGCAGGAGTTCTTCGACGGCGTCGTCGCGGCCGCCAAGGCCGACCGGTACGCCTTCTACACCGACTTCTTCAACGACTTCTACAACCTGGACGAGAACCTCGGCACCCGGATCAGCGAGGAGGCCGTCCGCAACAGCTGGAACGTCGCCGCGAGCGGCGGCGCCCACGCCGCCTCGGCCGCCCCCACCTCCTGGTACACGGACTTCCGCGGCGACATCCCGCGCATCGACGTGCCCGCCCTGATCCTGCACGGCACCGGCGACCGCACCCTGCCGATCGACAGCACCGCCCGCGTCTTCCACAAGGCACTGCCGGCCGCCGACTACGTCGAGATCGAGGGCGCGCCGCACGGCCTGCTGTGGACCCACGCCGAGGAGGTCAACACCGCGCTGCTCGCCTTCCTCGCCAAGTGACCCGGACGGCCGCGCGTCCCCGCCCGCGGCCGTCCGCCCCCGCTCGGCACCGTCGCCGGAGCGTCCGTGGCCGGTACCGCCGCCGTCCTGACGACGGTGCCGGTGCCGACCGCGGGCCGGCTACCGGGCGACGGGGTCGACGAGCACGCCCTCCAGCAGCGCCGCCAGATACCGCCGGGCGGTGCTCGCGCGGGCCGCGGGGGCCGCGTGGACGGTCGCGGCGTAGGCGACGCCGCACATCAGCGGCACCAGGTCCTCGGGCGTGACGTCGGCCCGCACCGCACCGGCGTCACTGGCCCGTTGGAACAGCTGCCTGCCGACGGCGGACAGGGTCTGCCGCAGTTCGGTGGTACGGGGCAGCGCGTCGGCGGGTGCGGCGGTGACGGCGGACAGCGAGGTGTCGGTGACCTGCGCCTCCACGGTCCGGGCGAGGAAGCCGGTGAGGGCGCGCGCCGCGTCCTCGTCGGACAGGGCCGCCTCGCCGTGGGCGGCCAGCGCCTCGAGCCCGGGGGCGGCCACGGTCTCGAGCAGGGCCTCGGCGGTGGGGAAGTGCCGGTAGACGGTGCCGACGCCCACCCCGAGGCGGCGGGCGATGTCGTTGAGCTGGAGTTGCGTGCCCTCGTCCAGCACGCCCCGGGCGACGGCGACGATCCGTTCCCGGTTGCGGGCGGCGTCCTTGCGCCGGGGAGCCGTCGTCATGCCGGGAAGTCTAACCGGATGACTCATCCGCCACCCGGCGCGGTGCGGTGCGGGGCCCGCTCACACCGTCCCGACGGGCGCGAGGCGCTCGCTGAGGCGGCGCACGGCCTCGGCGACGCGCGGGTCCGCCGCGACCCGTGAGGGAGGCACGGGTTCCACCCCGGCTCCGATGACGATGCCGGTCCGGCCGGTGAGCGAGGGGGCGGTGGCGGCGTGGACCGACGACCTGGCCGCCAGCGAGGCCGGGCCGGACGTGGAGCGCTCGAACCTGCGCCGCACCAGCGGCCAGAGCAGCCGGAGTCCGGGCGAGACGATGCGCGGGTCGTCCATGGTGCCGCGGGTCATGTCGGTCGCGGCGCCCCCGGGGTCGGCCGCGAACACCGAGACGCCGCTGCCGTCGAGGCGCCGGGCCAGTTCGAGGGTGTAGGCGAGGTTGGCGAGCTTGGCCCGGCCGTACCAGTGGAAGCCGTAGTAACCGCCCGGCGGTTCGACGGCCTCGAAGGTGCGCCTGGCGACACCGACCGCGGCCGAGGTGACGTTGACGATCCTGCTGGGCGCGCCCGCCCGCAGGGCCGGGACCAGCAGTTCGGTCAGCAGGTACGGCGAGAGGTGGTTCACGGCGAAGGACGCCTCGATCCCGTCGACCGAGTCCTGCCGGCGGGGGAACATCGCTCCGACGTTGTTGACCAGCACGGCCGGCGGGCCGTCCTCGCCCAGCCGGGCGGCGAGGGCGCGGACCTCGTCCAGCGAGGCCAGATCGGCGGCCAGGAACCGGGCGGGGTGCGCGGGCGCCGTCGCGTCGATCCGCTCGACCGCGTGCGCGCCGCGCACCCGGTCCCGTCCGACCACGGTGACCGCGAGACCGGCCGCCGCCAGCCCCAACGCGGTCTCCAGTCCGATCCCCGCCGTTCCCGCCGTGACGACCGCGGTCCGCTTCATGGCACCACCCGTTCCTGTTGTGCGGATAGGTTATCCGTTTGATGGTCACCGTAGCAGATACGGATTACCTATCCGTTTTGTGCGCGGGAAGCTGCCGGACCGCCGACCCCTCGCGGCGGGAACCGGACGCCCCCGGACCTCAGGTACCGGCGGGCCTCAGACGCCCCCGGCCCGGGCGCCGGCGGACTGCTCCAGGTACCGGGCGGTGATCAGGTGGGAGAAGCCCATGATGGTCTCCTGCGGGCTGACGCCCGTCGCCCCCGGCAGGACGCTCGCGTCGCACAGCCGCAGGTTCGTGAAACCGTGCGGGCGCCCCAGGAGGTCGCACACTCCGCCCAGGGCGGGCGGCCCCGTCCGACAGGACGCCATGGCGTGGACCGAGATCAGGTCCCAGCTCTCGGGCCGGCCGTGCAGCGCGAAGTCGGCCGTCTGCGCGGCCGTCGACAGGCAGGCGGGTCCGGGCGGCAGCAGTTCGACCGCGCCGGCCTCCAGGAGGAGTTCGGCGGTCTGCCGGAAGGCCCAGCGGAGCAGTTCCCGGTCGCTCGCGGTCAGGCGGTGCCGCAGCAGCGCGCCGAGGCCGGGCACCGCCAGCAGCCGGGCGGTGCCCCGGACGCTCACCTGGGTGGTGTAGACCGCGACCCGGTCCAGCTGGGCCAGCATCCGGTCGACGGTCCCGGCGGGATGGGCCGCCAGCGCCGCCGCGAGCGACCCCGGCGTCAGGTTCCCGGGCATCACCCGCACACCCCGGTCCGCGAACTCCTGCAACTGCGCCGTGAAGATGGTGCCCTCGCCCGCGCGGACGGGCTCGTCGAACCGCGCCACCGTACGGAAGTTGACGTGGAACGCGATGGCTCCGCCCGGGCCGCGTCCCCCGATGGCGCTGCGCCGCAGCAGCAGCGCGCTGCCGACCGGACCGGCGGCCAGGAACACCGTCCGCGGGAGGTAGCGCAGCCGTTGGCCGTCGCGCAGGGCGTGCACGGCCGTGACCCGGGTGCCGTCGTGTTCGAGCCGGACGACCCGGGTGTCGGGTTCGACGACCGCCGCGAGCCGTTCGGCGGCGGGCAGGTAGCTCACCAGCATGCTCTGCTTGGCCCCGGTGGGGCAGCCGGTGACGCACCGGTTGGCGTGCCGGCAGCCCCGTACCACCCGGCGGGCCGGTGCCCAGCGCCAGCCGAGCCGGTCGGCCGCCTCGGCCAGCAGCACCGAGTCGCGGTTCCCCCCGCCGGGCTGCTGGTCGACGACACCGAGGCGCCGCTCCGCCTCGGCCAGGTGGGGGGCGAGGTGGTGCGCCCGGTAGCCGTCGACACCCGCGGCCGCCCAGCCCTCCAGCAGGTGTTCCGGAGGACGCCAGAACAACCCGCCGTTGACCACGGTGGTTCCCCCCACGCAACGCCCCTCCCCGAAGGGGATGGTGGGCGCGCCGTGGATGGGCAGCAGACCGCCCTGGCGGTAGAGCACACGCAGGTTCTCCGCCGGGGACGCCCGGGTGATCCACGCCTGCGGCACGCGCGGGCCCTCCTCCAGGACGCGGACCTCCCGGCCCGCGCCGGCGAGTTCCAGGGCCGCCGTGCTGCCCCCGGCCCCCGAGCCGATCACCAGGGCGTCGCAGCGGACGGAACGGACGGCCCCGGTCATCGCGGCCCCCGACGCGGTGCGGTGGCGGATCCGTGCGGCAGGTCGAGCGGAGCGCGGTCCTCCGCGGCGCCGGACGGCGGGCCCGGCGGAGCACCGGGCAGTTGACCGTATACAGCGCCGTCCGGAGCACCGTCCAGCGCCCCGTGCAGGGCCAACGCGAGGCTCACCCTGAGCAGTTCGGCGCAGCCGGGCACCGCGGACAGCCGGTCGGCGACCCGTCGCGGGCGGGTCCGGTCCGCGGCGCCCCGGAACGGGCCGGTCGGGACCGCGAGCACGACGGCCGCCGGGAACACCCGCATGAGCAGGGCGAACACCAAGCGGTACGGCCCCGGGAGGGCGGCCAGTGTGGCGGCCGTGTGCCGGACGGCGGCAGCCCGGCGGGCGGGTTCGGACAGCAAAGTACAGCGCCCCGCCCAGAGCGGCGGGAGCCCGGCGGAGCACACCCGCCGCTCCCAGACCCGCACCCGCCGCTCCCGGACCCTCACCCGCCGCTCCCGGCCGCGCGGGCGACGGTGCTCCGGCGCGGTACGGAACCCTTCGACCGGTGCCCCGGGACGGGCCGCCGGGGCGCTCATGCGGTGACCTTCTCCCTGACCAGGCCCGCGAGGAGGCGGGGCATGCCCTTGGCCAGCACCGCGTCCAGGGCCTCCAGGAAGACGTCGAGGTCCGAGTCCACGGCCACCAGGGGAGGTGCGGCAATCAGCGGGAGGTCGTGGTTGGAGCCGTAGTAGGTGAGCACGCCGTGGTCACGGTAGAGCGCGGCGACCACGGCGGCGGTGGCCAGTTTGGCCCCGGCCTGCGGGTCGCGCGCGAAGGAGGACGGCAGCAGCCTCAGCGCGTGGTCGAGAGTGGCCGGAACGTGGCGCAGGACGACGCCCTGGAGAGCACCCGTGCCGCGCACCTCCGCGATCAAGTGCGGGTGGCCGGCCGCGAGGGCGGTGAGGCCGCGGTGCAGCCGCTCGCCGAGGTGGCGCGCCCTGGCCGGGTAGTCGTCCTCGACCGCGATCGCCACGGCCTCCAGCGCGGTGACCGTCTCCTCCCCGAATCCGTAGTAGGTGGTGCTGTGCAGGGTGGCGTCGGGCAGCGAGTCGTAGGCCCGGCGGAAGACCGGCTCCCTGGCCACGTAGCCGGAGATGGACGCCTTGCCGCCGCCGAAGGACTTGGAGGTGGTCACCACGTCCGGGACCAGGCCGCGGTGGCGCATGAAGTGGAAGAGCGAACCGGTCCTGCCCCAGGAGGTATAGACCTCGTCGAAGATCAGGACGATGTCGTGCTCGGTGCACAGCCGGCGCGCCTCGCGCAGGAACTCCTCGGAGCACTCACGGAGGGCGGAGGCGCTGAAGGGCTCCAGGACCAGCGCGTAGACGTCGCTCCCGCCCTCGGGCGTGGTGTGCCGCTCCAGGGCGAGTTCGAGCGAGGGAAGGTCGCCGAAGGCGAAACTGTCCGTGCCGGGGATTCGCGGGAAGGTGAAGTGCACCTCCGGCGAGGCGGTCAGGCTTCCGGCGCCGAGCAGTTTCCCGTGGAAGGCGATGTCGGTGTGCAGCACCGTGCCGCGATGGCCGCGGTGGTACTTGTAGGCCATCTTGAGGGCGCCCTCGACGGCCTCCGCACCCGAGTTGGGGAAGTAGCTGACATCGAGGTCCCCGGGCAGCAGCTGGGCCAGGTTGTGCCCCAGCGCGGCGACGTACGGCGAGAAGTAGTTCTTGTGCACCTCCATCCGCCGCAGTTCCTGGAAGCGTCGGCGGGCGGCCAGGATGCGGGGGTGGTTGTGGCCGTGGTTCAGCACGCCGATCCCGCCGGTGAAGTCCAGGACCCGCCGCCCGTCCCGCAGGGTGATCCAGCAGCCCGAGGCGCTGTCCACGGCGTCGCGGCCGAATCCGAAGGCGGAGAGCAGGGTCACCTGGCCCCGGCTGACATGACGACGGTAGAGCTCGTGCACCCGCGCGACGGGCATCCGCTCGCAGTCCTCGGTGCTGATGAGGGAGTTCATGGCGTCCCTTCCCCGGGACCGGACTCCGGTCCCGTGCCGTGCCGCCGCGCCGCCGTGCCGCCGTACCCGGCGCACCCGCCGCGCACGGCGTGCCCGGCGTCAGGCGGTCATGGATCGATCGGGTGCGGTACGGGGAGCGGTCCGGATCCGGTCGGCGATCAGCCGGCCGACGTTCCGCCCCTGCCGCACGGCGTAGTTGGTGCCCCGGTCCTGGGGGTAGACCTGGGCCATGCTGGCCAGGTAGAGCCCCGGCACATCGGTCTCCGTCGCCGGGATGCGGTCGGAGTAGTGCGGGGTGATGACCGGCTGGGCGTGATCGGCCCGCCAGACGTGGTGGCTCCGGACCCACTCGCGCCGGAACTGCGGGAACATCCGCCTCAGGTGCGGCAGGCTGGCCTCGAACACCGCGTCGTCGTCCATCCGGTACAGCTCGGCACCGGTCGGGAGGTAGGCGGACAGATAGACCAGGTGACGTCCGGCGTAGGCGTCCGAATCCTCGAGATTGGTGTGCTCGATGACACCGACGTACGGGAACGACGGGTCGGTGACGTTGAGCCAGTAGGTGTCGGACAGGGAACGGTCGTTCTGCAGCACCAGGCACAGATTGGCGAGGTAGGGGATCTCGGACAGCCGCCGGCGGACGGCGGGCACGTCCGGATGCGGCGGCGGCCCGACGGGGGCGGAGGCGGGGGCGGGGGCGAGGAAGCCGGCGAGCAGGTCCGGTGCCGTGGTGGCCAGCACCCGCCGTGCCGGCAGCACGCCGCTCCCGGTGCGGACGCCGCACACCCCGTGCTCGTCGGTGAGCACCTGCCGCACCGGGGTGTTCGTACAGATCCGCACTCCCAGTTCGGTCAGCCGCGAGACCCACGCGTCCAGCAGTGCGGCACAGCCGCCCCGCAGGTAGTAGAGCACCTCGCGGCCGCTGTGCGACCGGCTGCCGCCGCGCAGGTGGAGCTTGGTCCACATCCAGGTGGCGCCGACCTCGGTCGCGTACTCGCCGAACTTGCCTTCCAGCAGCGGACGCCAGACCGTCTCGTAGACCTGCGGCCCGCTCAGCCCGACCAGCCACTCCCGGGCCGTGAGGTCCTCGAGGTCCCGCCAGTGCTTCACCCGGTGGGCACGCACCGCGGACCAGCCCAGCCGGACCCGGCCGGGCAGCGGGAGGGGCGCGAAACGCAGCACGTCCCACGGGCTCGACAACCGGTACACCGAGTTCGCGTAGTAGACGCCGGTCCGGGTCCGGTGCGGCTGGAGCAGGTGGGAGCAGCCGAGTTCCGCGCACAGCCCCCGGACCTCCAGGTCGGAGGAGAACCAGTGGTGGTAGAACCGTTCGAGCCGGGCTCCGCCGACCTCGAAGGACCCCGCCAGGCCGCCGACGTACGGCTCGCGCTCCAGCACCCGGCAGGCCACCCCGGCCAGGGCCAGCTCGTGGGCGGCGGCCAGACCGGTGAACCCGCCGCCGATCACCAGGACCTCGTCACCGGGCGCCGGGTCCGGGGTCCGGCCGCCCCGCGCTGCCGCGGCCGCCGTCGGGCCGCTCACGAGGCCGCCGCCCGCGTCGTCCACCCGGCCCGCTCCGGCCGCTCGGTCCGTGCTGTTCGCACCGTCCGTTCCGTTCCGCCCGTCCGTTCCGTTCGCTCCGTTCCGTCCGTCCGTTCCGTCCACTCCGTTCGCTCCGTCCGCTCCATTCGCTCCATTCGCTCCGTCCGTGCGGCGGACCGGCCCGGCACCGTCTGGCGGACCAGGTACACGGGACGCCCGCGGGTCTGGTCGTACTCCTGGAACACGTAGTCCGCCAGCACACCGAGGCACAGCAACTGGACGCCCAGCGCCCAGGTACCCCGCGGTGCCGCGCGGCCGGTCAGGGCTCCGGCGGCCGCCGCACCGAGCACCGCGGCCGAGGCCAGCACCGGGAGCCGCGCCGGAACGGCGGAGCAGCTCATCAACGCCTGGTGCGCCAGGGCGAGCTGACGGCCGATGCCGTACTTGGACCGCCCCGCCGACCGGGGCCGGCGAACGTACTCCACCGTGGTCTCCGGGAAGCCGGCCCAGCTGATCTGGCCGCGGAGGAAGAGCCTGCGCTCGGGGAGGGTCGCGATCAGGTCGACCACACTGCGGTCCAGCAGCCGGAAGTCACCGGTGTCCCGCGCCACCGGCTGGTCGGCCAGCAGGTCCAGGGTCCGGTAGAAGGCGTAGGCGGACCCGCGTTTGAACCAGGACTCCCCCTGCCGCCGGGTCCGCCGGGCGGACACCACGGGCCAGCCCTGCCGCCACCGCTCCACCAGTTCGGGCACGACCTCGGGCGGGTCCTGGAGATCCGCGTCGATCATCACCACCGCGTCGCCGGCCGCCTCGCGCAGGCCCGCCAGCAGTCCGCACTGATGGCCGAAGTTCCGGCTGAACCGCACCAGGTGGACCCTGGGGTCGTCGGCGGCCAACTCCCGCAGCACTTCCCAGGTACGGTCCGTGCTGCCGTCGTCCACGAAGACCAGTTCGTGGTCGGGCGGCTCGTGGTCGGGGCCGACCGGACGGCTCATCACCGCCGTCAGCCGCTCGTAGGTCGCGGGCAGGACGGCCTCCTCGTTGAAGCACGGGACCACGACGCTGATCAGATACCGCGGACCGGGTACCGGGCCCGCGTTGTTCTCGGACATCACTGCTCCTTCGGATCCTCCGGGCGCGCTTCTCCGTCCGGAGGCGATGGCTGTGGGAGGTGGCGAAGGTGTGGGAGGCCCGGGCGGCGCGGGCCTGACCTCGCCGGCGTCGAAGGCGCCCTCCGCCCCACCGCCGCCGAGCGGTTCCGGCTGCGGGGACCCGGTGATCACCGGTCCCGTCGATCACCGGTCCGGGGGGTGGGGGGAGGGCGGCGTACCGTCTCGCCGAGGAGACACCGCCGGACAGGGAGGGCATCCGAACCGCCACGGGCGTTTCGGGCTCCCAAAGGACCGTAGCACCGTAGTCGTCCCCCGGCCTGCGGAGCGACCGCCCACCCGCTGCGACCGACCGGTGCCGCTCCGGTTGCCCCCGGCCGCGCACAACCGACACCATCGAAGGTGGAACCGGTCGTTCCAGTGACTCCAGGACCCTCCAGTGACACCAGGACCAGTGACACCAGGAAGGCGACAACCGATGGACGCCACGCCACAGCAGCCGCTGCGATACGCCGTCGGACTGCCCAACCGGCGCGAGTACGCCGACCCCCGGCTGCTCCGCGAACTGGGAGTACTGGCGGAACGGTCCGGCTGGGACGGCTTCTTCCTCTGGGACGGCCAGGTCGCGGAACACCCGGACGAGCACGTCACCGACTCCTGGACCACCCTCGCCGTGATCGCCGCCGACACCGAGCGCCTGCGCATCGGCGTCATGGTGAACGTGCTCGCCCTCAAGCACCCCGCCGAAGTCGCCCGCGCGACCGTCGCACTGGACCTCCTCAGCGGCGGACGGCTGATCTTCGGCGCCGGCCTGGGCTCCTCCGCCGCCGAGTTCGAGGCGCTGGGCCAGAACCCGGACCCACGGGTGCGCGCCGAGAAGCTGGACGAAGCCCTGGACGTCCTCGACGGCCTGTGGACCGGCCGCCCCTTCACCTTCCGGGGCCGCTGGTTCACGGTCACCGACCTCACCTTCCGGCCGGTGGCCCCGCAACGCCCCCGCATCCCGGTCTGGATCGCCGGCACCTGGCCCGCGCAACGCCCCATGCGGCGGGCCGCGCACTGGGACGGCGTCTTCCCCACCCGGGCGGGGGTGGGTCACACCGAGATGATGCCCCCCGCCGACCTGGCAGCCGTGGTCTCCTACGTCCGCGCCCAACGGCCCTCCCCCGACCAGCCGTTCGACGTCGTCATGGAGGGCCGGACGTCCGGCGTCCACCGCGCCGCCGACGCGCTCGTCGTCGCCCCGTACCGGGCGGCCGGCCTCACCTGGTGGGTGGAGAAACTCGGCTGGTTCAGCGGCCCGGTCGACCTCGTCCGCACCCGCATCGGAGCCGGCCCGCCTCGCCCCACCGCCCCGTGATCCGATCCCGCCCGCGCCCGACCGTGACCGCGCGCGACCGTAACCGCGCGCGGCACCCGGGTGGCACAATGCGGGAAGGTGCCTGCCCAGCCGCCGAGGGAGCAGCAACGTGACGCAGCCCGACTCCGTCGACCCGTGGAGCTCCTTCCTCTCCAGCGCGCAGGGCCCCCCGTCCGGGAGTTCCGTCCAGTCGGGCGCCGCCCCGGAGGGCGCACCGCTGTCCGACAGCGCCACCGAGCTGCTCCGGGCGGTCGCGGCCTCCGGCCCCGTCACGGTCGACGGGCTGCGGGAGCGGTTCGGGTTCAGCGCCCTCCGGATGGCGCAGGAAGTGATCGTCCTGCGAGACCTCGGGCTGCTGGAGGTGCGGACCCAGGACGGCGAGGACTCCCTCCGGCTGACCGAGTCCGGCACCAGGTTCGCCGCCCGCTGGCTCGGCTGACCCCGCCGGAGGCGACAGTGCTCGGATACCTGGTCGCCTGCGGCCTGGCCCTGCTCGTCGGCCTGGCCGAACTGGTCTCCCGCTACCGCGACCGGCCGGCCGCCCTGCTGCGGGTGCCGAGCGCCTGGACGTACGCCGCCATCAACGCGGCCTCCGCCGGCAGCGCGCTCTACCTCGCCCGCACCTTCGACTGGACCTTCGGCGCCTCCGGAGCGAGCGGCGTGGCCGCCACCCAGGTACTGGTGGCCGCCTTCGGATCACTCGCGCTCTTCCGCAGTTCGCTCTTCACCGTACGGATCGGCCAGCAGGACATCGGCGTCGGCCCGAGCACCGCGCTCACCATCCTGCTCACCGCCGCCGACCGCGGCGTCGACCGGGCCCGGGCCCGCGAGCGGTCCCGACAGGTCGCCGCCATCATGCACGGCGTCTCCTTCACCAAGGCCCACCTCGCCCTGCCGACCTTCTGCCTCGGCCTGCTCCAGAACAGCCCCGCCACCGAACAGCAGGAACTCGGCACGGCCGTCAGGTCCCTCGCCGGAAGCACGATGACGGATGCCCAGAAATCCTTCGCCCTGGGCCTCCTGCTCATCAACATCGTCGGAGCCCCCGTCCTCACCAACGCCGTCGAGGCCCTGGGCCCCGAGATCACCACCGGCTAGCACCGGCCGCCCGCCCCGGTGAGGCACCGACGAGCGGGCCCGCCCCGCAGACTGAGCTACCCGCGCCTCCCGACCGTCACGGCCACGAGGGCGGCCGATCGGCCGGTCCGCGCCAGACGCAACTTCTTCGCATTAAGCTGTGGGCATGAGCGCCCGAGCAACCACACGCCCCGGCGGGCGCAGCGCCCGCATCCAGCAGTCCGTCCACCGGGCCGTCCGCGAGCTGGAGGCGGAGGTGGGGCGTGACACCCTCACCGTGCCGCTGATCGCCGCCCGCGCGGGAGTGACGCCGTCCACCGTCTACCGGCGCTGGGGCGACCTGCGGGAACTGCTGTCCGACGTGGCCGTCGAGCGGCTGCGCCCCGACGCCCCGCCGGCCGACCGCGGCAGCCTGCGTGCGGACCTGGAGGCGTGGGCGGCGCAGTTCGCCGAGGAGATGTCCTCGACGGCGGGCCGCACCTACGTCCGCGACGCCCTGCAGGGGGATCCGGAGCAGGGCAACGCGATGCGCTGCTCCGACTACGCCGCCGAGCAGTTGAAGGCAGTCGGGGTGCGCGCGGCCGGGCGCGGGGAGGCCGTGCCCGATGTGGAGACCCTGCTGGACACCGTCGTCGCCCCCCTGATGTATCGCATCCTGTTCCGCCCTTCGGAGCTGTCCACGGCCTACACCGACCGGCTCGTGGCGGCGGCACTCGGCCTACCTTCCATCTAACGCAAAACGTTTGCATTTAGGCATGAGAGGTGCTCCCTGCTCAGCGTCGTGGCCCCGTTCTCCCTCCCCCACCGCCCACCCCTGCTGGGCCGCCGCGGGCACCGTCGAGCGTACAACGGCGTCAATGACGCTGCTGGACAGGAGAGTTGATGCGTCCTTGGGAACGACCCGCAGAGCCGGAGCTCCTTCCGCTGTTCGAGTCGTCCGACCAGGTCAGCGGTTACCGGCGAGCCCGGATCGAAGGCACACCTCTCGACTTCCCACCCATTGGGCTTCCTCGCGGCGCACCACAACCTGGACGCCCGTGTGCTCGACGGTCGATGAGACCCTCGTCCGGCCGCCGGTCACTCCGCCCTTCGAATACCTCTTGGCATTGGCCGATGGAATCTGGCCGAACCATCCGAAACGGTAAAACAGGATCGGGGGGGAACGATGACGGACACAGCCCGCTCGACGGCCGCGGCGGACGCGGGCGCGACGGCCTCCCGGAGCCCACTCGCGGATCCCGTCCTCGTCCTGCTCGGCCTGGCGGCCGTGGTGTTCGGGCCGCTGCGGGGCCGTCGACCACCGCAGCACGGTGACCCGCCGTCACGCCCGTCACCTGGAGGAGCGCCGCCCGGCTGCCCGCCTCGCTGCGCCGGCCGGTGCCCGCCCGCCGCGCCCCCGGGGCCCGGCGCACGACCGGACTGCTCCTCGCCGTCGCTGGCTGCGCCCCCCGTCGTCCGGGTCGCAGGCAGGTGTTCAACCGCCGCCGCGCAGCGGTTGAACACGGGCGCCGCATGAGAAGTTCGTATTCGCTGTTCCCGGCTCGACATGCGCACGGCCTCTTTGTGACGATTACTCAGAAGTCTGAACGCGACGACCTGGTCCGGGTCTCCAGGCGGGGGGCCCTTGGGACTAGTGTCGTCATGTCCATTAACACCAGGGGTTCGGAGAATCCCCACTCTCCGACTCGAAGGGGGAAGCGCGATGAATCACGTCCACGGGAGCAGACGGCTGACGGAGCCTCCGCGGAGGGGACGTCCGGACACCGGTTCCTGAAGGTTCACATACGGGGGATGTCGCTGTGATCCATTCGCTCACCGAGTTGCTCGACCGTGCCCACGAGGAGGACGCCGCTCACCGCACCGCCCAGTCACCCGGCCCTCACCAGCCCCTGACTTCTACCAGAGGCGAACACCAGATCACCACACTCGCGATCGGCTCGCTCCGCCCGGCCGACTCTCCGCGCCTGGGCGGGATGGACGAGGAGCACATCGCCCGGCTCGCGAGCGTGGAGACGCCGCTGCCGCCGATCCTGGTGGACCGGAGCACCCTCCGGGTGATCGACGGAATGCACCGCCTGGTGGCGGCGCTGGCCCAGGGACGCACCACCATCGAGGTCGAGTTCTTCGACGGGACCCCCGAGGAGGCCTTCCTCTGTTCCGTCATCACCAACGTCACCCACGGCCTCCCCCTCTCGCAGGCCGACCGGCGCGCGGCGGCCGCCCGGATCATCGCCTCGCAGCCGAACATGTCCGACCGGGTGATCGCCCGGGCCTCCGGGCTGGGCGCCAAGGCGGTGGCCACCATCCGGCGGGCCGCCTCGGACAGCCTGCCCCCGATGACCTCCCGGGTCGGCATGGACGGCAAGGTCCGTCCGCTCGACGCCGCCGACCGCCGGTACAGGGCAGCCAAGGTCCTGGAGGACCGGCCGGACGCCTCCATCCGGGAGGTCGCCCGGATCGCCGGGATCTCCCCCGCCACCGCGAGCGACGTGCGTCGGCGGATCAGGGAGGGCCAGGCCCCGGTCCCCGTGCGGCTGGCCGCCGAGAAGCCGGCCCGCGGCGCCGAGGTTCCCGCACAGCCCACGGCCCCGAGCCAGGAGCGCAGACCCGACCTGCCGGTCGACGCGACGGCGATCATGAAGCGGCTGCTGCGGGACCCCTCGCTGCGCCACAAGGAGGAGGGGCGCCGGCTGCTGCGGCTGCTCCAGCAGAACTCGATCGCCTCCCAGGACTGGTACAGCCTGACGACCGCCGTCCCTCCGCACTCCGCGGCGCTCATCAGCAGGATGGCCCGGATGGTCGCCGACTCCTGGCTGGGCCTGGCCCAGGAACTGGACGGGCACGCGCGCGGCGGGGCCCGGGACGCCTCCTGACCCCGGGCCGCCACCGGGGTGGCCGGGTGCCCGCGCCTGCGGCATCCGGCTACCCCACCGGCCATTCGCGCGCCACGAGCGCGCGTTCCAGGGCGCCGGCCTGCGCCTCGGCCACCGCGAGGTGGACCAGGGCCGTCCGGCCCGCCTCCGGGTGCTCCAGGCGGACGTCGGTGACGTTCGCCCCGGCCCCCGCGACGTCCGCGAACAGCCGCGCGAGTTCGCCGGGCCGGTCGCCGATCGGCACAGCGAGCGTCCGGCTCCGCACCGGCGGACCGCCGCGCCCACCGAAGACGCCGGTGCCCTCCCCGTTCCACTCCCCCAGCAGCCCGCGCATCATCCCGCCGTCCTCGCGCCCGGACGTCCCCGGCTCACCCGTCCTGCCCGGCGCCGCCAGGCCGCGCAGGCCTGCCGCCGCCTCCCGCAGGTCCGCCGCCCACTCGTCGACCGCATCGGCGACCGCCGTCGCGTTGGCCCGCAGCACCTCGCCCCACAGCTCCGGGTCGGCCGCCGCCGTCCAGGCGAGGTCGCCCGTTCCCGGACCGGACAGCTCCGCGGTGTCCCGGCCCGCCCGCCGCACCCGCTCGGCCAGCAGCCTGGCCACCACGTACGGCGCGTGCGACAGCAGCGCCAGCGCCCGGTCGTGCGCGGCCGCCTCCATCACCACCGGGACGGCGCGGCACAGCGCGACCAGCTCCAGCACTTTGTTGAGGGTCTCGGTGCCGGCCTCCGGCCTCGGGGTCAGCACCCAGCTGCGGCGCTCGAAGAGGTCCGCCCGGGCGCCCAGCGCGCCGGGCCGCTGCCCGCCGGCCAGCGGGTGGCCGCCGACGTAGTGCACCGGGTCGCAGCCCAGCGCGACGGCGTCCCGCTCCGGCCCGGACTTGACGCTGGCCACATCGGTGTAGTGCCGCGCCGCCCCCCTGGTCTGGAGGCCGGCGAGCACCCCGCCGACCGCCCCGGGCGGCACCGCCACCACGGCCAGGTCCACCGGCCCGGCCGGCTCCTCGGCCAGCCCCGCGCCCAGCGAGGCCGCCGTCAGCTCGGCCGTCCGGTCGACGTCCGACAGGTACACCTGCACGCCCCGGGTCACCAGTGCCAGGGCCACCGAGGTCCCGATCAGCCCGGTGCCCACGACCAGCGCGGATCGCATCGCCGTCCCCTACCGCTCCGTGGTCCCGGCCGCCGTCACGCCGGGACCGCCTCGATCAGGCTGAGCGCGAACGGCAGCTCCACCACCCGGCGCACGGTCAGGCCGGCTCGGCGCAGCAGGCCGAAGTACTCCGCCTCGGTGCGCTCCCGGCCGCCCTGGTGCAGGGCCAGCATCCGCATGTCCAGTTCCTTGCCGAGGTGGGGGCGGTCGTCGTCGGGCAGCAGCATGTCCAGCAGCAGCACCCGGCCGTCGTCCGGCATCGCCGCGCGGACGTTGCGCAGAATGGTGACGGCGGTGTCGTCGGCCCAGTTGTGGACGATGTTGGACAGCAGGTAGGCGTCGGCCGGCGGGACCGCCTCGAAGAAGTCCCCTGCCACCAGCTCGCACCGGTCGACGACCTGCTCGCCGGCCAGGAACCCGCGCGCGCCGGCCAGGACGGACGCCAGCTCGAAGAGCACCCCGCGCAGCCCCGGGTTGGCCCGGAGCACCGTGGCCAGGATGGTGCCCGACCCGCCGCCGATGTCGGCGAGGGTGCCGGTCCCGGCGAAGTCGTAGCGCTCGACGACCGCCGCGGCGATCGCCCGCGAGCGCGTCACCATGTGGGCGTCGAAGTGCTCCCGGGCCTCGGGGTGGCTCTCGAGGTAGGCGTAGAAGGAGCCGAACTTCGCCCCGAACGGGGACTTCCCGGTCCGCACGGCGTCCGCGAGCGAGCCCATCGCGTCAATGAAGTCGGGCGCGCCCTGGGGTATGACCACCGAGCGCATCGAGCGCTCGTCGCCCGCGTCCAGCGTCCGGCCGGCGTCGGTCAGCGCGTACCGCGTGCCGCCCTCGCCGTCCGGGACCGAGCGCACCACGCCGAGGGTCGCGTTGGTGCGCAGCAACCGGGCCAGCGCGCCCTCGTCCACCGCGCAGAGGCCGGCGAGCTCGGCCACGCCCATCGGCCGCTCGTTCAGCCGGCGCGCCAGGTCGAGGTCGACGAACGCGTACAGCGCGGAGAACCGCCACTGGCCGCGGATCACCTCCCAGATGACGGCCCTCGGGTCGTCGCTGCCGACCACGTCCTTCACCGCCCCGGGCGCGACGTCTCCGGGCGCGACGTCTCCGGGCGCCGGCAGCGGGCGGGCGCCGTCGGTGGGGTGGACGTCGACGTCGGTGATGGCCATGACTCTCCAGAAGGTGTGGGAGGTATCCGTGAAGGCGCCGTGAGTGGCGGGAGGACGGCGGATGCGCGCGTCGTCCGCCCGGTGCCCTGCCGGGTGCCACGGGCGGGGCGGTGGAGGTGGAGGACCCGGCCCCGGTGGAGCGGCGGTCCGGACGAGGGGCCGGCCCGTGTGGGTGGCCGGCGGCTCCGTTGGCCGCAGGAAGAAGTACCGCGGCCTGGCGCCCATCGAAGGTATCGCGGGCACCGGAGCCGATCAACTACCCTCTGTGCGACCGGCGTTCAACTGCAGCGACGGCGCAGTCGAACGTGACCGCGCCGTCCGGAGGGCGGGCGGTCAGGCGGTCAGGCGGTGCGGAGCTCCAGGGTGCAGCACTTGACGCTTCCGCCGGCCTTCAGCAGCTCCGTCAGGTCCACGCCGATCGGCTCGAAACCGCGCTCCCGCAGCTGGGCCATCAGCCCCACCGCCGACTGCGGCAGCAACACGTGCCGCCCGTCGGAGAACGCGTTCAGGCCGAACACCGCGGCGTCCTCGGCGCTCGCCCGGACCGCGTCGGGGAACAGCGTCTCCAGGACCCGCCGACTGGAATCCGAGAACGCCTCCGGGTAATACATGATCTCGTCGTCCGAAAGCACGCTGAGCGCGGTGTCCAGGTGGTAGTGCCGGGGGTTGACCAGGGTCAGCGAGACCACCGGGAGTCCGAAGAAATCCTGCGCCTCGGCGTGCGAACGGCGGTCGGTCCGGAATCCCGAACCCGCCAGGATCGTCCGCCCGGCGAGCAGGTAGTCCCCCTCGCCCTCGTTGATGTACTCGGGCCAGTGGACGGAATCGAAGCCGTTCTCCTCGAACCAGCGCAGATAGGCCGGCCCCTCGGCGGTGCGCTCCCGGTGCCGGAACCGCGCGCCCAGCACCCGGCCGTCGACCACGGTCGCGCCGTTGGCCGCGAACACCATGTCGGGCAGGCCCTGTTCGGGCGCGATGACCTCGACGGTGTGGCCGAGGCCGACGTACAGGTCGCGCAGCTGCTCCCACTGGGCGACCGCCAGGTCCCGGCTGGTGGGCTTCTCCGGGACCATCCACGGATTGATCGAGTAGTTGACGTCGAAATGGCTCGGCGGGCACATCAGCAGGCGCTTCGGAGTCATGGTCCGGACATTCCGGGAAGCCCGGGCGGGGACCGTTTCGGTGAGGTCGTCGATCAGCAAGATGAAATCCCCTCGGGAATCTGTGGAGCCGTCCGGAGGGCCGAACGGCGAAAAATGTGACGGTCATTCACGGTAGGGAATTCCGCGGCGGCCCGGCAAGCGTGCCCGCCGGAACACCGGCGGCCCTTCCCGAGGGGGGTACGGGAAGGGCCGCCGGAATCTCCCGCGCCCGGCCGCGGCCGGGCGGCGGTCAGTGGCCCCGGGCGTTCAGCCAGGCCACCACGGCCTCCGCGACCAGGCGCAGGGTGTCCGGTGCGACCAGCGCGGAGTGCGCGGACGGGACGGGTGCCTCGGCGACCTCCCCGGACACGTAGCTCTCCCAGCGCGCGGAGTTGGAGACGCCCTCGGGCTTGCCCTCGGTCGCGACGACCAGCAGCGCGTCACCCTCGAACCGGCCGAGCGCGTGCTCGTCCCGGATGTCCAGGTTGTTCTGGAACAGCCTGGTGAGGATCGCGATCTCCTCGTCCGAGAACCCGCTGAGCACGTGCCCGAACTCGGCCTTGATGATCTCCGCCCAGAGTCCCGGCCCGGCCTGCGCCGCCGCCTCGGCCTCCGCCTCGTCGAGCTCCTCCTCGGGGCCCGGCTCCGGCGGGTAGGCGTCCAGCAGGATCAGCGACCCCACCTCCTCGCCCTCCTCCTGGAGCTGGACGGCGATCTCGTGCGCCGGCACGCCCCCGAAGGAGAAGCCCAGCAGGTGGTACGGGCCGGTGGGCTGCACCGCGCGCATCTGCGCGATGTAGTCCGCCGCCATCTCCCGGACCGAGGACGCCAGCGGCGTCACCCCGTCCAGGCCGCGGGCCTGGAGGCCGTACAGCGGGTACTCCTCGGGCAGGTACCGGGCCAGCGGCAGATAGCACCAGCTCAGGCCGCCGCCGGGGTGCACGCAGAAGATCGGCGGACGCTCACCGCCGGTCCGGATCGGGAACAGCGTACCCAGCGAGTCCTGGACCGACGACAGGCTGAGGGTGTTCATCAGTCCGGACACCGTCGGGCTGCCCATCACGTCCCGGACCGCGACCGAGACGCCGCGCGAGCGCAACTTCTCCACCAGCGCGACCACCAGCAGCGAGTGGCCGCCCAGGGCGAAGAAGTCGTCGTGCACACCGACCGTGGCCAGGCCCAGCACCTCGGCGAAGGCCTCGCACATCAGCTCCTCCAGCACGCCCACCGACCCACGGGCCGCGCGGTCCGTGCCGGTGGCGTACTCCGGCACCGGCAGCGCCCGCCGGTCGAGCTTGCCGTTGACGGTCAGCGGCAGCACGTCCAGCAGCACGAACGCGGACGGGACCATGTACGCCGGGAGCCGCTCGGCTGCGTGGGCGCGGACCTCGGCAACGGTCGGGCCGCCTTCACCGGGGACCAGGTAGGCGACCAGGCGCTTGTCCCCCGGGGTGTCCTCACGGACCACCACGGCCGCCTGGGCCACCCGCGGGTGACCGGCGACGACCGCCTCAACCTCGCCCGGCTCCACCCGGAAGCCACGGATCTTCACCTGCGCGTCCGCCCGGCCGGCGAAGACGAGCTGCCCGTCGGCGGTCCAGCGGGCCCGGTCGCCGGTACGGTACATCCGCCCGCCGGAGCCGAACGGGTCGGCGACGAAGCGCTCCGCTGTCAGGTCCGCCCGGCCCACGTAGCCGCGGGCCAGCTGCGCCCCCGCGAGGTACAGCTCGCCGGCCACGCCCACCGGGACCGGGCGCAGCGCGTCGTCCAGGACGAACGCGCGGGTGCCCGGGTTGGGCGCGCCCATCGGGATGTCCTCGCCGTCGGGACCGATCGGGCCGGTGGTCACCATGACGGTGGCCTCGGTCGGACCGTAGGTGTTCACCAGTCGGCGGCCCGGCGCCCAGTCCTCGACCTGCCGGGCGCTGATCGGCTCGGCACCGACCAGCAGGTTGGACAGCCCGGTCAGCTCCGCCGGATCCAGTGCGGACAGCAGCGTCGGGACGACGATGGTCGTGGTCACCTCCTGCTCGCGCATCATCCGCATCAGTCGGGCGGGGTCGGTGCGCTGCTCCGCGGTGGCCACCACCAGGGCGGCGCCCGAGGTCAGCGTCACCGCCATGTCGAGCACCGAGGCATCGAAGCTGAACGCGGTGAACTGCATCACCCGTTGGCCGGGGCCGGTGGCCGCCACCGGGGTCATCGCCGCGATCAGGCCGGTCAGGCCGTCGTGGGTGAGGGCGACGCCCTTGGGGCGGCCGGTGGAGCCCGAGGTGTAGATGACGTAGGCCAGCTGTCCCGGCAGCACCGGCGCCGGGGCCACGCGCGGCGCCGCCTCGATCGCGGCCACCACCGTCGGGTCGTCCAGGTGGACCACCCGCTCGGCGCTCAGACCGGCCAGCAGCTCGCGGTGGCCCAGCACCAGGCGCGCCCCGCTGTCGGCCAGCACGAACTCCAGCCGCTCCACCGGGTACTCCGGGTCGAGCGGGACGTAGCCGGCGCCGGCCTTCCAGACGCCCAGCACGGCGGCGACCATCTCCACGCCGCGCGGCAGGCAGAGCCCGACGACCGACTCCGGGCCGACGCCGCCTTCCCTCAACCAGCCGGCCAGGCGGTCCGACCACGCGTCCAGCTGCGCGTACGACAGCTCGGTCCCGTCGCAGACCACCGCGGGCGCGTCGGGCGTCCGGGCCGCCTGGGCCGCGAACAGCTCGGGCACCGACAGCTCCGGCACCACGGCGTCGGCGCTCTCGCGCACCACCAGGGCGCGCTCGGCCGCGTCCAGCACCCCGACCGCGCCCAGCGGGGTCTGCGGGGCCAGCTCCAACGCCTCGACCAGCCCCTCCAGGCAGGCCCGCACCATCCGGCAGACCCGCTCCGGATCGGCCGGCGCCACCGCGTCCACCGAGATCCCGAACCGCGCGCCGTCGGAGTCGATGGCGATGTCCAGCGGGAAGTTGGTGTGCTCGCTGCGGAAGACCGTCCTGACCCCCGTCATGGCCGCCGCAGGTGCCGCCGGGCCGTCCTCGGAGGACGGGGACGGGGACGGGGCGGGGGCCGCCTGGTTGTGCCGGTAGTTGAAGAGCGAGGTGAACAGCGGGCTGCCGCCGGGCACCCCGCTGACCGCCTGGGCCAGGGTGAGCGGCGCGTGCTCGTGCACCATCAGGTCGGCCAGCTGCTCGCGCAGCCCGGACAGCGCCCCGGCCACGGTGCCGTCGTCCAGGCGGACCCGGACCGGCAGCGTGTTGATGAACGGGCCGAGGACCCGGTCGGCGCCCGTACCGGCGTTCATCCGGCCGAACAGGATGGTGCCGAAGACCACGTCGTCCCGGCCGGACAGCGCCCCCAGTACCCGCGCCCACACCAGGTGGAACAGCGTGGCGGGGCTGACCCCCTGGGCTCGCGCCGCCTCCGTGACCCGCGCCGAGAGCGCGTCGTCCACTGGCAGGTGCGCCCGCGCCCCCGCCGTGCCGTCGCCGTGCACGTCCATCAGCCCGTACGGGGCGGTGGTCTCGTCGACGTCGCCGAGCAGTTCGGCGAAGTGGCGCTCGTGCTCCTCGCGCGGCACGCCGAGGCGGGCCTGGGCGACGAACTCGCGGAACGGCAGCGGCTCGGGCAGCTCGTCGGCGCGCCCGGAGAGGAACGCCCGCAGCTCGTCGAGCAGGATCTCCAGAGCGGTGTGGTCCTGGACGAGGTGGTGGATGCGCAGCAGCGCCAGCCACCGGTCCGTGCCCGGCTCCGCCGCGACATGGGCCGTCATCAGCGGCGCCCGGTCCAGCTCCAGCCAGCCGCCGGCCGCGGCCATCAGCTGGTCCGGGAGGTGGCCCTCCGGTCCGTCCAGCTCGACCTCGGTGATCGGCAGTTCAGCCTCACGGAGGACGACCTGCACGGGCTCGCGCAGGCCCTCCCAGAGGATCGCCGTGCGGTAGACGTCGTGCCGGGCGACCACCCAGCGCAGCGCGTCCAGGAACTCGTCCAGCCGCTCCCGGTCGTCGAAGTCCAGGACGGTCGGCAGCACGTAGAAGTCGCCGCCGTCCCGGTCGGCCATCAGGTGGTGGAAGAACAGGCCTTCCTGGAGGGGGGCGAGCGGGTAGACGTCCGCGATGTTCGCCGCGCCGCCCGGGACGGCGGCGACGACGGTGGCGAGTTCGGCGTCGGTCAGGTCGACCAGCGGCAGCATCGCCGGGGTCAGCGCGGTGGCGCCCGCCGGGATGGCGTTCGGGGGCACGACGACCTGCGCCGGTCCCGCGACCGCCGCCAGGCCGGCGGGGGTCGGGGTGGCGAACAGCGCCCGCACCGAGACACCGACGTTGCGCGAGCGCAGGCGCTCGACCAGGGAGACGGCGAGCAGGGAGTGGCCGCCCAGGGCGAAGAAGTCGTCGTCCACGCCGACCAGCGGCAGGCCCAGCACCTCCGCGAACGCCTGGCAAATCAGCTCCTCACGCACGTCCGCCGGAGCCCGGCCGGCGCCCGCCTCGTAGCTGGGCGCGGGCAGGGCCTTGCGGTCCAGTTTGCCGTTGACGGTCAGCGGCAGCGTCTCCAGCAGCACGAACGCGGAGGGGACCATGTAGGCGGGCAGGCGCTCGGAGACGTGGGCGCGCAGGGCGTCCAGGTCCAGGCCTTCGGCGGGGACGACATAGGCGACCAGGCGCTTGTCCCCCGGGCTGTCCTCACGGACCACCACGGCCGCCTGGGCGACCCGCGGGTGACCGGCGACGACCGCCTCCACCTCACCCGGCTCCACCCGGAAGCCACGGATCTTCACCTGCGCATCCGCACGCCCCGCGAAAACGAGCCGCCCCTCGGCGGTCCAGCGGACACGGTCACCCGTGCGGTACAGACGCTCCCCCGAACCGAACGGATCCGCAACAAAACGCTCCGCCGTCAGAACCGACTGGTGGGCATACCCGCGCGCCAGACCCACGCCCGCCACGTACAGCTCCCCCGTCACCCCGACCGGAACCGGAACGAGCGCGTCGTCCAGCACGTAAGTACGGGTGTTGTCCAGCGGACGGCCGATCGGCAGTACGTCGCCGACGCCGTCGCGGACCTCGTGCTGGGTGGCGCACAACGTCACCTCGGTCGGCCCGTACAGGTGCCGGACGACAAGACCCGAATTGTGCTCCAGCAGGCGCCGCACGGACGCCGCCGGAACGACATCACCACCGGTCAGGACCTCACGGACACCCTTGAAACACCCCGGATCCTGGTCCGCCAGCACCCGCAGCAGACCCGCCGTCACATGCACGTGCGTCAGCCCCCGGCGGGCCACGAGGGCGGCCAGCGCGGCGGCGTCCAGCGCGACCGGCTCGGCCACCACGACCGTCCCACCGGACAGCAACGGCACCCACAGTTCGTAGGACGAAGCGTCGAAGGCGTGCGGCGCGTGGAACAGCACCCGCATGTCCGCCGACGCACCCCAGCACCGGTCCAACGCCAGCGCGACAAGATCCCGCTGCGTCGTCACGACACCCTTCGGCACACCCGTCGAACCGGACGTATACATCACATACGCCGCCCGGTCGATCGAACCGGCAAGCGGCACAACGGACTTGACCGCACCGTCCGGCACCGCGTCCGCGAGCACCACCGGAACACCGGCCGGAAGCTCCGACACCCGGTCCCGCGTCGTCACCACACACACCGGTCGGGCATCCGCGAGCACAGCCTCGACCCGCGCCGACGGCCACGCCACATCCACCGGCACGAACGCCCCACCGGCCCTCAGCACCGCCAGCAGCACAACCACCAACTCCGCCGAACGCTCCATCACCACGGCAACCGGCGACTCCACACCGACACCGCACTCCACCAACACCGACGCCAAACGGCCGACCCGCCCGTCCAACTCACGGTACGAAAGCGACAGTTCACCACCCACCAGCGCCACGGCCTCCGGCGTGCGGGCCACCTGCGCCGCGAACACCTCCGACACCGACAACTCCGGCAGCACAGCGGCCGTGGCATTCCACTCGCCCACCACCCGGTGGCGCTCGGCCGGCTCCAGGAGGTCCAGGGCCGACAGGCGGGTGTCGGGGGTCTCGGTGATCGACCGCATGACCAGTACCAGACGCTCCACGAACCGCTCGGCCGTCGCCCGGTCGAAGAGATCCGCCGCCACGGTCAGCGAGCCGCTGAGGCCGGCCGGGGCGCCCTGGCCGTCGAAGGTCTCGCCGAGCGTCACGTCGAGGTCGAACTTGGCCGCCATGCCGCCCGCCGCCAGCGGGGCGGCGTGCAGCCCGGGCATGCCTCCGGTCGGCACGTCGGCGGCCGAGGCGGTGTTCTGCACGGTGAGCATGACCTGGAACAGCGGGTGCCGGGCCAGCGAGCGGGACGGAGAGAGCTCCTCCACCAGCCGGTCGAACGGGACGTCCTGGTGGGCGAAGGCCTCCAGGCTGGTCTCCCGGACGCGGCCGAGCAGGTCGGCCAGCGTCGGGTTCCCGGACAGGTCGGTACGCAGCACCAGCGTGTTCACGAAGAAGCCGACCAGCTCGTCCAACGCCTGGTCCGTGCGACCGGCAACCGCCGTGCCGACCGGGATGTCGGTACCCGCGCCCAGCTTGGAGAGCAGGACGGCGAGCGCGGTCTGGACGGTCATGAACAGCGTCAGCCCACGCTGCCGGGCGGTCTCCTGGAGGCCCCGGTGGAGGTCCGCCGGGATCTCCACCGGGACGACGTGGCCGCGGTGCGAGGCGACCGCCGGACGCGCGTGGTCGAGCGGCAGCGCCAGCTCCTCCGGCGCCCCCTCCAGGCTCGCCCGCCAGTACTCCACCTGGCGCGCGATCAAACTCTCGCTGTCCTCCTCCGAGCCCAGCAGCTCCCGCTGCCAGAGCGCGTAGTCCGCGTACTGCACGGGCAGCGCGGTCCACTCCGGCGCCCGGCCGGCCAGCCGGGCCGCATAGGCGAGGGACAGATCCCGAGCCAGCGGGCCCATCGACCAGCCGTCGGTGGCGATGTGGTGCACCACCAGGACCAGCACGTGCTCCTGCGCCGACACTGCGAACAGCTCGGCCCGGATGGGGGCTTCGACGGCGAGGTCGAAGGCGTGACCTGCCGCGCGGGCCACCTCCGCCTCCAGCCGCTCCGGCGCCACCTCGGCGACCGTCAGCGCGAAGCCGGACTCCTCGAGGGACAGCACCCGCTGGAACGGGCGGCCGTCGGCCATCGGGAAGACAGTGCGCAGCACCTCGTGCCGGCCGACCACGTCCCGCAGCGCCGCGTCCAACGCCTCCCGGTCCAGCCCGCCCGAGAGGCGCAGCGCCACCGGGATGTTGTACGAGGCGCTCGGCCCCTCCAACTGACCGAGGAACCAGAGGCGCTGCTGCGCGAAGGAGAGCGGCACCCGCTCCGGGCGCGGCCGGGCGACGAGGCCGGCCCGGCCCCGGTCGGCCTTCAGCAGATGGGCGGCGACCCCGGCCGGGGTCGGGGCGTCGAACAGTGCCCGGATGGACAGCTCCGCCCCGAGCACCGACCGCACCCGGCTCACCAGGCGCGTGGCCAGCAGCGAGTGACCGCCGAGCGCGAAGAAGTCGTCGTCCACGCCGACCAGCGGCAGGCCCAGCACCTCCGCGAACGCCTGGCAGATCAGCTCCTCACGCACGCCGGCCGGGGCGCGGCCCACGCCGGAGACGTACTCCGGCGCCGGCAGCGCGCGCCGGTCGAGCTTGCCGTTGACGGTCAGCGGCAGCACCTCCAGCAGCACGAACGCGGAGGGGACCATGTACGCGGGCAGGCGCTCGGAGACATGGGCGCGCAGGGCGTCCAGGTCCAGGCCGTCGCCGGGGACGACATAGGCGACCAGGCGCTTGTCCCCCGGGCTGTCCTCACGGACCACCACGGCCGCCTGCGCGACCCGCGGGTGACCGGCGACGACCGCCTCCACCTCACCCGGCTCCACCCGGAAACCCCGGATCTTCACCTGCGCATCCGCACGCCCCGCGAAAACGAGCCGCCCCTCGGCGGTCCAACGGACACGGTCACCCGTGCGGTACAGACGCTCCCCCGAACCGAACGGATCCGCAACAAAACGCTCCGCCGTCAGGACGGCACGCCCGGCATACCCGCGCGCCAGACCCACGCCCGCCACGTACAGCTCGCCGACGGCGCCGACGGGCACCGGGGCGAGCGCGTCGTCGAGGACGTACACCCGGGTGTCCGCGATCGGGGCGCCGATCGGCACGCTGCCACCGTCCGCCAGGTCGGCGGCCGTGACGGCGTGCACGGTGGTGAAGGTGGTGTTCTCGGTGGGTCCGTACCCGTTGAGCAGGCGGACCGAGGGCAGCCGCTCCAGGACGGCCCGGCAGTGCGCCGGGGAGAGCACGTCGCCGCCGGCGAGCAGCACCCGCAGGCCCGCGAGCGCGTCGAGGTCGGTGTCCACGACCTCGTGGAAGAGGCCGGCGGTCAGCCAGAGCACGGTGACCCGGTGCCCGGTGAGGAAGCGGCTCAGCTCGGCGACCGGCAGCGGGCCGGCCGGGGCGACGGCCAGGGTGGCGCCGTTCAGCAGGGCCCCCCAGATCTCCAGGGTCGCCGCGTCGAAGGAGACGGAGGCGAGCTGGGCGACCACGTCCTCGGTGCCGAGGTCGAGGAAGCCGGCCTCGCGGACCAGGCGGTCGACGGCCCGGTGCGGGACCACGGTGCCCTTCGGGCGCCCGGTCGAGCCGGAGGTGTAGACGACGTACGCCGGATGGGCCGGGCTCAGCCGGGCGGTGCGCTCGGCGTCGGTGACGGGCCGCCCGTCGTGGCCGGCCAGTTCGGCGGCGGTGCCGGGCGCGTCCAGCACGGTGACCGGCAGGCCCGCCGCCCCGGGGACGGCGGCGGTGTGCGCGGCCGAGGTCAGCAGGTGGACCGGCCGGGCGTCGTCGAGCATCAGGGCGAGCCGTTCGGCGGGGTGGGCCGGGTCCAGCGGCAGGTAGGCGCCGCCGGCCTTGGTGACGGCCAGCAGGGCGACGACCAGCTCCGGGGAGCGGTCCATCAGCACCGCGACCACCGACTCCGGGCCGACGCCCCGGCCGATGAGCAGCCGGGCCAGCCGGTTGGCCCGGGCGTCCAGTTCGGCGTAGCCGAGTGTGGTGCCGGCGCCGGCCAGCGCGGGCGCGCCCGGGGTGCGGATCGCCTGGGCGGCGAACAGGTCCGGCAGGGTGGCCGGCGCGAGGCCGCGACCGGTCCGGTTGCGGTCCGTCAGCAGGGCCCGGCGTTCGGCCGGGGTGAGCACGTCCACCGCGGTGAGCCGGCTGCCGGGGTTCCGCTCCAGGGCGGTGACCAGGCCTTCCACGGCGGTGTGCAGCAGGTCGCCGAGCCGGCCGGGGTCGGCCGGCGCCGAGACGTCGGCGGTGATCAGGAAGCGGTCGCCGAAGTCGTCGACGGACACCGTCACCGGGTAGTTGGTCCGCTCGCGGGACATCACGCGGCGGATGCCGCCGAACGCGTCCTCGGCGGGTGCGTCCTCGGTGCGCGGGCCGGCGGGGCCGCTGTGCCGGTAGTTGAGGATCGAGGTGAACAGCGGGGTGCCGCCCGGCAGCCCGGCGGCCTGCTGGGCGAGCGCGAGCGGGGCGTGCTCGTGCGCCAGCAGCTCGGCGAGCTGCCGGCGCAGGCCGTCGACGGCCTCGCCGACCGCCTGCCCGGCGAGGTCCACCCGGACCGGCAGGGTGTTGAGGAACGGGCCCATCACCCGGCCCGCGCCGCTGCCGGCGCTCATCCGGCCGAGCAGCACGGTGCCGAACACCACGTCCTGGCGGCCGGAGACGGCTCCGAGCACCCTCGCCCACGCCAGGTGGAAGACGGTGGCCGGGCTGACGCCCAGCGTCCGCGCCACCTCGCGCAGCCGCGCGGCCAGCGCGTCGTCCGCCCAGAGCCGTGCCTGCTCGACCCTCGCGCCGTCGCCGTGGACGTCGAGCAGGCCGTACGGCGCGGTGGTCTCCTCGACGCCGGCGAGCAGGGCGGCGAAGTGGCGCTCGTGCTCCTCACGGGAGACGCCGAGGCGGGCCTGGGCGACGAACTCGCGGAACGGCAGCGGCTCGGGCAGCTCGTCGGCGCGCCCGGACAGGAACGCCCGCAGCTCGTCGAGCAGCACCTCCAGGGCGGTGTGGTCCTGGACCAGGTGGTGGATCCGCAGCAGGGCGGACCAGCGGTCGCCGCCGGGCTCGGCCGCGATGTGGACGCTCAGCAGCGGCGCCCGGTCCAGCGGCAGCCAGGCGCCGGCGGCGGCCTCCAACTGCTCGCCCGCCGACGGGCCGGCCGGGTCCAATACGACCTCGGCGACCGGCAGTTCGGCTGTTCGCAGGACGACCTGCACGGGCTCGCGCAGACCGTCCCCCACGATCGCGGTCCGGTAGACGTCGTGCCGGGCCACCGCCCAGCGCAGCGCGTCGAGGAACCCGTCGAGTCGTGCCCGGTCGTCGAACCCGAGGAGGTTCGGCAGCACATAGGCGTCGCCGCCCTCCCGGTCCGCCATCAGGTGGTGGAAGAACAGGCCCTCCTGCAACGGCGCCAGCGGGTAGACGTCCGCGATGTTCGCCGCACCGCCGGGGACGGCGGCCACGACGGCGGCCAGCTCGTCCTCCGTCAGGTCGACCAGCGGCAGCATCGCCGGGGTCAGTTCGCTCGCGCCCCCGGCGGGGATCGCGTTGGCCGGGACCGCGACGGGCCCCGTTCCCGCGGCGGCGGCCAGGCCGGCCGGGGTGGCCGTGGTGAACAGCGCCCGCACGGACACCGACACGCCGTACTCGCGCAGCCGGTCGACCAGCGCGACTGCCAGCAGGGAGTGGCCGCCGAGGGCGAAGAAGTCGTCCTCCACGCCGACCAGCGGCAGGCCGAGGACCTCGGCGAAGGCCTGGCAGATCAGCTCCTCACGGGCGTCCGCCGGAGCCCGGCCACCGCCCGCCTCGTAGCTGGGCGCGGGCAGCGCCTTGCGGTCCAGCTTGCCGTTGGCGGTCAGCGGCAGGGCCTCCAGGACGACGAAGGCCGAGGGCACCATGTAGGCGGGCAGCCGCTGCGCGGCGGCGGCGCGCACCGCGTCGGCGTCCAGGTCCCCGCCGGGAACCAGGTAGGCCACCAGGCGCTTGTCCCCGGGCACGTCCTCGCGGACCACCGCGGCCGCCTGGGCGACCTCGGCGCGGGCGGCCAGGACGGCCTCGATCTCGCCGAGCTCGATCCGGAAGCCGCGCAGCTTCACCTGGTCGTCGGCGCGGCCGAGGAACTCCAGGTCGCCGTCGGCCCGCCGGCGCACCACGTCGCCGGTGCGGTACAGGCGCTCGCCGTGCCCGAAGGGGTCGGCGACGAAGCGCTCCGCGGTGAGGTCCGGGCGGCCCTGGTAGCCGCGGGCCAGCTGGGCGCCGGCCAGGTACAGCTCGCCGGCGACGCCGAGCGGCACCGGGCGCAGCCCCTCGTCCAGGACGAATGCCCCGGTGTTGTCCAGCGGGCGGCCGATCGGCACCGGGCCGGTGCGCTCGCGGTCCAGGTCGGCCACGGCGGTCCAGACGGTCGCCTCGGTCGGCCCGTAGAGGTTGGTCACCGAGGCGCCGGCCGCCGTCATCCGGGCGGCGAGCACCGCGGGGAGCGCCTCGCCGCCGACCAGCATGCGCAGGCCGCGGACGGCGTCGGCGTGCTCGCGCAGCAGCCCCTGCCACAGCGCCGGGGTGGCCTGCACGGCCGTCACGCCGTGGCGCGTGACCAGCTCGGCCACCGCGCCCGGGTCACGGGTCACAGCGTCCCCGGCGATCACCACGGAGGCGCCGGCGACCAGCGGGAGGTACAGCTCCAGGACGTGGATGTCGAAGGCCACGGTGGTGACCGCGAGCAGGCGGTCCGCGGGACCGAACCCGGTCCTGCGGTCCATCGCGGCCAGGAAGTTCGCCACGCCGCCGTGCGGCACCACGACGCCCTTGGGGCGGCCGGTGGAGCCGGAGGTGTAGATGACGTAGGCGGGGTGCGCGGGCAGCAGCGGGCCGTGGCGCTCGGCGTCGGCCAGGTCGGCGCCGTCGGCCGCCGCGAGTTCGGCGGCGGTGCCGGCGTCGTCCAGCACCAGGACGGCCGGGCCCCCGGCCGGCAGACCGGCCGTCCGGGCCAGCACCGGGGCGGCGGTCAGCACCAGGGCGGGGCGGGCGTCGTCCAGCATGTAGCCGATGCGCTCGGCCGGGTAGCCCGGGTCGAGCGGCAGGTAGGCAGCGCCGGTCTTGAGGACGGCCAGCAGGGCGACCGGGAGCTCGGTGGAGCGGTCGAGGCAGACCGCGACCAGCGACTCCGGGCCGGCGCCGCGGGCCGTCAGCAGGCGCGCCAGGCGGTTGGCCCGGGCGTTCAGCTCGGCGTACGACAGTTCCGTCCCGGCGCCCAGCACCGCCACGGCGTCGGGCGTCAGCGCGGCCCGGGCCTCGATCAGGGCGGGCAGCAGCGGTCCGGGGGCGGCGGCGGTGTCGTTCCACTCCTCCAGGAGCAGCCGGCGCTCCTCGGCGCCCATCACGTCCACCCGCCCGACCGGCAGGGACTGCTCGGTGACGACGGCGCGCAGCACCCGCATCAGGGCGTCCGCGATCCGCCGGGTGGTAGCCGGGTCGAAGAGGTCCGAGGCGGCGACGATCGAGCCCAGCAGCCCGGCCGGGGCGCCGTGGCCGTCGAAGGTCTCGCCGAGGCTCACGTCGAGGTCGAACTTCGCGGCCGTACCGCCGGCGGCCAGCGGGGCGGTGCGCAGCCCGGGCAGTCCGAGCGGCCGGGTGTCGCCCGCCGGGGCGGTGTTGTGCACCGTCAGCATGACCTGGAACAGCGGGTGCCGGGCCAGCGAGCGGGCCGGGGACAGCTCCTCGACCAGCCGCTCGAACGGCACGTCCTGGTGGGCGTAGGCCTCCAGGACGCTGCGGCGGACCCGGTCCAGGACCTCGGCCAGGGTCGGGTCGCCGGACAGGTCGGTGCGCATCACCAGGGTGTTGACGAAGAACCCGACGAGGTCCTCCACGGCCTGGTCGGTGCGCCCGGCGATGGTGGTGCCGATCGGGATGTCGGTGCCCGCGCCGAGCCTGGAGAGCAGGACGGCGAGGGCGGCCTGAACGGTCATGAACAGCGTCAGTCCGCGCCGGCGGGCCATCTCCTGGAGCTCGCGGTGCAGGTCCGCCGGGATCTCCAGCGGCACGACGTGGCCGCGGTGCGAGGCGACGGCCGGCCGTGCGTGGTCGGCGGGGAGCACCAGTTCCTCCGGTGCTCCGGCGAGGGCCCGGCGCCAGTGGCCGGCCTGGCGCGCGATCAGGCTCTCCGGGTCGTCCTCGGAGCCGAGCAGTTCGCGCTGCCAGAGCGCGTAGTCCGCGTACTGGACGGGCAGCGGCTCCCACCGCGGGGCCCGGCCGCTCTGCCGGGCGGTGTAGGCGGTGGTCAGGTCGCGGGCGAGCGGGCCCATCGACCAGCCGTCGGTGGCGATGTGGTGCACCACCAGGACCAGGACGTGCTCCTGCGGCGAGACCGCGAACAGCCAGGCCCGGGCCGGCGCCTCGACGGCGAAGTCGAAGGCGTGGCCGGCCGCGCGGGCCACCTCCGCCGCCAGGTCCTCCGCCACCACCTCGGCGACGGTCAGCTCGAAGCCGGACTCCTCCAGGGGCAGCACCCGCTGGTACGGACGGCCGTCGGCCGCCGGGTAGACGGTGCGCAGCACCTCGTGCCGGCCGACCACGTCCCGCAGGGCGGCGTCCAGCGCCGCCCGGTCCAGCCCGCCCTCGATCCGCAGGGCGACCGGGATGTTGTAGGTGGCGCTCGGCCCCTCCAGCCGGCCGAGGAACCAGAGGCGCTGCTGGGCGAAGGAGAGCGGCACCCGCTCGGGGCGGGGGCGCGGGGTCAGGGCGGTACGCCCGGGCGCGGCCTCGGCGAGCCAGCCGGCCAGGCCGGCCGGGGTCGGGTTCTCGAACAGCGCCCGGATCGGCATCTCCACGCCGAGGACGGTCCGCAGCCGGCTCACCAAGCGGGTCGCCAGCAGGGAGTGGCCGCCGAGCAGGAAGAAGTTGTCGTCCATGCCGACGGCCGGGTGGCCGAGGACATCGGCGAAGACGCCGCAGAGCAGCTCCTCCTGGGCGGTGGCCGAGCCCCGGCCCGCCCCGGCCTCGTAGCTGGGCGCGGGCAGGGCCTTGTGGTCGAGCTTGCCGTTGACGGTGAGCGGGAGGGCCTCCAGGAGCATGAACGCGGAGGGGACCATGTAGGCGGGCAGGCGCTCGGAGACGTGGGCGCGCAGGGCGTCCACCTCCAGGCCGTCGCCGGGGACGAGGTACGCCACCAGGCGCTTGTCCCCCGGGGTGTCCTCACGGACCACCACGGCCGCCTGCGCCACCTGCGGGTGACCGGCGACGACCGCCTCCACCTCACCCGGCTCCACCCGGAAACCACGGATCTTCACCTGCGCATCCGCCCGGCCGGCGAAGACGAGCTGCCCCTCGGCGGTCCAGCGGGCCCGGTCGCCGGTGCGGTACATCCGCTCACCGGCCGACCCGAGCGGGTTGGCGACGAACCGCTCCGCCGACAGGCCCGGACGGCCCAGGTAGCCGCGGGCCAGCTGCGCCCCCGCGAGGTACAGCTCGCCGGCCACGCCCACCGGGACCGGGCGCAGCGCGTCGTCCAGGACGAACGCGCGGGTGCCCGGGTTGGGCGCGCCCATCGGGATCTCGTGGCCGCCCGGCCCGATCAGGCCGGTGGTCACCATGACGGTGGCCTCGGTCGGACCGTAGGTGTTCACCAGTCGGCGGCTGGGAGCCCATTCCTCGACCTGCCGGGCGCTGATCGGCTCAGCGCCCACCAGCACGGTGGAGACGCCGGTCATGCCGGCCGGGTCCAGCGTCGCCAGCAGGGAGGGCACCACGCTGGTGGCGGTCACCGCGCGGTCCCGGACCAGCCGCGTCAGCAGTTCGCCGTCGGTGCGCTCCTCGGGGGCGGCGACCACCAGGGTGGCGCCGGAGGTGAGGGTGACCGCGAGGTCCAGCACCGAGGCGTCGAAGCTGAACGAGGCGAACTGGAGCACCGGGACGTCCGGGCCGACGGCCATCACCGGGGTGATCGCGGCGTTCATGGCCGCGAGGGCGCCGTGGGTGCCGGCCACGCCCTTGGGGCGGCCGGTGGAACCGGAGGTGTAGATGACGTACGCCAGCTGCTCCGGCAGCACCGGGGCCGGGGCCACGCGCGGCGCGGCCTCGATCGCGGCCGCCACCGCCGGGTCGTCCAGGTGGACCACCCGCTCGGCGCTCAGGCCCGCCACCAGATCGCGGTGGCCCAGCAGCACGCGGGCGCCGCTGTCGGCCAGCACGAAGCCCAACCGCTCCACCGGGTACTCGGCGTCGAGCGGGACGTAGGCCGCGCCGGCCTTCCAGACGCCCAGCACGGCGGCGACCAGTTCCACACCGCGCGGCAGGCAGAGCGCCACCACCGACTCGGCGCCGGCCCCGGCCTCGCGCAGCCGGCCCGCCAGGCGGTCCGACCACGCGTCCAGCTGCGCGTACGAGAGCTCGGTCCCGTCGCACACCACCGCCACCGCGTCGGGCGTCCGGGCCGCCTGGGCCGCGAACTGCTCGGGCACCGAGAGCTCGGGGACGACCGCGCCGTCGCTTTCGCGCACCACCAGGGCTCGCTCGGCGTCGTCCAGCACCCCGACCGCGCCGATCGGGGTCTGCGGGGCCAGCTCCAGGGCCTCGACCAGGCCCTCCAGGCAGGTCCGCACCATCCGGCAGACCCGCTCCGGGTCGGCCGGCGCCACCGCGTCCACGGAGATCACGAAGCGGGGGCCGTCGACGTCGACGGCGACGTCCAGCGGGTAGTTGGTGTGCTCGCGGGAGAACATCGTCCGGATGCCCTGGATGCCCTCACCTGAGGCGGGAGCGGCCTGGTTGTGCCGGAAGTTGAACAGCGAGCTGAACAGCGGGCTGCCGCCCGGCACGCCGCTGGCGGCCTGGGCGAGCGAGAGCGGGGCGTGCTCGTGCACCAGCAGCTCGGCGAGCTGTCCGCGCATCGACTCCAGCGCCCCGGCCACCGTGCCGTCGCCGAGCCGCACACGGACCGGCAGGGTGTTGATGAACAGGCCGGGCACCCGGTCGGCGCCGGTGCCGGCGCTCATCCGGCCGAACAGCACGGTGCCGAAGACCACGTCGTCACGGCCGGACAGCATGCCGAGGACCCGGGCCCAGGCCAGGTGGAACACGGTGGCCGGGCTGACGCCCAGCGACCGCGCGGCCTCCCGCACCCGGCCGGACAGCTCCTCGTCCACCGCCAGGTGCGCCTGGACGCCGTTCGCGCCGTCGCCGTGCACATCCGTCAGCCCGTACGGGGCGGTGGTCTCGTCGACGTCGCCGAGCAGCTCGGCGAAGTGGCGCTCGTGCTCCTCGCGCGGCACGCCGAGGCGGGCCTGCGCGACGAACTCGCGGAACGGCAGCGGCGCCGGCAGCTCCGCCGTCCGGCCCGCCAGGTACGCCCGCAGTTCGCCGAGCAGCACCTCCAGTGTCGTGTGGTCCTGCACCAGGTGGTGGATGCGCACCAGGGCCAGCCAGCGCCCGCCCTCGGCCTCGGCCGCGGTGTGCACGCTCAGCAGCGGCGCCCGGTCCAGGGCGATCCGGGAGCCGGCGGCGGCCAGCAACTGCTCGGCGGGCTCGGCGCCGGCCGGGTCCAGCACGACCTCGGTGACCGGCAGTTCGGCGTGCCGGGCGACCACCTGGACGGGCTCGCGCAGGCCCTCCCAGAGGATCGCCGTGCGGTAGACGTCGTGCCGGCCCGTCACCCAGCGCAGCCCGTCCAGGAACGCGTCCAGGCGCTCCCGGTCGTCGAAGCCGAGCACCATCGGCAGCACATAGGCGTCACCGGCGTCCTGGCCGGCCATCAGGTGGTGGAAGAACAGGCCCTCCTGGAGAGGGGCCAGCGGGTAGACGTCCGCGATGTTCGCCGCACCGCCCGGAACGGCCGCCACGACGGCGGCCAGCTCCTCCTCGGTCAGGTCGACCAGCGGCAGCATCGCCGGGGTCAGCGCGGTCGCGCCCTCGGGGATGCCGTTCGGCGGCACCACGACCTCCGCCGGGCCCGCCACGGCCGCCAGGCCCGCCGGGGTCGGAGTCGCGAACAGCGCCCGCACCGAGACGCCGACGCCGCGCGAGCGCAGCCACTCCACGAGGGAGACCACCAGCAGGGAGTGGCCGCCGAGCGCGAAGAAGTCGTCGTCCACGCCGACCGCCGCGAGTCCGAGGACCTCGGCGAACGCCTGGCAGATCAGCTCCTCGCGCACGTCCGCCGGAGCCCGGCCCGCGCCCGCCTCGTAGCTGGGCGCGGGCAGCGCCTTGCGGTCCAGCTTGCCGTTCACCGTCAGCGGCAGCGCCTCCAGCACCACGAACGCCGACGGCACCATGTGCTGCGGCAGGTGCCCGGCCGCGTACGGGCGCACCGCGTCCACGTCCAGGCCGTCGCCGGGGACGAGGTACGCCACCAGGCGCTTGTCCCCCGGGGTGTCCTCACGGACCACCACGGCCGCCTGCGCCACCTGCGGGTGACCGGCGACGACCGCCTCCACCTCGCCCGGCTCCACCCGGAAGCCACGGATCTTCACCTGCGCGTCCGAGCGGCCCACGAAGACCAGCCGGCCCTGGGCGTCCCAGCGCGCCCGGTCACCGGTGCGGTACACCCGCTCGCCGCCCGACCCGAACGGGTTGGCGACGAAGCGCTCCGCCGACAGGCCCGGACGGCCCAGGTAGCCGCGCGCCAACTGCTCGCCGGCCACGTACATCTCACCGGCCACCCCGGCGGGCACCGGGTTCAGCCACTCGTCCAGGACGTACACCCGCAGGCCGGGGACGCCGCGCCCGATCACGCTGCCGTCGGCGCAGTCGTCCGCGTCCAGCGCCTGGTAGGTGACGTGCACGGTGGTCTCGGTGATCCCGTACATGTTGACCAGCCGCGGCCCGCCCTCCGGCCGACGGGCCCACCACTCGGCCAGCCGGGCCGGGTCGAGCGCCTCGCCGCCGAACACCACGGTCCGCAGCGCCGCGCCCGCCCCGGGCCGGCGCTCCTCGGCCGCCATCAGCTGGTAGAACGCCGACGGGGTCTGGTTGAGGACGGTGACCCGCTCGCGGTCCAGCAGCTCCAGGAACTCCTCCGGGGAGCGCGACACCGCGAAGGGGACGACCACCACCCGCCCACCGGTGAGCAGGGCGGCCCAGATCTCCCAGACCGAGAAGTCGAACGCGAAGGAGTGGAACCAGGTCCAGACGTCCCGCTCGTCGAAGCCGAACCGCTCCCCCGTCGCGGCGAGCAGCGCCGCCACGTTGCGGTGCGGCACCACGACGCCCTTGGGGCGGCCGGTGGAACCCGAGGTGTAGATCACGTAGGCGGGGTGGTCCGGGGTGAGCGCCGGGGCCGGGCACTCGGCCGGCTCCTCGGCCTGCTGCGGGCCGTCCACCAGCAGGACGGGCACGCCGTCCGGCACCACGGCGGCGCCGGCGGTCGTGGTGAGCACGCAGGACGCGGCCGCATCCGCCAGGATGAACGCGATCCGCTCGGCCGGGTAGTCCGGGTCGACCGGCAGGTAGGCGCCGCCGGCCTTGAGCACGGCCAGCAGGGCCACCACCAGCTCGACGGAGCGCTCCATCGCCACGCCGACCAGCGACTCGGGGCCCACGCCCGCGCCGGCCAGGCGCCGCGCCAGGCGGTCGGCCCGCGCGTCGAGTTCCGCGTACGTCAGCCGCACGCCCTCGCCGGTGAGGGCGACGGCGTCCGGCGTCCGGGCGGCCCGGGCCTCGAACAGCTCGGGGATGGTCGCGGCCGGGACGTCGACCGGCGGCTCGTTCCACTCGGTCAGCACCGTCCGCCGCTCGGCGTCGTCCAGCAGCGACACCGTGCTCAGCCGTCGGCCCGTGTCCTCGACCAGCACCGTGAGCACCGTGGTCAGCAGCCGCGAGATCCGCTCCGCCGACCGCGGGTCGAACAGGTCCGCCGAGGCGATCACCGCGCCGCGCAGGCCGCCCGGACGGCCCTCGGCGTCCAGCACCTCGCGGACGTCCACGTCCAGGTCGAACTTGGCCGCGGTACCGGCGGCGTGCACACCGCCGACCCGCACACCGGGCAGCTCGAAGGAGGCCGTGGCGTTGTTCTGGAGGGCTAGCATCACCTGGAACAGCGGGTGGCGCGCCGTGGAACGGGCGGGGGCCAGCTCCTCGACCAGCCGCTCGAACGGCACGTCCTGGTGGGCGAAGGCGCCCAGGCCGGCCTCCCGCACCCGGGCCAGCAGCTCGCCGAAGGTCGGGTCGCCGGACAGGTCGGTACGCATCACCAGGGTGTTGACGAAGAAGCCGACCAGCTCGTCCAGCGCCTGGTCGGTGCGCCCGGCGATGGTGGTGCCGATCGGGACGTCGGTGCCCGCGCCGAGCTTGGAGAGCAGCACGGCGAGGGCGGCCTGGACGGCCATGAACAGCGTCACGCCCTCGCTCTGCGCCAGCGCCACCAGCCGCGCGTGCACCTCGGCCGGGACGTTGAACTCCGCCAGGTGGCCGCGATGGCCGGCGACCGCCGGCCGCGGCCGGTCGGCGGGCAGCTCCAGCTCCTCCGGCGCACCGGCCAGGGTCTGCCGCCAGTAGGCGAGTTGCCGGGACAGCACGCTGCCCGGGTCGCTCTCCTCGCCCAGCAGTTCGCGCTGCCAGAGCGCGTAGTCCGCGTACTGGACGGACAGCGGCGCCCAGGACGGGGCCTCGCCCCTGGTCCGGGCGGTGTAGGCCAGGGCGACGTCACGGGCGAGGGTGCCGGTCGACCAGCCGTCGGTGGCGATGTGGTGGACGACCAGGACGAGGACGTTCTCCTGCGGCGCCTCGGTGAACAGCCAGGCCCGGACCGGCACCTCGACGGCGAAGTCGAAGGCGTGGCCGGCCACGCGGGCCACCTCCGCCTCCAGCCGCTCCGGCGCCACCTCGGCGACCGTCAGCGCGAAGCCGGACTCCTCGAGGGACAGCACCCGCTGGAACGGGCGGCCGTCGGCCATCGGGAAGACAGTGCGCAGCACCTCGTGCCGGCCGACCACGTCCCGCAGGGCGGCGCCCAGCGCGTCCCGGTCCAGCCCGCCCGAGAGGCGCAGGGCCATGGGCGTGTTGTAGGTGGCGCTCGGACCCTCCAACTGACCGAGGAACCAGAGGCGCTGCTGCGCGAAGGAGAGCGGCACCCGCTCCGGGCGCGGCCGGGCGACCAGACCGGCGCGGCTCGGCTCGGCCTCGGCCTCGCCCTCGGCGAGCCAGTCGGCCAGGGCGGCCGGGGTCGGGTGCTCGAACAGCGCCCGGATCGGCATCTCCACGCCGAGGACGGTCCGCAGCCGGCTCACCAGGCGGGTCGCCAGCAGCGAGTGGCCGCCGAGCAGGAAGTAGTTGTCGTCCGGCTTGACCTGCTCGACACCGAGGATGCTCGCGAACTCGGCGCAGAGCAGTTCCTCGCGCGCGCCGGCGGGACGGCGGTCGGCGGGCGCGCCGTCCGCCGGGGCGGGCAGCGCGGCGTGGTCGAGCTTGCCGTTGACGGTCAGCGGCAACGCGTCCAGCGTCACGAACACGGACGGGACCACGGCGGCAGGCAGGTGGCCGGCGGCGTGGGCGCGGACGGCGTCCAGGTCCAGGCCGTCGGCGGGGACGACATAGGCGACCAGACGCCTGTCGTCCGGGGTGTCCTCGCGGAGCAGCACGGCGGCCTGGGCGACCCCGGGGTGGGCGAGCAGGACGGCCTCGATCTCGCCGGGCTCGGCGCGCAGGCCGTGGATCTTCAGCTGGGCGTCGGCGCGGCCGGCGAAGACGAGCTGCCCCTCGGCGGTCCAGCGGACACGGTCGCCGGTGCGGTACAGGCGCTCGCCGGAGCCGAAGGGGTCGGCGATGAAACGTTCCGCCGTGAGGGCGGGTTGGCCTGCGTAGCCGCGGGCCAACCCGGTACCGGCGACGTACAGCTCGCCGGTCACACCAGCGGGGACCGGGGTGAGGGAGTCGTCCAGGACGTAGGCGCGGGTGTTGCCCAGCGGACGGCCGATCGGCAGCACCTCACCGACGCCGTCGCGGACCTCGTGCTGGGTCGCGCACAACGTCACCTCGGTCGGCCCGTACAGGTGCCGGACGACGAGGCCTTCGTTGTGCTCCAGCAGACGACGCACGGACGCCGCCGGAACAACATCACCGCCGGTCAGGACCTCACGGAGGCCGTTGAAGCACGCCGGGGCCTGCTCGGCGAGAGCATGCAGCAGACCGGCCGTCACGTGGACGTGCGTCAGCCCGTGGCGGGCGACGAGGGCGGCCAGCGCGGCGGCGTCCAGCGCGACCGGCTCGGCCACGACGACGGTCCCGCCGGACAGCAGCGGCACCCACAGTTCGTAGGACGAAGCGTCGAAGGCGTGCGGCGCGTGGAACAGCACCCGCATGTCCGCCGACGCACCCCAGCACCGGTCCAACGCCAGCGCGACAAGATCCCGCTGCGTCGTCACGACACCCTTCGGCACACCCGTCGAACCGGACGTGTACATCACATACGCCGCCCGGTCCAACAACCCAACGACCGACGGAACCTCACCATGACCGTCCGGCACCGCATCCGCCAACACCACCGGAACACCGGCCGGAAGCTCCGACACCCGGTCCCGCGTCGTCACCACACACACCGGAGCAGCGTCCGCCAACACGGCCTCCACCCGCGCCGACGGCCACGCCACATCCACCGGCACGAACGCCCCACCGGCCCTCAGCACCGCCAGCAGCACGACCACCAGCTCCGCCGAACGCTCCATCACCACGGCAACCGGCGACTCCACACCGACACCGCACTCCACCAGCACCGACGCCAAAAGGCCGACCCGACCGTCCAACTCACGGTACGAAAGCGACAGTTCACCACCCACCAGCGCCACGGCCTCCGGCGTACGGGCCACCTGCGCCGCGAACACCTCCGGCAGCGACAGCTCGGGCAGCGCGGCAGCGGTGTCGTTCCACTCGTGCACCACCCGGTGGCGCTCGGCCGGCTCCAGGAGGTCCAGGGCCGACAGGCGGGCACCGGTGTCCTCCCGGAGGGCGGTGACCAGCGCGTCCAGGCAGGTGTGCAGCAGACCGGCCACCTGGGCCGGGTCGGCGGGCGAGACCGCGTCCACCGTGGTCGCGAAGCCGGTGCCGTCGACGTCGACCGACACCACCAGCGGGTAGTTGGTCACATCGCGCACCGAGCGCAGCCGGATGCCGCTCAGCGCCGAGCCCGACTCGCGCGGAACCGTCTGGTTGTAGCGGTAGTTGAAGAGCGAGGTGAACAGCGGGCTGCCGCCCGGAAGTCCACTGACCTGCTGCGCCAGCGCGAGCGGGGCGTGCTCGTGCACCAGCAGCGCGGCGAGCTGTCCGCGCATCGACTCCAGCGCCTCGCCGACCAGCGGCCCGTTCAGCCGGGCGCGCACGGGCAGGGTGTTGATGAACAGGCCGGGCACCCGGTCCGCACCGGCGCCGGCGTCCATCCGGCCGAACAGGACGGTGCCGAAGACCACGTCGTCGCGGCCGGACAGCATGCCGAGGACCCGGGCCCAGGCGAGGTGGAAGAGGGTGGCCGGGCTGACGCCCTTCGCCCGCGCCACGTCCTTGACGCGGTCCGCGAGGTCCCCGTCGACCCGCAGGTGGGCCTGGGCGACCCGGGTGCCGTCGCCGTGCACGTCGAGGATCCCGTACGGCGCGGTGGTCTCGTCAATGTCCCCGAGCAGTTCGGCGAAGTGGCGCTCGTGCTCCTCGCGCGGCACGCCGAGGCGGGCCTGGGCGACGAACTCGCGGAACGGGAGCGGGTCGGGCATCTCGTCGGCGCGGCCGGAGAGGAACGCCCGGATCTCGTCGAGCAGGATCTCCAGGGCGGTGTGGTCCTGGACGAGGTGGTGGATGCGCAGCAGCGCCAGCCAGCGGTCCGCCCCCGGCTCGGCGGCGATGTGCGCGCTCATCAGCGGTGCCCGGTCGAGGTCCATCCAGGAACCGGCGACGGCCTCCAACTGCTCGCCCACCGGCGCGCCGGACGCGTCCGCTTCGACCTCGGTAACCGGCAGTTCCACCTCGCGGAGCACGACCTGGACGGGCTCGCGCAGTCCGTCCCAGACGATGGCGGTCCGGTAGACGTCGTGGCGGCCGACCACCCAGCGCAGGGCGTCGAGGAAGGCGTCGAGACGCTCGCGCGACTCGAACTCCAGCAGCGTGGGCGTGACGTAGACGTCGGTGCCCTCGCGGTCCGCCATCAGGTGGTGGAAGAACATGCCCTCCTGCAACGGCGCCAGCGGGTACACGTCCGCCACGTTCGCCGCACCTCCCGGCACGGCCGCCACGACGCGGGCGATCTCGGCCTCGGTCAGGTCGACCAGCGGCAGCAGCTCCGGCGTCAGCTCGTCCACACCACCGACCGGGATCGGGTTCGGCGGCACCACGATGCGGGCCGCGCCCGCTTCGGCGGCGAGCCCGGCGGGCGTGGGTGTCGCGAACAGTGCGCGGACGGGGACGGACAGGCCGTGGGCACGGAGCCGCTCCACCAGCGACACGACCAGCAGGGAGTGGCCGCCGAGAGCGAAGAAGTCGTCGTCCACACCCACCACCGGCAGGCCCAGCACCTCCGCGAACGCCCGGCAGACCAACTCCTCACGAGCGTCCGCCGGAGCCCGGCCCCCGCCCGCCTCGTAGCTGGGCGCAGGCAGCGCCCTACGGTCCAGCTTGCCGTTCACCGTCAACGGCAGCACGTCCAGGACGACGAACGCCGACGGCACCATGTAGGCGGGCAGACGCTGCCCCGCCACCGCACGCAACCCCTCCACATCGACATCGACATCGCCGTCCGCGACCACGTACGCCACCAGACGCCTGTCCCCCGGCACGTCCTCACGCACCACCACCGCCACCTGCGCAACAGCAGCCTGCGCCAACAGAACAGCCTCGACCTCACCCAGCTCCACCCGGAACCCGCGGATCTTCACCTGATCATCCACACGCCCCGCAAACGCCAGATTCCCCTCCGCATCCCACGAAACCCGGTCCCCCGTCCGATACATCCGCTCACCGGACTCGAACGGACACGCCACAAAACGCTCCGCCGTCAAACCCTGACGACCCAAATACCCCCGCGCCAACCCCACACCCGACACATACAACTCACCCGTCACACCCACCGGCACCGGAACAAGCGCATCATCCAACACATACACCCGCGTATTCACAATCGGCGAACCGATCGGCACCACACCCCCCGACCCCAACCCCGGCCGGCAACGCCACACCGCCGCATTCACCGTCGTCTCCGTCGGCCCATAACTGTTGAACATCACCCGCCCACCCGACGACCACCGCGCCACCACCTCACCCGGCAACGCCTCACCACCCACATCCAGCACAAACCCCACCGGCAACGCACCCTCCGGCACCGTCGCCACCACCGCCGGCGGCAACGTCGCATGCGTCACCCCCGCACCCACCAAGAACTCCGCGAAATCAGCACCCAAACGCCGATCCACCGGAACCACCACCAACGCCGCACCCGACAACAACCCCAACAACCACTCCTCACAGAACATGTCGAAACCCATCGACGCGAACTGCGCAACCCGCGAACCCGCACCCACACCAAAACGCCCGTGCGACAACGACAGATTCACAAACCCACGATGCGAAACCACCACACCCTTCGGCCGACCCGTCGAACCCGACGTATAAATCACATACGCCGGATGACCCGCCAGAAGACCCCCCACCCGATCCCCGTCCGAAACCGGAGACCCGTCCAGAGCCCCCACCTCGGCGACCACCGCAGGATCGTCCAACACCAACACCGGCACCCCAACACCAGCCGGCACCACACCCACCGTCGACGACTCCGCCACCACCAGCACCGGACCCGCATCAGCCAACGTGAACCCGATCCGCTCCCCCGGATACTCCGGATCCACCGGCAGATACGCACCCCCCGCCTTCAACACACCCAAAATCGCCACAAACAACTCGGGCGAACGCCCCAACACCAGAGCCACCACCGACTCCGGACCCACACCGAGCCCCACAAGACGACGCGCCAACCGCGACGACCGCTCGTCCAACTCCCGGTACGACAACACCACCTCACCACACACCACCGCCTCGGCATCCGGAGTCCGCCCCGCCTGCTCCGAGAACAACCCCGGAACCAGACCACCCGACTCCGCCACCCCCGTGGCATTCCACTCCACCAACAACCGACGACGCTCAACCTCACCCAACACATCCACCGACCCCACCCGGACACCGGGGTCCAGGGCCACGGCCTCCAGGACGCGGGCCAGTTGGGCGGCCGTCCGCTCGACGGTGGCGGCGTCGAAGAGGTCGGCCGCGCCGATGACGGTGCCGGTGAGGCCGGCCGGGCGGCCGGACTCGTCGAAGCGCTCCATGAGGACGATGTCGAGGTCGAACTCGCCCATCTCGTGGGTCCCGGTCAGCGGGCCGACCCGCAGTCCGGGCAGGTCCAGCGAGCGGCCGGCGCCGCGCTTGGAGACGAGGTCGGCGCTCTGCACGGTGGCCATCACCTGGAAGAGCGGGTGGCGGGCCATCGAGCGGGCCGGGGCGAGGTCTTCGACCAGCTTCTCGAACGGAACGTCCTGGTGGGCGAACGCGTCCAGGACGGACTCCCGCACCCGGCGCAGCACCTCGGCGAAGGTCGGGGCGCCGGACACGTCGGAGCGGATCACCAGGTTGTTGACGAAGCAACCGACCAGGTCGTCCAGGCCCTCGTCGTTGCGGCCGGCGACGACCGTGCCGATCGGCAGATCGGTGCCCGCGCCGAGCCGGGACAGCAGGATCGCCAGGGCGGCGTGCAGGCCCATGAAGAGGGTGGAGCCGTTCTCCCTGACCACGTCCAGCAGCCGCCCGTGAGCGGCGGCCGGGACGTCGAAGGTCGCGGTGACGCCCCGGTAGGAGGCGGTCGCCGGGCGCGGCCGGTCGGTCGGCAGGGTCAGTTCCTCGGGCACGCCGGCGAGGGTGTCCCGCCAGTAGCCCACCTGCTCGTTGAGCAGGCTCTCCGGGTCGTCCTCCTCGCCGAGCAGCTCGCGCTGCCAGAGCGCGTAGTCCGCGTACTGGACCGGCAGCGGCTCCCAGCCCGGCGCCCGCCCGGCCAGCCGGGCCCGGTAGGCCGCCGACAGGTCGCGCATCAGCGGGCCCATCGACCAGCCGTCGGCGGCGATGTGGTGCACCACGAAGACCAGCACGTGCTCGTCCGGGGCCTCGCTGAACAGCCAGGCCCGGACCGGGATCTCCACCGCGAAGTCGAAGGCGTGACCGGTCGCCCGGGCCACCTCGCCCGCCAGCTCCGCCGGCGCCACCTCGGCGGTGACCAGCTGGAATCCGGCCTCGTCCAGCGGGAGGATCTGCTGCTGCGGCGTCCCGTCGACCGCCGGGTAGACGGTGCGCAGCACCTCGTGACGGCCGATCACATCGCGCAGGGCTGCGCCGAAGGCCGCACGGTCGAGCGTCCCGGAGAGCCGCAGGACCACAGGGATGTTGTGGGCCGCGCTCGGGCCCTCCAGCCGGCCCAGGAACCACAACCGCCGCTGCGCGAACGACAACGGAAACATCAGTTCTCCTCCTGCTTGCGCATCGGCCGCAGTGCCGGCCGGCTCTTCCTCTTGCTCCTGGTGCCTGCCTGGGCGGTGATCCAGACGGCGAGGGCCGCGGGCGTCGGGTTCTCGAACAGCACACGGACCGGCACGTCGGCCCCCGTCACCGAACGCACCCGGCTGAGCAGCCGGGTCGCCAGCAGGGAGTGCCCGCCCATGGCGAAGAAGTCGTCGTCCGCACCGACCTCGGGCAGCCCGAGGATCTCGGCGAACACCGAGCACACCGCCTTCTCCTCGGCCGTGGCCGGCGCCCGGCCGGTGCCGGCGGCGGCGCCGAGGTCCGGTGCCGGCAGCGCCCGGTGGTCGAGCTTGCCGTTCACCGTCAGCGGCAACGCCGACAACTCCACGATCGCGGCGGGCAGCATGTACCGGGGCAGCCGCTCCGCGGCGTAGCCGCGCACCGCTGCCGTCAGGTCACCGGTGCCGTGATCGCCGAGGGCGCGCTCACCATAACCACGGTCGGCCGCCACGAGATAGGCGATCAACCGCTGCTCACCCGACTGCACTTGAACAGTCACCACGGCCCGCGCGACGTCCGGGTGCCCGGTGAGCACCGCCTCCACCTCGCGCGGTTCCACCCGGAAGCCGCGGATCTTCACCTGGTCGTCGGCCCGTCCGGCGTACAGCAGCCGGCCCTGCTCGTCCCAGCGGGCGCGGTCGCCGGTGCGGTACATCCGCCGTCCGGAGCCGTACGGGTCGGCGACGAAGCGCTCCGCCGTCAGGTCCGACCGGCCCTGGTAGCCGCGGGCCAGCGCGGGCCCGGCCACGTACAGCTCGCCGAGCACGCCGGCCGGGACCGGGCGCAGCGCGTCGTCGAGCAGCAGGACGGTGGTGCCGGTGACGGCCCCGCCGATGGTCACCGGCTCGCCCGGCACCAGCGGGTCCGACATGGTGGCGCAGACGGTGGTCTCGGTGGGCCCGTAGGCGTCGATGAACCGCCGTCCTGGCGCCCAGCGGGCGGGCAGGTCCTCGCCGAGCGCCTCGCCGGCCGACACCAGGGCGGTGACGGAGGCCAGGTCCTCCGGCGACAGCAGCGCCAGCACGGCCGGCGGCAGCGTCGCGTGGGTGACCCGGTGGCGGGCGATCACCTCGGCGAGCCCGGCGCCGGGGAGCAGGTCCCCGGACGGGGCCACCACCAGGCGGGCACCGGTGCACAGCGCCATCACCAGCTCCCAGACGGCCGCGTCGAAGCCGACCGAGGCGAACTGCAGCACCCGGGAAGCGTCCGTCACCCCGAGCCGCTCGACCTGGGCGGCGACCAGGTTCGCGAGACCGGTGTGCGAGACCACGACGCCCTTGGGGCGGCCGGTGGAGCCCGAGGTGTAGATGACGTACGCGGCCTGCTCGGGGCGCGGCGCCGGCAGCGGGGCGGCGGCGGACCCGCAGGCGTGGGAGGCCGCGAGTTCCGCCTCGGCCTCGGCGGTGCCGAGCACCGTGACCGGGAGGCCGGCCGACGGGGGCAGTGCCGCCCGGTCGGCCTCGGTGGTCAGCGCGTGGACCGGGCGGGCGTCGGCGACCATGTACCCGATCCGGTCGGCCGGGTGCGCCGGGTCCACCGGCAGGTAGACGGCCCCGGCCTTGGCGATCGCCAGGAAGGCGACGACCAGCTCGACGCAGTGCCCCATGGCCACCGCCACGACCGACTCCGGCCCGATGCCGCGGGCGGCCAGCAGCCGGGCGAGGCGCTCGGCCCGCTGGTCCAGCTCCCCGTAGGAGAGTTCCTGATCGCCCTGGACCAGCGCGACGGCCCGCGGGTTCCGCGCGACCTGGGCCGCGAACAGCTCCGGCAGGGTCGCGCCGCCCGCGCCGTGCACCTGGTGCGCGGTACCGGCGCCCAGGTCCAGCAGCGCCCGGCGCTCGCCGTCGGTCACCAGCGGGATCCGGCTCAGCGGCTGCCCGGGGTCGGCGACCACGTGCTCCAGCAGCCGCACCAGGCGGTCGGCCAGCTCGCGCGCGGTCCCCCGGTCCAGCAGGTCGGCGCTGAACTGCAGCGCGCCACCGAGGCCGGCAGGGGCGCCGTCCTCGTCCACCCGCTCGGCGAGGCTCAGCATCAGGTCCGAGCGCGCCCCGCCGACCGCGACCGGCTCCGAGGCGATGGCCAGGCCGGGCATCCGCAGCTCGCTCCTGGGGGTGTTCTGCACCACCAGCGCGACCTGGAACAGCGGCTGGCGGGCCGTCGAGCGCTCGGGGGTCAGCTGCTCCACCACGTAGTCGAACGGCACGTCCTGGTTGGCGTACGCGGCCAGGTCGGCGCCGCGCACGCGTCGCAGCAGCTCGCCGAAGGTCGGATCGCCCGACACGTCGGTGCGCAGCACCAGCATGTTGACGAAGAAGCCGATCAGGTCGTCCAGCGCGTCGTCCACCCGGCCCGCGACCGCGGCGCCGATCGGCACGTCCTCGCCGGCCCCGAGCCCGCTGAGAAGGGCGGCCAGCGCCGCCTGCACCACCATGAAGACGGTCGCGCCCTCGGCCTTGGCCAGCTCCAGGATGCCGCGGTGCAGCTCCGGGCCGATCCGCACCGGCAGGTCGCCCGCCCGGTGGGTGGGGACGGCCGGGCGGGGGCGGGTCTCCGGCAGCGCGATCTCCTCCGGCAGCCCGGCCAGCGCCTCGCGCCAGTGGGCCATCTGCCCGGCCAGCACGCTGTCCGGGTCGCTCCCGCCGCCCAGCAGCTCGCGCTGCCAGATCGCGTAGTCCGCGTACTGGACGGGCAGCGGCGCCCAGGACGGGGCCTCCCCCCGCAGCCGGGCGGTGTAGGCGGTGGTCAGGTCGCGGGCCAGCGGGCCCATCGACCAGCCGTCGGTGGCGCTGTGGTGGACCGCCAGCACCAGGACGTGCTCCTCGGGCGCCTCCGCGAGGAGCCAGGCCCGGATGGGGATCTCGGTGGCGAGGTCGAACGGGTACTCGCCCACCTGCGCCAGCCGGGCGGCCAGGCCGCCCGGCGCCACCTCGACGACGGTCAGCTCGATGCCGGCCTCGTCCGCCGGGAGGATCCGCTGGTAGGGCTCGCCGTCCTCGACGGGGAGCACCGTGCGCAGGATCTCGTGACGCCCGACCAGGTCCCGCAGCGCCGAGCCGAGCGCCTCCCGGTCCAGCGAACCGGAGAGCCGCAGCGCGGTGGTGTTGGTGTAGGTGGCGCTGGAAGCCTCCAGCTGGCCGAGGAACCAGAGCCGCTGCTGGGCGAAGGAGAGCGGCACCCGCTCCGGGCGCGGCCGGGCGACCAGCGCGGCGCGTCCCGGCGCGGCCTGCGCCAGCCCGGCGGCCAGACCTGCCGGGGTCGGGTTCTCGAACAGCGCCCGGATCGGCACCTCGACACCGAGCACCGCCCGGAGCCGGCCGACCAGCCGGGTCGCCATCAGCGACTGCCCGCCGAGCAGGAAGTAGTTGTCGTCGACACCGACCGACGGCAGGCCGAGGATCTCGGCGAAGACCTGGCAGAGCAGTTCCTCGCGCGGACCGGACGGCCGGCGGCCGGCGCCGGTGGACGCCGCGCCGTCCTCCGGCGCGGCGGGCCCGGCCGCCTCGGCCGTCGCGGCCGGGAACTCCAGTCGGCCGTCCGCGCTCCAGCGGACCCGGTCACCGGTGCGCAGCATCGCCCCGCCCGGGTTGAACGGGTCGGCGAGGTTCCGCCCGCCCTCCGGCCCGGCCACGCCCGCCAGGTACAGCTCGCCCGTCGCACCCGCCGGCACCAGCCGCAGGCCGCCGTCGAGCACGTACGCGCCGGCCGGCTCGACGCCGTACCGCTCGCGCAGCGCCGCCAGGGTCTGCGGCCGGGCCTGCGCCTCGGCGGAGAACGCCTCCAGCAGCCGCAGCCGCTCGGCGGGCCGCAGCACCTCCACCGCCGTCGGCGGGGCGTCCGGCGTCCGCTCCAGCGCGTCCGCCAGGTTGTCCAGCGCCGTTTCCAGCAGGGCGCGGACCCGGTCCGCGCCGACCGCGGCGGGCGCGTCCGCCGTGATGGCGAACCCGGTCCCGTCGTCGTCTACGGACACGCTCACCGGGTAGTTGGTGCCCTCCTTGGTGCGCAGCACCCGCACGCCGGCCAGCGCGTCCGCGTGCTCCGGCGCCGACGACGACGGCGCCGAGTAGCGGTAGTTGAACAGCGCGCTGAACAGCGGGCTGCCGCCCGGCAGGCCGCTGGCCGTCTGGGCGACGGCGAGCGGGGCGTGCTCGTGCACCAGCAGGTCGGCCAGCTGCTCGCGCAGCCCGGCCAGCGCCCCGGCCACGGTCCCGCCGTCGAAGCGGACCCGGACCGGCAGGGTGTTGAGGAAGAGCCCCGGCACCCGGTCCGCGCCGGCGCCGGCGTTCATCCGGCCGAACAGCACGGTGCCGAACACGACGTCGTCGCGATCCGAGACGGCCGCCAGCACCCGGGCCCAGGCGAGGTGGAAGACGGTGGCCGGGCTGACGCCCAGCGACCGCGCCGTCTCACGGGTCCGGCGGGCCGTCCCCTCGTCCACCGGCATCCGGCTGCGCTCGGTGCCGGCGTTGTCGCCGTGCACGTCGGTCAGGCCGAACGCGGCGGTGGTCTCGGTGACGTCGCCGAGCAGTTCGGCGAAGTGGCGCTCGTGCTCCTCGCGCGGCACGCCGAGGCGGGCCTGGGCGACGAACTCGCGGAACGGCAGCGGGTCGGGCAGCTCGTCGGCGCGCCCGGAGAGGAACGCCCGCAGCTCGTCGAGCAGGATCTCCAGAGCGGTGTGGTCCTGGACGAGGTGGTGGATGCGCAGCAGCGCCAGCCACCGGTCCGTGCCCGGCTCCGCCGCGACATGGGCCGTCATCAGCGGCGCCCGGTCCAGCTCCAGCCAGCCGCCGGCCGCGGCCTGCAACTGCTCGGCCACCGGCGAGCCGGCTGGGTCCGGCACGACCTCGGTGACCGGCAGGGCGGCCTCGCGGAGCACGACCTGGACGGGCTCGCGCAGACCGTCCCAGAGGATCGCCGTGCGGTAGATGTCGTGCCGGGCCACCACGCGCTGGAGCGCCGCGAGGAAGGCGTCGAGCCGCTCCCGGTCGTCGAACGCCAGGGTCGTCGGCAGGACATAGGTGTCCCCGGCGTCCCGGTCGGCCATCAGGTGGTGGAAGAACAAGCCTTCCTGGAGGGGGGCGAGCGGGTAGACGTCCGCGATGTTCGCCGCGCCGCCCGGGACGGCGGCGACGACGGTGGCGAGTTCGGCGTCGGTGAGGTCGACCAGCGGCAGCATCGCCGGGGTCAGCGCGGTCGCGCCCGCCGGGATGGCGTTCGGGGGCACGACGACCTGCGCCGGTCCCGCGACCGCCGCCAGGCCGGCGGGGGTCGGGGTGGCGAACAGCGCCCGCACCGAGACACCGACGTTGCGCGAGCGCAGGCGCTCGACCAGGGAGACCGCGAGCAGGGAGTGGCCGCCCAGGGCAAAGAAGTCGTCGTCCACGCCGACCGCCGCGAGTCCGAGGACCTCGGCGAACGCCTGGCAGATCAGCTCCTCGCGCACGCCGGCCGGAGCCCGGCCCGCGCCGGAGACGTACTCCGGCGCCGGCAGCGCGCGCCGGTCGAGCTTGCCGTTGACGGTCAGCGGCAGCACGTCCAGCAGCACGAACGCGGAGGGGACCATGTACGCGGGCAGGCGCTCGGAGACATGGGCGCGCACCGCGTCCACCTCCAGGCCGTCGCCGGGGACGAGGTAGGCGACCAGACGCTTGTCCCCCGGGCTGTCCTCACGGACCACCACGGCCGCCTGGGCGACCCGCGGGTGACCGGCGACGACCGCCTCCACCTCACCCGGCTCCACCCGGAAGCCACGGATCTTCACCTGCGCATCCGCACGCCCCGCGAAAACGAGCCGCCCCTCGGCGGTCCAGCGGACACGGTCACCCGTGCGGTACAGACGCTCCCCCGAACCGAACGGATCAGCGATGAAACGTTCCGCCGTGAGGGCGGGACGGCCTGCGTAGCCGCGGGCCAACCCGGTACCGGCGACGTACAGCTCGCCCGTCACCCCGACCGGAACCGGAACGAGCGCGTCGTCCAGCACGTAAGTACGGGTGTTGTCCAGCGGACGGCCGATCGGCAGCACCTCACCGACGCCGTCGCGGACCTCGTGCTGGGTGGCGCACAACGTCACCTCGGTCGGCCCGTACAGGTGCCGGACGACAAGACCCGAATTGTGCTCCAGCAGGCGCCGCACGGACGCCGCCGGAACGACATCACCACCGGTCAGGACCTCACGGACACCCTTGAAACACCCCGGATCCTGGTCGGCCAGCACCCGCAGCAGACCCGCCGTCACATGCACGTGCGTCAGCCCGTAACGGGCGACCGACTCCCGCAGCACCGCAGCATCCACCGCCACCGGCTCGGCCACGACGACGGTCCCGCCGGACAGCAGCGGCACCCACAGTTCGTAGGACGAAGCGTCGAAGGCGTGCGGCGCGTGGAACAGCACCCGCATGTCCGCCGACGCACCCCAGCACCGGTCCAACGCCAGCGCGACAAGATCCCGCTGCGTCGTCACGACACCCTTCGGCACACCCGTCGAACCGGACGTATACATCACATACGCCGCCCGGTCGATCGAACCGGCAAGCGGCACAACGGACTTGACCGCACCGTCCGGCACCGCGTCCGCGAGCACCACCGGAACACCGGCCGGAAGCTCCGACACCCGGTCCCGCGTCGTCACCACACACACCGGTCGGGCATCCGCCAACACGGCCTCGACCCGCGCCGACGGCCACGCCACATCCACCGGCACGAACGCCCCACCGGCCCTCAGCACCGCCAGCAGCACGACCACCAGCTCCGCCGAACGCTCCATCACCACGGCAACCGGCGACTCCACACCGACACCGCACTCCACCAACACCGACGCCAAACGGCCGACCCGCCCGTCCAACTCACGGTACGACCAGGCAACATCACCGCCGACAACAGCCACCGCATCCGGCGACTCCGCCACCCGCGCCGCGAACACCTCCGACACCGACAACTCCGACAGCACAGCAGCCGTGGCATTCCACCCGCCCACCACCAAGGCACGCTCCGCCGCATCCACCACCTCCACCGCCGACAGGCGGGTGTCGGGTGCGTCGGCCAGGATCCGCAGGGCGGACTGGAGACTCCGCGCGATCCGCTCGGCCGTCGCCGGGTCGAACAGGTCCGCCGCCACGGTCAGCGAGCCTCGCAGGCCGGCCGGGGCGCCCTCCGGATCGAAGGCCTCGCCCAGGCTCATGTCCAGGTCGAAGTTGGCCGCGCCGACGCCGAGCGGCATCAGCTCGGTCCGCAGACCCCGCAGCTCGGCGGGCGACGAACCGCTGCCGGGCGCCGCCGCCGTGTTCTGCACGGTGAGCATGACCTGGAACAGCGGGTGCCGGGCCAGCGAGCGGGACGGAGAGAGCTCCTCCACCAGCCGGTCGAACGGGACGTCCTGGTGGGCGAAGGCCTCCAGGCTGGTCTCCCGGACGCGGCCGAGCAGGTCGGCCAGCGTCGGGTTCCCGGACAGGTCGGTACGCAGCACCAGCGTGTTCACGAAGAAGCCGACCAGCTCGTCCAACGCCTGGTCCGTGCGACCGGCAACCGCCGTGCCGACCGGGATGTCGGTACCCGCGCCCAGCTTGGCCAGCGCGACCGTCAGGGCGGTCTGAACCGCCATGTAGAGGGTGACGCCCTGCGCCTTGGCCACGCGCAGCAGGTCGCCGTGGAGGTCGGCCGGCAGCCGCAGCGGGACGACGTGGCCACGGTGCGAGGCGACCGCCGGACGCGCGTGGTCGAGCGGCAGCGCCAGCTCCTCCGGCGCCCCCTCCAGGCTCGCCCGCCAGTACTCCACCTGGCGCGCGATCAAACTCTCGCTGTCCTCCTCCGAGCCCAGCAGCTCCCGCTGCCAGAGCGCGTAGTCCGCGTACTGCACGGGCAGCGCGGTCCACTCCGGCGCCCGGCCGGCCAGCCGGGCCGCATAGGCGAGGGACAGATCCCGAGCCAGCGGGCCCATCGACCAGCCGTCGGTGGCGATGTGGTGGACGACCAGGACGAGGACGTGCTCCTGCGGCGCCTCGGTGAACAGCCAGGCCCGGACCGGCACCTCGACGGCGAAGTCGAAGGCGTGGCCGGCCGCGCGGGCCACCTCCGCCTCCAGCCGCTCCGGCGCCACCTCGGCGACCGTCAGCGCGAAGCCGGACTCCTCGAGGGACAGCACCCGCTGGAACGGGCGGCCGTCGGCCATCGGGAAGACAGTGCGCAGCACCTCGTGCCGGCCGACCACGTCCCGCAGCGCCGCGTCCAACGCCTCCCGGTCCAGCCCGCCCGAGAGGCGCAGCGCCACCGGGATGTTGTACGAGGCGCTCGGCCCCTCCAACTGACCGAGGAACCAGAGGCGCTGCTGCGCGAAGGAGAGCGGCACCCGCTCCGGGCGGACGCCCTCGGTCAGCTTCGCCCGACCGGGTTCGGCGCGGACCAGCAACGCGGCCAGCCCGGCCGGGGTCGGGGCGTCGAACAGTGCCCGGATGGACAGCTCCACCCCGAGCACCGACCGCACCCGGCTCACCAGGCGCGTGGCCAGCAGCGAGTGACCGCCGAGCGCGAAGAAGTCGTCGTCCACGCCGACCAGCGGCAGGCCCAGCACCTCCGCGAAGACCTGGCAGATCAGCTCCTCACGCACGCCGGCCGGGGCGCGACCCGCGCCGGAGACGTACTCCGGCGCCGGCAGCGCGCGCCGGTCGAGCTTGCCGTTGACGGTCAGCGGCAGCACCTCCAGCAGCACGAACGCGGAGGGGACCATGTAGGCGGGCAGGCGCTCGGAGACATGGGCGCGCAGGGCGTCCAGGTCCAGGCCTTCGGCGGGGACGACATAGGCGACCAGGCGCTTGTCCCCCGGGCTGTCCTCACGGACCACCACGGCCGCCTGCGCGACCCGCGGGTGACCGGCGACGACCGCCTCCACCTCACCCGGCTCCACCCGGAAACCCCGGATCTTCACCTGCGCATCCGCACGCCCCGCGAAAACGAGCCGCCCCTCGGCGGTCCAACGGACACGGTCACCCGTGCGGTACAGACGCTCCCCCGAACCGAACGGATCCGCAACAAAACGCTCCGCCGTCAGAACCGACTGGTGGGCATACCCGCGCGCCAGACCCACGCCCGCCACGTACAGCTCCCCCGTCACCCCGACCGGAACCGGAACGAGCGCGTCGTCCAGCACGTAAGTACGGGTGTTGTCCAGCGGACGGCCGATCGGCAGTACGTCGCCGACGCCGTCGCGGACCTCGTGCTGGGTGGCGCACAACGTCACCTCGGTCGGCCCGTACAGGTGCCGGACGACAAGACCTTCGTTGTGCTCCAGCAGACGACGCACGGACGCCGCCGGAACGACATCACCACCGGTCAGGACCTCACGGACACCCTTGAAACACCCCGGATCCTGGTCCGCCAGGACCCGCAGCAGACCCGCCGTCACATGCACGTGCGTCAGCCCCCGGCGGGCCACGAGGGCGGCCAGCGCGGCGGCGTCCACCGCGACCGGCTCGGCCACCACGACCGTCCCACCGGACAGCAACGGCACCCACAGTTCGTAGGACGAAGCGTCGAAGGCGTGCGGCGCGTGGAACAGCACCCGCATGTCCGCCGACGCACCCCAGCACCGGTCCAACGCCAGCGCGACAAGATCCCGCTGCGTCGTCACGACACCCTTCGGCACACCCGTCGAACCGGACGTGTACATCACATACGCCGCCCGGTCCAACAACCCAACGACCGACGGAACCTCACCATGACCGTCCGGCACCGCATCCGCCAACACCACCGGAACACCGGCCGGAAGCTCCGACACCCGGTCCCGCGTCGTCACCACACACACCGGAGCAGCGTCCGCGAGCACAGCCTCGACCCGCGCCGACGGCCACGCCACATCCACCGGCACGAACGCCCCACCGGCCCTCAGCACCGCCAGCAGCACGACCACCAACTCCGCCGAACGCTCCATCACCACGGCAACCGGCGACTCCACACCGACACCGCACTCCACCAACACCGACGCCAAACGGCCGACCCGCCCGTCCAACTCACGGTACGACCAGGCAACATCACCGCAGACAACAGCCACCGCATCCGGCGACTCCGCCACCCGCGCCGCGAACACCTCCGACACCGACAACTCCGACAGCACAGCAGCCGTGGCATTCCACTCACCCACCACCAAGGCACGCTCCGCCGCATCCACCACCTCCACCGCCGACAGGCGGGTACCGGAGTCCTGCTCCATCGCGGTGACCAGCGCGTCCAGGCAGGTGTGCACGAGAGTGGTCACCTGGGCCGGGTCGACGGGGGCGACCGCGTCCACCGTGATCGCGAAACCCGTCCCCTCGACGTCGACCGACGCCACCAGCGGGTAGTTGGTCAGGTCGCGGAAGGAGCGCACCTGGATGCCGCTCAGCGCCGGGCTGGTGCTGCGCGGCTCGGAGCGGCCGTACCGGTAGTTGAAGATCGAGGTGAACAGCGGGCTGCCGCCCGGCAGTCCGCTGGCCGCCTGCGCCGCCGCGAGCGGGGCGTGCTCGTGCACCATCAGCTCGGCGAGCTGGCCGCGCATGGACTCCAGCGCCTCCCCCACCGTCCCGTCGGCCAGACGGACCCGGACCGGCAGGGTGTTGATGAACAGGCCGGGCACCCGGTCCGCACCGGCGCCGGCGTCCATCCGGCCGAACAGGATGGTGCCGAAGACCACGTCGTCGCGGCCGGAGAGCGTGCCGAGGACCCGCGCCCACACCAGGTGGAACACCGTCGCGGGACTCACACCGACCGTCCGCGCGACCTTGCGGACGCGCTCGGACAGCTCCTCGGCCACGACCACGCGCTGCTTGGTGACCTGGGTGCCGTCGCTGTGGACGTCCAGCATCCCGTACGGCGCGGTGGTCTCCTCGACGTCGCCGAGCAGGCCGGCGAAGTAGCGCTCGTGCTCCTCGCGGGAGACGCCGAGGCGGGCCTGCGCGACGAACTCGCGGAACGGCAGCGGCTCGGGCAGCTCTCCCGTCCGGTCCGCCAGGTAGGCCTCCACCTCGTCGACCAGCACCTCCAGGGCCGTGTGGTCCTGGATCAGGTGGTGGACGCGCAGCAGCGCCAGCCAGCCGTTCCCGCCCGGCTCGGGGGCGATCCGCACGTTCATCAGCGGTGCCCGGTCGAGGTCCATCCACGAACCGCCGGCGGCGAGGAACTGGTCGAGGACGTCACCGTCGGCCGAGGCCAGGCGCACCTCCTCGACGGGCAGTTCCACCTCGCGGAGCACGACCTGGACGGGCTCGCGCAGTCCGTCCCAGACGATGGCGGTCCGGTAGACGTCGTGGCGGCCGACCACCCAGCGCAGGGCGTCGAGGAAGGCGTCGAGACGCTCGCGCGACTCGAACTCCAGCAGCGTGGGCGTGACGTAGACGTCGGTGCCCTCACGGTCCGCCATCAGGTGGTGGAAGAACATGCCCTCCTGCAACGGCGCCAGCGGGTACACGTCCGCCACGTTCGCCGCACCTCCCGGCACGGCCGCCACGACGCGGGCGATCTCGGCCTCCGTCAGGTCGACCAGCGGCAGCAGCTCCGGCGTCAGCTCGTCCACACCACCGACCGGGATCGGGTTCGGCGGGACGACCACCTGTCCGGTACCGGCGACGCGTGCCAGGGAGGCCGGGGTCGGGTTCTGGAACAGCGCCCGGACCGGCACCGCGAGACCACGCGAGCGCAGCCACTCGGCGAGCGACACGACCAGCAGGGAGTGGCCGCCGAGAGCGAAGAAGTCGTCGTCCACACCCACCACCGGCAGGCCCAGCACCTCCGCGAACGCCCGGCAGACCAACTCCTCACGAGCGTCCGCCGGAGCCCGGCCCCCGCCCGCCTCGTAGCTGGGCGCAGGCAGCGCCCTACGGTCCAGCTTGCCGTTCACCGTCAACGGCAGCACGTCCAGGACGACGAACGCCGACGGCACCATGTAGGCGGGCAGACGCTGCCCCGCCACCGCACGCAACCCCTCCACATCGACATCGACATCGCCGTCCGCGACCACGTACGCCACCAGACGCCTGTCCCCCGGCACGTCCTCACGCACCACCACCGCCACCTGCGCAACAGCAGCCTGCGCCAACAGAACAGCCTCGACCTCACCCAGCTCCACCCGGAACCCGCGGATCTTCACCTGATCATCCACACGCCCCGCAAACGCCAGATTCCCCTCCGCATCCCACGAAACCCGGTCCCCCGTCCGATACATCCGCTCACCGGACTCGAACGGACACGCCACAAAACGCTCCGCCGTCAAACCCTGACGACCCAAATACCCCCGCGCCAACCCCACACCCGACACATACAACTCACCCGTCACACCCACCGGCACCGGAACAAGCGCATCATCCAACACATACACCCGCGTATTCACAATCGGCGAACCGATCGGCACCACACCCCCCGACCCCAACCCCGGCCGGCAACGCCACACCGCCGCATTCACCGTCGTCTCCGTCGGCCCATAACTGTTGAACATCACCCGCCCACCCGACGACCACCGCGCCACCACCTCACCCGGCAACGCCTCACCACCCACATCCAGCACAAACCCCACCGGCAACGCACCCTCCGGCACCGTCGCCACCACCGCCGGCGGCAACGTCGCATGCGTCACCCCCGCACCCACCAAGAACTCCGCGAAATCAGCACCCAAACGCCGATCCACCGGAACCACCACCAACGCCGCACCCGACAACAACCCCAACAACCACTCCTCACAGAACATGTCGAAACCCATCGACGCGAACTGCGCAACCCGCGAACCCGCACCCACACCAAAACGCCCGTGCGACAACGACAGATTCACAAACCCACGATGCGAAACCACCACACCCTTCGGCCGACCCGTCGAACCCGACGTATAAATCACATACGCCGGATGACCCGCCAGAAGACCCCCCACCCGATCCCCGTCCGAAACCGGAGACCCGTCCAGAGCCCCCACCTCGGCGACCACCGCAGGATCGTCCAACACCAACACCGGCACCCCAACACCAGCCGGCACCACACCCACCGTCGACGACTCCGCCACCACCAGCACCGGACCCGCATCAGCCAACGTGAACCCGATCCGCTCCCCCGGATACTCCGGATCCACCGGCAGATACGCACCCCCCGCCTTCAACACACCCAAAATCGCCACAAACAACTCGGGCGAACGCCCCAACACCAGAGCCACCACCGACTCCGGACCCACACCGAGCCCCACAAGACGACGCGCCAACCGCGACGACCGCTCGTCCAACTCCCGGTACGACAACACCACCTCACCACACACCACCGCCTCGGCATCCGGAGTCCGCCCCGCCTGCTCCGAGAACAACCCCGGAACCAGACCACCCGACTCCGCCACCCCCGTGGCATTCCACTCCACCAACAACCGACGACGCTCAACCTCACCCAACACATCCACCGACCCCACCCGCGAAGCAGGGTCGTGCTCCAGCGCCGTGACCAACCCGTCGAGGCAGGCGTGCACCAGGGCGCAGACGTACTCGGGGTCGGCCGGGTCGACGGCCTCGACGACCACGGCGAAGCCGGTGCCGTCGTCGTCGACGGCCACGTCCAGCGGGAAGTTGGTGCGGTCCTCGTAGTAGAGCTTGGTGATGCCTTCGAGCCTCTCGCCGGTCCCGGTGGCCGGCCGGACGTGCCGGTAGTTGAGGAGCGAGGTGAACAGCGGGGTCCCGCCGGCCAGGCCGCTGGCCGTCTGGGCCAGGGTCAGCGGCGCGTGCTCGTGGACCATCAGTTCGGCGAGCTGGCCGCGCAGGCCGTCGACCGCCTCCCGGACGCCCCGGTCGGCGAGGCGAACGCGCACCGGCAGGGTGTTGATGAACAGGCCGGGCACCCGGTCGGCGCCGGCGCCCGCGTTCATCCGGCCGAACAGGACGCTGCCGAAGACCACGTCGTCGCGGCCGGCCAGCGCGCCGAGGACCCGCGCCCACACCAGGTGGAAGACGGTCGCCGGGCTGACGCCCAGGGACCGCGCCGTCTCCCGGGTACGGCGGGCGAGTTCGCCGTCGACGGGCAGCTTGGCCTGGGCGACCCGGCTGCCGTCGCCGTGGACGTCCAGCATCCCGTACGGGGCGGTGGGCTCGGTGACGTCGCCGAGCAGCCCGGCGAAGTACCGCTGGTGCTCCTCGCGCGGCACGCCGAGGCGGGCCCGGGCGACGAACTCGCGGAACGGCAACGGCTCGGGCAGCTCCGCCGTCCGGTCCGTCAGGAAGGCCCGCGCCTCGGCGAGCAGGGTGTCCATCGTCGTGTGGTCGCGGACGATGTGGTGCATCGACAACAGCGCCAGCCAGCGCCGGCCGTCCGCGTGCGGTGCGATGTGCACCCGCATCAGCGGCGCCCGGTCCATGTCCAGCCGGCCGCCGGCCGCGGTGAGCAGCTGCTCGACCGGCTCCGCGCCGGCCGGGTCCAGCGCGACCTCGGTGACCGGCAGTTCAGCGCGGCGGACGACCACCTGGACCGGCTCGCGCAGGCCCTCGGAGATGATCGCGGTGCGGTAGACGTCGTGCCGGTCGACCATCCACTGGAGCGCCCGCAGGAATCCGTCCAGCCGCTCGCGGGAGTCGAGTTCGACCACCGAGGGCTTCAGGTAGACGTCGCCGCCGTCCTGGTCCGCCAGCAGGTGGTGGAAGTACATGCCCTCCTGCAACGGCGCCAGCGGGTACACGTCCGCCACGTTCGCCGCACCTCCCGGCACGGCGGCGACCACGGTCGCCAGCTCGGCCTCGGTCAGCTCGACCAGCGGCAGCATCGCCGGGGTCAGCGCGGTGGCGCCGGCGGGGATCAGGTTCGGCGGCACCACGAGTTCCGCCGGGCCGGTCGCCACGGCCAGCGCGGCCGGGGTCGGCGCGTCGAACAGCGTGCGCACCGAAACCGTCATGCCGCGCGCCCGCAGCCACTGCACCAGGGTGATGGCCAGCAGCGAGTGGCCGCCGAGCAGGAAGAAGCTGTCGTCGACGCCGACCGAGGGCAGGCCGAGGACCTCGGCGAAACCCTGGCAGACCAGCTCCTCCTGGACGGTGGCCGGCGCCCGGCCGCCGCCGGCCTCGGCGCCGAGGTCCGGGGCGGGCAGCGCCCGGCGGTCCAGCTTGCCGTTCACCGTCAGCGGCAGCGCGTCCAGCACCACGAACACCGACGGCACCATGTGCGCGGGGAGCCGCTCCGCGGCGTCCGTGCGCACCGCGTCCACATCGACGTCCGCGGCCGTACCGCCCTCGGCCGGGGCCAGGTAGGCCACCAGCCGGCCGTCACCCGGGGCGGCCTGGTGGACCGTGACGGCGACCCGGGCGCCGGCCGCGTGGGCGGCCAGCACGGACTCGATCTCGCCCAACTCCACCCGCTGCCCGCGGATCTTGACCTGGTCGTCACCGCGTCCGAGGTACTCCACCTCGCCGTCCGCCGTCCACCGCACCAGGTCGCCGGTGCGGTAGAGCCGCTCGCCGACCGGCCCGAACGGGTCGGCGACGAACCGCTCGGCCGTCAGCGCGGCCCGGCCCACGTAGCCGCGGGCCAGCTGCGCGCCCGCCAGGTAGAGCTCTCCCGTCACGCCGGGCGCGACCGGGCGCAGCCGGCCGTCCAGGACGAACAGCCGGGTGTTGGTCACCGGCGCGCCGATGGTCACCCGGGCGCCGTCCTCGGCGGAGCAGCGCGTCGCGGTGACGTCGATCGCCGCCTCCGTCGGGCCGTACTGGTTGTACAGCGGCACGTCGAGCGCCGCCAGGAAGCGGTCCCGCAGCGCCGCCGACAGGCCCTCGCCGCCGGAGAAGACGATCCGCAGGCCGGTGCAGCCGGCCGCCCCCGGCTCGCGGAGGAACAGCTCCAGCATCGACGGCACGAAGTGCACGACGGTGACGCCGGTCTCCCGCACCAGCTCCGCCAGGTAGGCCGGGTCACGGTGGCCGCCCGGGCGGGCCACCACCAGGGAGGCGCCCTGCGTCAGCGGCCAGAAGATCTCCCAGACCGAGACGTCGAAGCCGAACGGCGTCTTCTGCACCAGCCGGTCGGCGGTGGTCAGGCCGTACGCGTCCTGCATGCCCAGCAGGCGGTTGACGATCGCGCGGTGCGCGGTCGCCACGCCCTTGGGCCGCCCCGTCGAGCCCGAGGTGAACAGCACGTAGGCGGGGTGGTCCGGAAGCAGCGGAGACACCCGGTCGGCGTCGGTCAGCGGCGAGCCGTCCAGGGCGGCCAGCTCCTCGACGAGCGCCGGGTGGTCCAGCGCCAGCACCGGGACCCCGGCGGACGCCGGCACGCCGGCGGCGAGCGGCCGGGACGTCAGGACGGCGACGGGCGCGCTGTCGGCGAGCATGCCGGCCACCCGCTCCGCCGGGTGCTCCGGGTCGACCGCCACGTAGGCGCCGCCGGCGGTGGCCACGGCGAGCACGGCCACCACCAGGTCGACGGAGCGCTCCAGCATGACGGCGACGGCCGACTCCGGGCCGACGCCGCGGCCGGCCAGCAGCCGGGCCAGGCGGTTCACCCGCGTCCACAGCTCCGCGTAGGACAGCTCCTCGTAGGACGGGGCGGCGGAGGACGGGTCGGCGCGCTCGACCAGCAGGGCCGTCGCGTCCGGCGTCCGCGCGGCCTGGGCGGCCAGCAGCTCCGGCAGCGTCGTGTCCGGCACCTCGACCGCGGTCTCGTTCCACTGCTCCAGCACCTGGCGCCGGGCCGCGTCGTCCAGCACGTCCACGGTCGTGAACCGGCTGTCCGGGGCCTCCGTCAGGGCGCGCAGCAGGTTGTCGAGCGCCGTGTGCAGCATGGCGGCGACCCGGTGCGGGCCGACCCGACCGGGCGCGCGCACCGTGATGGCGAAGCGGGAGCCGTCGTCGTCGACGGCCGCGCTCAGCGGGAAGCCGGCGCCCTCCCGGGTCTGGGTGACGGTGACGCCGTCGAGCAGGGTGTCGGGCCCCTGGACGGCGGGGCCGGCATGCCGGTAGTTGAACAGCGAGCTGAACAGCGCGCCGCCGCCGGCCGGCAGGCCGCTGGCCGCCTGGGCGACGGCGAGCGGGGCGTGCTCGTGCACCATCAGGTCGGCCAGGTGGCCGCGCAGCCCGTCCAGCGCCTCCGCCACCGAGAACCCGTCCAGGCGGACCCGGACCGGCAGGGTGTTGATGAACAGGCCGGGCACCCGGTCCGCCCCGGCGCCGGCGCTCATACGGCCGAACAGCACGGTGCCGAACACGACGTCGTCGCGGCCCGAGACGGCCCCGAGCACCCGGGCCCAGGCGAGGTGGAACAGAGTGGCCGGGCTGACGCCCAGCGACCGGGCCGTCTCACGGGTCCGGCGGGCGGTCCCCTCCTCCACCGGCACCCGGCCGCGCTCCGTCTCGGCGTTGTCGCCGAGCAGGTCGGTCAGGCCGAACGGGGTGGTGGTCTCGGTGACGTCGCCGAGCAGTTCGGCGAAGTAACGCTCGTGCTCCTCGCGCGGCATCCCGAGGCGCGCCCGGGCAACGAACTCGCGGTACGGCAGCGGCTCCGGAAGCTCGTCGGCGCGGCCGGACAGGAACGCCCGCACCTCGTCGAGCAGCACGTCACGTGCGGTGTGGTCCTGGACGAGGTGGTGGATGCGCAGGACGGCCAGCCACCGGTCCGTGCCCGGCTCCGCCGCGGTGTGCATGCTCAGCAGCGGTGCCCGGTCCAGCTCCAGCCAGCCGCCGGCCGCGGCCAGCAACTCCTCCGCCGGGTCCGCACACCCGGCGTCGAGGGCGACCTCGGTGACCGGCAGCGCGGCCTCGCGGAGCACGACCTGCACGGGCTCGCGCAGGCCCTCCCAGAGGATCGCCGTGCGGTAGACGTCGTGCCGGGCCAGCACCCGGCGCAGCACCTCGGTGAAGGCGTCCAGCCGCCGGCGGGAGTCGAAGGCGAGCGAGACGGGCAGCAGGTAGGCGTCGCCACCGGCCTCCCGGTCGGCCATCAGGTGATCGAAGAAGATACCTTCCTGGAGGGGGGCGAGCGGGTAGACGTCCGCGATGTTCGCCGCGCCGCCCGGGACGGCGGCGACGACGGTGGCGAGTTCGGCGTCGGTGAGGTCGACCAGCGGCAGCATCGCCGGGGTCAGCGCGGTGGCGCCCGCCGGGATCAGGTTGGCCGGGACGGCCAGGTGCTCCCCGCCGGTGGCGTGGGCCAGGCTCGCCGGGGTCGGGGTGGCGAACAGGGCGCGCACGGCGACGGTGACGCCGCGCGAGCGCAGGCGCTCGACCAGGGAGACGGCGAGCAGGGAGTGGCCGCCCAGGGCGAAGAAGTCGTCGTCCACGCCGACCAGCGGCAGGCCCAGCACCTCCGCGAACGCCTGGCAAATCAGCTCCTCACGCACGTCCGCCGGAGCCCGGCCGGCGCCCGCCTCGTAGCTGGGCGCGGGCAGGGCCTTGCGGTCCAGTTTGCCGTTGACGGTCAGCGGCAGCGTCTCCAGCAGCACGAACGCGGAGGGGACCATGTAGGCGGGCAGGCGCTCGGAGACGTGGGCGCGCAGGGCGTCCAGGTCCAGGCCTTCGGCGGGGACGACATAGGCGACCAGGCGCTTGTCCCCCGGGCTGTCCTCACGGACCACCACGGCCGCCTGGGCGACCCGCGGGTGACCGGCGACGACCGCCTCCACCTCACCCGGCTCCACCCGGAAGCCACGGATCTTCACCTGCGCATCCGCACGCCCCGCGAAAACGAGCCGCCCCTCGGCGGTCCAGCGGACACGGTCACCCGTGCGGTACAGACGCTCCCCCGAACCGAACGGATCCGCAACAAAACGCTCCGCCGTCAGAACCGACTGGTGGGCATACCCGCGCGCCAGACCCACGCCCGCCACGTACAGCTCCCCCGTCACCCCGACCGGAACCGGAACGAGCGCGTCGTCCAGCACGTAAGTACGGGTGTTGTCCAGCGGACGGCCGATCGGCAGTACGTCGCCGACGCCGTCGCGGACCTCGTGCTGGGTGGCGCACAACGTCACCTCGGTCGGCCCGTACAGGTGCCGGACGACAAGACCTTCGTTGTGCTCCAGCAGGCGCCGCACGGACGCCGCCGGAACGACATCACCACCGGTCAGGACCTCACGGACACCCTTGAAACACCCCGGATCCTGGTCCGCCAGCACCCGCAGCAGACCCGCCGTCACATGCACGTGCGTCAGCCCCCGGCGGGCCACGAGGGCGGCCAGCGCGGCGGCGTCCAGCGCGACCGGCTCGGCCACCACGACCGTCCCACCGGACAGCAACGGCACCCACAGTTCGTAGGACGAAGCGTCGAAGGCGTGCGGCGCGTGGAACAGCACCCGCATGTCCGCCGACGCACCCCAGCACCGGTCCAACGCCAGCGCGACAAGATCCCGCTGCGTCGTCACGACACCCTTCGGCACACCCGTCGAACCGGACGTATACATCACATACGCCGCCCGGTCGATCGAACCGGCAAGCGGCACAACGGACTTGACCGCACCGTCCGGCACCGCGTCCGCGAGCACCACCGGAACACCGGCCGGAAGCTCCGACACCCGGTCCCGCGTCGTCACCACACACACCGGAGCAGCGTCCGCCAACACGGCCTCCACCCGCGCCGACGGCCACGCCACATCCACCGGCACGAACGCCCCACCGGCCCTCAGCACCGCCAGCAGCACAACCACCAACTCCGCCGAACGCTCCATCACCACGGCAACCGGCGACTCCACACCGACACCGCACTCCACCAACACCGACGCCAAACGGCCGACCCGCCCGTCCAACTCACGGTACGACCAGGCAACATCACCGCCGACAACAGCCACCGCATCCGGCGACTCCGCCACCCGCGCCGCGAACACCTCCGACACCGACAACTCCGACAGCACAGCAGCCGTGGCATTCCACTCACCCACCACCAAGGCACGCTCCGCCGCATCCACCACCTCCACCGCCGACAGGCGCAGCGCGGGGTCGGCGGCGAGCGCCTCCAGCACCCGCACCAGGCGCCCGGCAAGCCGACGGAGCGTGTCGTGGTCGAACAGGTCGGCCGAGCCCATCAGCACACCGCGCATACCGGCCGGCGCGCCGTCGGCGTCGAAGACCTCGCCGACCGTGACCTCCAGGTCGAACTTGGCGCCGGAGCGGCCGAGCACCAGGGCCTCGCCGCGCAGACCGGGCAGATCGACGGACGAGCCGATGTCCAGCGGGGCGAGGAAGACCTGGAACAGCGGGTGCCGGGCCAGCGAGCGGGACGGGGCCAGCTCCTCCACCAGGCGCTCGAACGGCACGTCCTGGTGGCCGTACGCGCCCACGGTGGTGCCGCGCACCCGGTCCACGACCTCGGCGAAGGTCGGGTCGCCGGACAGGTCGGTGCGCACGACGAGGGTGTTGACGAAGCAGCCGATCAGGTCGTTCAGCGCCTCGTCGGTGCGCCCGGCGATGGGCGAGCCGATCGGGATGTCGGTGCCCGCGCCCAGCCGGGAGAGGGTCACGGCGACGGCCGCCTGGAGCACCATGAACAGGGTGGCGCGGCGCTCCCGGGCCACGGCGGCGAGGGCGCGGTGGGTGTCGGCCGACAGGCTCACGCCGACCGCGTGGCCCCGGTGGGAGACCTCCGCGGGGCGCGGGCGGTCGGCGGGCAGGGCGAGTTCCTCCGGGACGTCCGCCAGGGCGTCGCGCCAGTACTCGACCTGGCGCGACCCCAGCGCGGCCGGGTCGCGCGGGTCGCCCAGCAGGTCGCGCTGCCAGTACGCGTAGTCGGCGTACTGGATCGGCAGCGGCTCCCACTGCGGGGCCCGCCCCGCGCACCTGGCCGCGTAGGCGGCGGACAGGTCGCGGGCGAGCGGGCCGCCCGACCAGCCGTCGGTGGCGATGTGATGCAGTACCAGGACGAGGACGTGCTCGTCCTCGGTCAGCTCGAACAGCCAGGCCCTGACGGGCACTTCGGTGGCGAGGTCGAACGGGTGCCGGGCGGCCCGGGCGACGGCGCCGGTGAGCTCCGCCGCGGTGATCTCGGCGCCGGGCGGCGCTTCGGCCACCTCGACGGCGGGCAGGTCCAGCACCGCCCGGTCCCAGGCGAGGTCGTGCAGCGCGGGCAGGCCGGGGTGCGCCCGCCCCGTGTCTTCCGCCCCGAGCACCCGCACCACGGCGAGTTCCCACGGCAGGTCGGCGGGATCCAGGATCCGCTGGCCGGGCTCACCGTCCACCTCGGGGAAGACGGTCCGCAGCGCCTCGTGGCGGCCGATCAGGTCACGCAGGGCGGCGCCCAGGGCCTGCTGGTCGAGCCGTCCGGTGAGGCGAACGACGGTGGCGCTGTTGTAGGTGGAGCTCGCTCCCTCCACGCGCCACTGGAGCCACATCCGCCGCTGGGCGAAAGACATGGGGATCATCGCTTTATTCCTCCCTCGGACGCGGCCGCAGGGCCGGCCGGGCGTTCTGTGCGTGGTGGGCGTTGTCGGCGAGCCAGGCCGCGAGGCCGGCGGGGGTGGGGTCGGCGAACAGCTCCTGGATCGGCAGCTCCTCGTCCAGCAGGACGCGGACGCGGCTGACCAGGCGGGTCGCCAGCAGGGAGTGGCCTCCCAGGGTGAAGAAGTCGTCCTCGACGCCGACCGCCGGGAGTCCGAGGACCTCGGCGAAGGCCGCGCACAGGACGCGCTCGCGCTCGTCGGCCGGCTCCCGGCGGGCCTGCGCCGCGCCGGCGCGCTCGGGGGCGGGCAGGGCCGCGCGGTCGAGCTTGCCGTTGGCGGTCAGCGGCAGGGCGCCGAGGACGACGACGGCGGAGGGGACCATGTGCTCGGGCAGCCGGCCGGCGGCGAACTTGCGGACCAGGTCGGCGAATCCGGCGTCCTCGGCGTCCTCCTCGTCGACCGGGACGACGTAGCCGACCAGCCTCGGCTCGCCGGTGCCCTCGGTCCGGGCGACGACGACCGCCCGCTCGACGCGGCCGTAGCCGGCCAGCACGGAGGCCACCTCACCGGGCTCGACCCGGTAGCCGCGGATCTTCACCTGGTCGTCGGCGCGGCCGGAGAAGACCAGCCGCCCCTCGGGGGTCCACCGCACCCGGTCGCCGGTGCGGTACAGGCGCCCGCCGGAGCCGAACGGGTCGGCGACGAAACGTTCGGCCGTCAGCGCGGCGCGGCCGACGTAGCCGCGGGCCAGCTGGGCGCCCGCGATGTACAGCTCGCCGGCGACGCCGACCGGGGCGGGGCGCAGCGCGTCGTCGAGGACGTACACCCGGGTGCCGGGCACCGGGGTGCCGATCGGCAGGGTGCCGTCGGCGAGCGCGGCCTCGTCGAGCCGGGCGGTGACCACGCCGATGGTGGTCTCAGTGGGGCCGTAGTGGTTGTGCACGGTCCGCTCGCCGGCCTGCGCGACGAGTCGGCGGGCCCAGTCGAGGGGGGCGGACTCGCCGCCGAGGACCAGGGAGCGGGCCGGCAGGACGTCCGCGCCGCTCTCGCCGCCGAGCGCGGCGAGGTGGGAGGGCACCGCCTTGAGGTGGTCGATGCGGTGCTCGGCCAGGTAGCGGGCGACCGCGGCCGGGTCGACGGCGGCCCGGGCGTCGAGGATGTGCAGTTCGCCGCCGGTGGTCAGGCTGCCGAAGACCGTGGTGTTGCCGAGGTCGGTGGCCTGGGCCTGGAGCAGCGCGTACCGGGTGCCGGGTTCGCCGAGGCCGACCCGGGCGGGGACGGCCGCGAGGTAGGCGGCCAGGCCGCCGTGGGTGACGGCGACGCCCTTGGGGCGGCCGGTGGAGCCGGAGGTGTAGATGATGTAGGCGGTCTGGCCGGGGAGGTGCTCGCGGGCCGGGGCGGGGGCCTGGGCGGCGAGCTTGGCCTCGGTGGCCGGGTCGTCGAGGGCGACCGTCAGGACGCGGCGCAGCGGCAGTTCGTCCAGGTCGTCCTCGAGGCCGACGACGACGGCGGCGCGGCTGTCGGCGACCATGTGGGCGACCCGCTCGGCGGGGTAGCCGGGGTCGATCGGCAGGTAGGCGGCGCCGGCCTTCCAGACGCCGAGGATCGCGGCGGTCATCCGCAGCCCGCGCGGCAGGTGGAGGGCGACGACGCTCTCCGGGCCGACGCCGAGCCGGTTGAGGTGGCCGGCGAACCGGTCGGACCAATCGTCGAGCGCGCGGTAGCTGTGGCGCTCGCCACCGTCGACCAGGGCGGTCGCCTCCGGGGTGGCGCCCGCCTGCCGGCGGAACAGCTCCGGGGCGGTGGCGGGGGCGGCCGCGGGGACGGCGCCGGCGCCGCTCCACTCCTGGAGGAGCAGCGCGCGCTGGGTGTCGTCGAGGACCTCGATCGCGGCGAGCGGGGTGCGCGGCGCGTCGGTGAGCGCCTCGACCAGGTTGGCGAGGCCGGTGGTGAGCAGCGCGTGGACGCGGTCGGGGTCGGCGGGGGCGAGCGCGCTGACGTTGATGACGAATCCGGTGCCGGAGTCGCTGACCGAGACGTTCAGCGGGTAGTTGGTGTACTCGCGGCTGACCAGGACGCCGATGCCGTCGAGGTCGATGCCGGACTCGTGGACGGTCTGCCCGTGCCGGTAGTTGAAGATCGAGGTGAACAGCGGGCGGCCGCCGGGCACCCCGCTGGCCGCCTGGGCGACGGCGAGCGGCGCGTGCTCGTGTTCGAGCAGGTCGGCGAGCTGCCGGCGCAGTGCTGTGAGGGCGTCGTCGACGGTGGTGCCGTCGAGGCGGACGCGGACCGGCAGGGTGTTGAGGAAGGGGCCGGGGACGCGGTCGGCGCCGGCGCCGGCATTCATCCGGCCGAGCAGCACGGTGCCGAAGACGACGTCGTCGCGGCCCGAGAGCGCGGCCAGGGCGCGGGCCCAGGCGAGGTGGAAGACCGCCGCCGGGCTGACGCCGAGGGTGCGGGCCAGTTCGCGGACCCGGGCGGCCAGCCGGTCGTCGACCTCGGCCTGGGCCCGGCCGAGGTCGGTGCCGACGCGGCGCACGTCCAGCTGGCCGAAGGGGGCGGTGGTCTCGGTGACGTCGCCGAGCAGGCCGGCGAAGTGGCGCTGGTGCTCCTCGCGGGAGATGCCGAGGCGGGCCTGGGCGACGAAGTCGCGGAAGGGCAGCGGTTCGGGCAGTTCGTCAACCCGGTCGGCGAGGAAGGCGCGGACCTCGCCGAGCAGCACGTCCATGGAGGTGCGGTCGCGCACCAGGTGGTGGATGCGCAGCAGGGCGAGGTGGCCGTCGCCGTCCGGCCTGGGAGCGTGGTGGACGCCCATCAGCGGGGCGCGGCCGAGGGCCATCCAGCGGCCGGCGGCGGTGAGCAGCTGCTCGGCCGGTTCGGCGCCGGCCGGGTCCAGGGTGAGGTCCTGGACGGGCAGGGCGGCCTCGCGCAGGACGACCTGGACGGGCTCGCGCAGGCCTTCCCAGGCGATCGCGGTGCGGTAGATGTCGTGGCGGTCGACGACCCGCTGGAGTCCGGCCAGGAAGCCGTCCAACCGGGCCCGGGTGTCGAATTCGAGCACCGCCCAGCTCATGTACGGGTCGGCCTCGCCCTCGGCGCGGGCCAGGTGGTGGAAGAAGATGCCTTCCTGGAGCGGGGCGAGCGGGTAGACGTCGGCGATGTTCGCCGCGCCGCCGGGGACCGCGGCGGCGATGGTGGCGATCTCGGTGCTGGTGAGCTCGACCAGCGGCAGCATGGCGGGGGTGATCGTGGTGGCGCCTGCAGGGATGAGGTTGGCCGGGACGGCGATCGGCTCCGGGGCGGAGGCCGCGGCGAGGGCGGCCGGGGTCGGTGCCTGGAACAGGGCGGGGACGGAGACCGGCACCTGCTGCTCGCGCAGCCGGGCGACCAGAGTGACGGCGAGCAGGGAGTGGCCGCCGAGGGCGAAGAAGTCGTCGTCGACGCCGACCGCGGACAGGCCGAGGACGTCGGCGAAGGCGCGGCAGATCAGTTCCTCGCGGGCGTCCGCCGGGGCACGGCCGCCGCCGGCGGCGGGGCCGGGGGCGGGCAGGGCCGCACGGTCGAGCTTGCCGTTGGCGGTCAGCGGCAGCGCGTCGAGCAGGACGAAGGCCGCGGGGACGAGGTGGCCGGGCAGTCGTTCGGCGGTGAACCGGCTTACGGTGTCGGCGAGTTCGGCGTTGTCGCCGACGGGGACCAGGTAGGCGGTGAGCCGCGGGTCGCCGGGGACGTCCTCGCGGACGACGACGGCCGCCTGGGCGACCTCCGGGTGTTCGGCGAGGACGGCGCGGACCTCGCCGGGCTCGACGCGGAAGCCGCGGATCTTGACCTGGTCGTCGGTGCGGCCGGCGAAGCACAGCTGTCCGTCGGCGGTCCAGCGGGCCCGGTCGCCGGTGCGGTAGAGGCGCTCGCCGGAGTCGAACGGGTTGGCGACGAAACGTTCCGCCGTCAGTCCGGGGCGGCCCACGTAGCCGCGGGCCAGCTGCGCGCCGGCGAGGTAGAGCTCGCCGACCGTGCCGACCGGCACCGGGCGCAGCGCGTCGTCCAGGACGTACGTCCGCACGTTGCCGACGGGGGTGCCGAGCGGGACGGCGCCGGCGACGGCGGTGCGGGCGTCCAGCCGCCCGGTGACCACGCCGATGGTGGCCTCGGTGGGCCCGTAGTGGTTGTAGACGGCGCGCTCGCCGGCAGCGGCCAGCAGTTGTCCGGCCCAGGCGGGCGTGGCGGCCTCGCCGCCGAGCACCAGGGACTTGGCGGGGACGAGGCCGGCCGGGCCGGCGGCCGAGCCGAGGGCGGCCAGGTGCGAGGGAACGGCCTTGAGGTGGTCGATCCGGTGCTCGGCGAGGTAGGTGGTGAGCCGGTCGGGGTCGGTGGCGGCGTCGGCGCCCAGGACGTGGACGGTGCCGCCGGTGGTCAGGGCGGCGAAGAGCACCGTGTTGCCGAGGTCGGTGGTCTGCGCCTGGAGCAGCGCGTAGCGGTCGCCGGGCGCACCGAGGCCGACCCGGGCGGGGACGGTGGCCGTGTAGTTGGCCAGGCCCCCGTGGGTGACGGCGACGCCCTTGGGGCGGCCGGTGGAGCCGGAGGTGTGGATCACATAGGCCAGTTGGCCCGGCAGCACCGCCGCCGGGGCCGGGCTCCCGGCGGCGTCGATCTCGGCCGCGACCGCCGGGTCGTCCAGGTGGACCACGCGCTCGGCACTGAGGCCCGCGACCAGCTCGCGGTGACCCAGCAGCAGCCGGGCGCCGCTGTCGGCCAGCACGAACTCCAGCCGCTCCGGCGGGTGTTCGGCGTCGAGCGGGGCGTAGCCGGCGCCGGCCTTCCAGACGCCCAGCAGGGCCGTGATCATCTCGGTGCCGCGCGGCAGGCAGAGCGCCACCACCGATTCGGCACCGACGCCGGCGCCGCGCAGCCAGGCCGCCAGACGGTCCGACCGGGCGTCCAGTTCGGCGTAGCTCAGCGCGGTTCCCTCGCACACCACGGCCGGCGCGTCGGGCGTGCGCGCCGCCTGCGCCGCGAACAGCTCCGGCACGGACGCCTGCGGCACGGCCACCGCCGTGTCGTTCCAGTCGCGCACCACCCGGGCGCGCTCGGCGGCGTCCAGCGCCTCGAGACCGGCGACGGCGTCGGCGGGCCGGGCGGCTGCCAGCGCGCGCAGGACGCGGTGGTAGCGGTCGCCGATGCCCGGGCCGGCGGCGGGGTCGTGGCGCTCGGCGTTGAGCTGGACCAGGGTCTGCAGGCCGGCGCCGTCGGCGGTGCCGATCAGGTCGATCTTGAGTTCCTCGGCGGGGCCGCTGGACAGGCCGGTCCGGACGGCCTCGCAGTCGCCGAAGCGCAGCGGGCGGTCGACCGTCATGACGTTGACGCTCAGGCCCCAGAGCGAGCCGTGGCCGACCAGCCGGCGCTCGGCCAGGAGGTCGCGCAGCTGGTGGCGCTGGTGGCGCAGGCCCGCGCGCAGCGCCTGGGCGGTGGCGCCCAGCAGGTCGGCGACGGTGGTGCGGTGGCCGATCGTGAAGCGGACCGGCAGCACGTTGGAGGTCATGCCGGGGACGCCGAGCTCGGCCATGGCGGTGCGGCCGGCGACCGGGACGCCGACGGCGAAGTCCCGCAGGCCGGTGACCCGGTGGTGGTACACGGCGGCGGCGGCGATCGCCAGGGTGGCGAAGCCGGTCCGCAGGCCGCGGGCAGCCGCGCGCAGTGCGGCGGCGTCCTCGGGGGCCACGTCCCGGGCGTGGACCACCGGGTGGCCGGAGAGCCGCCGGCCGTGCGCCTCGCCGGTCGGCGGGAGGCCGGCCAGCGCCTCGGCCCAGAACCGCCGGTCGGCCTCCGGCTCGTCCGAGGCGCGGTAGGCGCGGTCGGCGTCCAGCAGGACCTTCAGCGGGCCGAGCGCGGCGCCCTCGGGCTCCGCGCCGCGCAGGGCGGCGGTGTAGAGCGCGGCGACCCGGGCGGCGAAGGAGGTCAGGCTGGAGCCGTCCAGAACGGCGTGGTGGATCCGCTGGTACCACAGGCACCGGTCCTCGCCGAGGACGAGCACCGCGTGGGCGGCGAGCGGGCCGCCGGTCAGCGCGACCGGGCGGGAGAGGTCCTCCGCCATCCAGGCCCGGGCGGCCGTGAACGGGTCGTCCTCGCCCCGCAGGTCGACGACGTCCACCCGGTGCTCGTCCGCGGCGCCGACGTACTGCCGCGGCGACTGCCCCTCCAGGCGGAAGCGCAGCCGGTAGGCCTCCGCTTCCTCCAGGGCCCGGCGGGTCGCCGCCACCAGCAGGTCCACCCGCACGTCGCCACGGAGGTCGAGGTACTCGGCGATGTTGTACGCCGGGTCCTCGGGTGCCAGTTGCTGGGCGTACCAGATCCCGAGCTGACCGGACATCAGCTCGTGCGATTCCGCCTGAGGCGCAGCCATTCCCGTCATCCCCTATTCGGCAGCGAGGCCCACGAGGTGGGCGGTGAGCGCGGACAGCGTGTCGATGTCCCAGAGCAGCGTGGGCTCGATGGGCAGACCCAGGTCGTCGGTGATCTCGCCGCAGAGGGCGAAGACGTAGACCGAGTCGAGGCCGTACCCGGCGAGGGAGGCGTCGGGGTCGATCTCGCCGGCCGGGATCTGCAGGAAGTGCGAGACCCGGTCGGTCAGCCAGGCCCCGATCTCCTCGGGCGTGCGCACGGACTGCGTCAGTTCCGCATCGGTCATCGGTGGTTCCCTTCTCGGCCCGCGATCGGGCGGGCGGTCAGATCGAGGAGACGGTGCTCCCGGCAGCGCCGGACGGCCAGGTCGAAGAGCCGCTGCTCGACGTCCTCGCGTTCGGCCGGCGTGAGGACGGACTCGCCGCCGAGGCGGCCGGTGAGCCGGTCCAGGACGCCCAGCAGGGCCTCCGGCGGGTACTGCTCGCCGCCCTGGTCCCACACCGCGAGCGCGGACGCGGCGGCAAGCAGCACGGTGTAGCGGTCCGCCAGGGCGAAGGCCTGCGGCGGGGCGTCGATGGTGATCCCGGCCGGGCCGAGGGCGGCGCAGCGCTCGCGCAGGTCGCGCAGCTCGGCCTCCAGGCGGGCGGCGAAGCGGCCCACCGGGCCCGGCTGCGGCTGCGCGGCGGCCTCGGTGATCACGCCGATCAGGCCGTCGCCGCGCGGCAGTCCGGCCGCGAGCCGGTCGAAGGGCAGGTCGGGCAGCGGCCCGCCGAGGTCGAAGACCTCCTTGGCGGCGGCGCCGTCGACCAGCCAGGAGCGGCGGGCCAGCCGGGGCAGCTGGGGCAGGATCATCACCAGGCAGGCGGCCCGCGAGACGTGGGCGAACGCGGCGGGGGCGATGTCCCTGGCCATCTTCTGGAAGATCGCGTACGGGCCCTCGCGCAGGTAGCCGGCGGCGCCGAGCACCGAGCGCAGGTCCTCGAACCCGTCCAGCACCAGCCGGGAGGTCAGGTACTTGGCGGCGGGCGCGTAGACGGCCATCGCCCCGGGGTCCAGGTGCAGGGTGCGCAGGCCGACCCCGGCGAAGGCGTCGACGGCGAGCAGGTCGGCGTAGGCGCGCGCGATGGTGGCGCGCACGTACGGGATGTCGGCGGCGGTGCCCCCGTACAGGCGGCGCTCCAGGGCGAACTCCACCGCCGTGCGCAGCGCGGTGTCGAACGGGCCGACGCTCATCGCCGGCAGCACCGCCCTGGTGACCTGGTAGGAGCGCAGCGCAATCTCGATGCCCTGGCCGACGCCGCCGATCAGGGCGCGGCCCGGCGCCGGGCAGTCGGTGAAGCGGATGCCGCCGAGCTGGACGCCGCGCATGCCGGAGCTGGGGAAGCGCGGCAGGTCGAGGACCCGGTTCGCGGGCAGCTCGTCGCGGGTGACCAGGAACTGGCTGTGGCTGCGGCTGCCGGCCCGGTCGTCGGTGCGGGCGAACAGCACCATCGCCTCGGCCCGGCGCAGGTTGGTGACGATCTCCTTCCGGCCGGAGAGCAGCCAGCCGCCGTCGGCCGCCTGCGCGGTGAAGCCGGCCCGGGCGAAGTCGTTGCCGTGGGCGAGCTCGTGGAACGCGGCGGCGATCCTTTGGTTGGCGAGCAACAGGCCGGCGGTGCGCCGCTGCTGCTCCCGGTCGCCGCCGGTCCAGATGTTGACGGAGGCGATGAAGGAGGCGAAGCCGTAGCCGAGGCCGAGCGACGGGTCGCGCCGCCATACGGTGCGCAGCACCTCGGCGAGGGTGTCGGCGCGGCGCAGCCGGCCGCCGAGCGCGGCGGGCACGAACTCGGCGTTGAGGCCGAAGGCGTCGAGCAGGCGCTCGCCCTCGGCGTGCATCTCCTGGCGCTCGTCGGCGGCCAGGGCGCGGGCGTGGCCGACAGGGTTCGCGGCGTCGCGCGGGTCGCCGAGCAGGGCGTCGAGGCGCTCGGCGCTGCGGGGGCCGTCCTGCTCCTGGTCGATGAGCTCGCTCCGCTCGCTCATGCGGATGCTCCTTCACTGCGGACGGCGGACATGGGCAGCGGTGCGCCGAACGGGGTGACGGGCGCGCCGGTCTCGGCGGCCCCGGCGATGTGCCGCGACAGGGCCGCGTCGATCCGCTCGTCGCCGGGGGCGTCGGCGGGCGCGGGGGTGCGCAGCACGGCGGCGAGCCGGACACGCAGGGCTCGCAGCGCGGCCCGGGCCCAGAGGCCGTCCTGCCAGAGCGGTTCGCCGCGGTGGGCGGGCGCGCCGTACGTCCACAGCTGCAGGACGGCGGCGCCGGCGTAGCAGAGCTCGTAGGCGGCGGCCAGCTCGTAGGCGGCCATCGGCGGGCGGGCGGCCGGGCGGACCTCGGCCAGCAGGGTGCCGAGCCGGCGGGCGGCCGCGGCCAGGGCGGCGGCGTGTTCGGCCAGCCCGTCGGGGGCGCCGTGCGCGGCGAGCGCCTCGGCGAGCGCGGGCAGCGACTGGACGACGGAGCAGCCGGTCCGGGAGAGCAGGGACTGCGCGCCGCGGTCGAGCGGGCGCGGCGGGGTGCCGGATGCGGCGGCCTCGGCCAGGCCGTCCGCATCGATGTCGCCGGCCGCCAGGGCCCGGGCGAGGCGGGGGAACTGCTGGGCGAGCGCGCTGCGGTTGACCGGGGTGCTGCCGTCGAAGACGGCGACCACCTGGTGGTCTCGCCAGAGCTTCTGGAAGGCGCCGTGCTCGTAGGTGCCGGTGAGGTAGGAGCGCACGCCGAGCAGTTCGGACAGTTCGCCGAGCAGGGAGTCGACCAGGGTGGGCGCCAGCGACTTGACCACGGCGGAGGTGACGCTGAGCTCGCCGGTGAGGCTGTGCACCGACCGGGCGCCGATCAGGGTGGTGGCCTCGGCGGCGGCCAGCAGGGCCGCGCAGCGGGCGAGGATCGAGCCGGGGTAGGCGCGGTCGAGCAGCGGGCGGTGCTGGATGATCCGCTCCGCCGTGAACCGGGCGACCAGCCGCAGGCCGTGCTCGCCGGCGCCCAACGAGAGGGCGCCGCAGGTGATGCGGGTGAGCTGGAGGGCGCGCAGCACGGTCTCGACGCCGCTGCCGGCCGGGCCGAGCAGCGCGTCGGCCGGCAGCGGGGCGCCGTCGAACTCGATGCCGGAGATGTCGATGCCGCGGATGCCGTGGGTGGGGGCCTTGGCCGGGTTGCGCCAGGTGTCGGCGGGCAGCGCGGACTTGTCGACGACGAACAGGCTGTGGCCGCGGGCGGTCCCGGGCGCGCCGGTGCGGGCGAGCAGGGTGAGCCGGCCGCCCCTGGTGGCGTTGTTGACGGGCCACTTGAGGCCGTCCAGGCGGTAGCCGTCCCCGGTGACGGTGGCGGTGAGGCCGCCGTTGAGCAGGTCGGCGCCGTGGTCGGGCTCGGAGAGCGCCCAGGCGATCGGGGTGCCGGCCAGGATCGCGGCGGCGGTGTCCCTCGCCTGCTCGGGGGTTCCGGCGTCCCAGACGGGGGCGGCGCCGAGGTAGGTCTTGCCGTGGGCGACCGCGATGCTGACGTCCCTCCGGGCGACGCCGCGCCAGAGACCGATCAGCCGCTCGTGGTCGTGCAGGGCGCCGCCCCACTCGGCCGGCACGTAGTGGGCGGGCAGGCCGAGGGCGTCGAGCCGGGCGCAGGCCTCGGCGGGGAAGCGCTCGGCGGCGTCGAGGGCGGCGCTGTCGCGGGCGAGGTCCTCCAGGTCGCCGAGGGCCGCCTCCAGGGCGTCGGCGGGGCTCGTCGGCGCGGTCATGCCGCACCGCCGCGGGCGATCAGGGCCAGCTGCGGGTCCAGCTCGGCGTGCAGCACGGTGAGCTCGCCGGCCAGGAAGCGCTCGCGCATCGCGGTGCGCTGGATCTTGCCGCTGGTGGTGCGGCTGACGGTGCCGCGGCGCACCAGCAGGACGTTGCGGCAGGGCACGTCCGCCTCGGTGGAGAGCCGGCGCTGGACGGCGCCGGCGACGGCGGGCAGGTCGTCGGCCCGCAGGGTGGGGCTGACCTCGTGGACCACGACGACCCGCTCGTCCGGGGCAGCGACGGCGAAGGCGGCCCCGACGAAGCCGGTGAGCGCCTGGTGCGCGGCGCGGGCCTCGCGTTCGACGTCCTGCGGGAAGAGGTTGCGGCCGCGGACGATCATCACCTCCTTGAGCCGGCCGGTGACGACCACCTCGCCGTCGACGAGGGCGCCGAGATCGCCGGTGCGCAGCCAGGCGGTACCGGGCTCGTCGGGCAGCCGGGCGCCGAAGACCTGGTCGTTGAGGTCGGGCCGCTCCCAGTAGCCGCTGCCGACGCTCGGGCCGCTGACCCAGATCTCGCCGATCGCGCCGTCCGCGACGGCCAGGCCGGCGGCGGGGTCGACGATCCGCACCCGGATGCCGTGCGGGGCGCCGAGGGCGACCAGCGGGCGGCCCTGCTCGGCGGGGACCTGCCGGACGTCGGGGTGCCCGGAATCCTCCAGCCGGGCCCGGTCCACGGAGAACACCTTGGCCGGGGTGCCGATCCGGGTGCCGGAGACGTAGAGGGTGACCTCGGCCATCCCGTAGCACGGTGACAGCGCGTCGGGGCGCAGGCCGGCGGGGGTGAACCGCTCGGTGAAGGCCTCCAGGGTGGCGGCGTGCACCGGCTCGGAGCCGTTGCAGATGCGGCGCACGTGCGAGAGGTCGAGGTCCGCGAGGTCCCGGTCGTTGATCAGCCGGGTGCACAGGTCGAGGGCGAAGTCGGGCACGGCGGTGACGGTGCTGCGCGACCACTGCATCATCCGCAGGTACTCCACAGGGCGGCGCACGAAGTCGCTCGGCGACATCAGGGTGACGGGCGCGCCGGCCATCAGCGGCGTGGTGAGCATCCCGAACAGGCCCATGTCGTGGTGGAGCGGCAGCCAGCTGCCGCAGCCGCCGGGGCCGTCGCCGAGGCCGAAGTACTCGCCGATGCTGCGGATGTTGGTGAGGATGTTGCGGTGCGAGAGCATCACGCCCTTGGGGCGACCGGTCGAGCCGGAGCTGTACTGCAGCACGCCGAGCGTGTCCGGCGGCAGGTCGGGGGCGGTGGGCACGGTGGCTTCGCCGTCGCCGGCCTCCCCGGCCGCCTCGACCAGGGCGCCGTCCAGGCCGAGCGCGGCCAGCCGCTCGGCGAGCGCCTCCCGGTGGTCGGCGGTGGTGACGACCAGGGCCGGGGTGCAGTCGGCGGCGATGGCGACGGCCCGTTCGGTGGCGGTGGCCGAGCCACCGAGCGGCGGGGTGGGTACCGCGACCAGGCCGGAGAACAGGCAGGCGAGGTAGAGCTCCACGAACTGGGTGCAGGTCGGGAGCGCGATCAGCACCCGCTCGCCCGGCGCGAAGCGGGCGGACAGCCGTCCGGCACGCAGCGCGGCGCGGCGGGCCAGCTCGGTGAAGCTCAGGCTCTCCTGCTCCTCGGCGTCGGAACCGCGGAACATCGTCAGCGCGGTCGCCTCCGGTTGCCGGGCGACCTGGGCGGCGAACGCGTCGCGCAGGTTCCGGTGGTCGGTGAGATCGGGCATCTCGGCACCCCTCCACGAAACGGGCCGGGCCCCGGCACTCGCCGGGCCATCCGGCCGGATTGACGTTTTCCTCGGTTCGTTCGCCGGCCGCCGGGCGGCGGAGGAATTCCTCCGCCGTTCGTCCCGGCGCGGGCGGATCGAATACTTCCGCTTGCTGTTACTTGCTCTCCATCGCGGCGATCAGGCTCTTCGGCCGCAGATCGGTCCAGTTGGTCTCGATGTATTCGAGGCAGTCCTGCCGGGCGGCCTCGCCGAAGACCTTCCGCCAGCCGTCCGGAACATCGGCGAAGACCGGCCAGAGCGAATGCTGGCCTTCGTCGTTGACCAGGACCAGGAAGGAGGCATCGGGGTCGTCGAAGGGGTTCACAGCGCATTCCTTTCGTGCGGGGTTTTTCCCGGGATCGGGTTCCGGCCGGTCTCACCCGGCCGGCGTCACCAACGCCATTCGCGCTGGTTGAGCAGGTGCTCGGCCTTGATGCCGCGGTCGGCGCACCAGGTGAGGAACTCGTTGATCTGCTGGATCTGGTAGGTGTCCTCGTTGTACGTGGTGGCCATGACGTGGCCGAGCCAGTGCTCCTCGCCCATGGCGTAGATGTAGGCCTCGGTGGCGCCGAACTCGGTCATGATCGCCGCGGCCTGCTGGGCGTTGGAGCCGGAGAGCTTGCGCGAACGGCTCATCTTCTTCGGCACCGGGCTGGTGAGCAGCGCCTGGTAGAGCCAGGTGAGCGGCGCGCCGTCGCACTCCATGCCGAGGAAGCAGATGTCGGCGGTGCCCAGGTGGTTGCGGATGTGCCGGTAGAGGACCGGGTCGATGCCCGAGGAGTCCGCGCCGACGAACACGGACTTGCCCGCCAGGTCGACCCAGTAGGTCGACTTGGCCCGGATGTCCAGGTCGCAGTGCTCGCCGAGGAACGGCGTGGCGACGACCTTGCCGCCGGGGAACGGCACCTCGTCGAAGTCGTCCACCTCGACGACCGGGAAGCCCAGCTCCTTGAGGTAGAGCCCGATCGACGGGTCCACCAGGTTGCCGCGCGAGGAGCGCGGGACGACCACGGCGCCGACCCGGCCGCGCAGCTGGAGCATGGTCTCCAGGACGATGTGGTCCTGGTGGCCGTGGGTGATCAGGACCAGGTCGATGAAGTCCGGCAGGTCGTCGTAGGTGTACCGGTCGCCGGCGCTGGCGTCGGCGCTCAGGAACGGGTCCGTGACGATCGCCGCCTGCGGCGTCTGGAGCACCAGACAGGCGTGGCCGAAGTAGCGGATGCGGCCGCCGGCCTCGATGTGGCGGTCCTCCGAGACGCTCGGACGGTCCGACAGCAGCCCGGGCAGCAGAGCGGCCTGGGCGTCGGTGAGTTCCAGGGCCTCGCGCAGCCGGCCCACCGTGGTGGGGCGGAAGCGGGCGCGGAACAGCTCCTCCAGGCCGGCGTGCCGGAACGGGATCTTCGCCTCCAGCACGTCCGGCGAGGCGAGCCGCGGCGTGCTCAGGATGAACGGCCGCTCGTAGCCGGGCTCCAGCGAGATCTGGACCGACTGCCGGTCCTCGCTGTACAGCCCGCCACGGTAGGCCAGCGGCTCCATGAAGCGCACCGACGCCTGGTTGCTGGTGTCGTACGCCAGCTCCACCAGGCCGCCGAGCTCCTTGGGCAGCTGCGGGTAGAACGGCGTGAGGTCGTAGCCGGTGGCGTTCTCCCGCAGCAGGTTCTCCGCGTCGGCGACCGCCTTGGCGAAGGCCAGCATGCCGGCCCGGTCGGTCTTGATCGAGTCGAGCAGCTCGCGGACCTCCGCGGCGCGCTCCTCGGCGATGTTGACGAAGTACCCGCCGCGCAGCTCCGGGTTGACGCTCGCCGCGACGTGCACCTGCGGATTGTCCAGATAGGACTCCAGCATCGGCACCTGGAGGAATGCGAGATTCATCGACGCCTGTACCGGAGCCACCGTGTGGAACCAGGCGTAGAACCGGTCCACCAACGGCTCGATGATGACGCGCGAACGCAGGAACATCTCGTCGTCGCTCATCACTGCACCACCCCCAGGGAATTTCATTGAGAAGAGTCATGACACGGAATTCAGAACAACCGTCCGCCGATTACCGGCCGGGCTCCGGGGCGTTTCCCGGTTTCCGTGCTGAACGAACCCGGACCACTCTGGCACGGGGCCGTCGGATTGATCAACGTGCACCAGGACCGGCGATTACCGGATCAGCGGTCCCGCCATTGCGGTTCGCGCTTTTCGGCGAATGCCCGCGGGCCCTCGACGACGTCCGCGCCGAGGCGCCGGCGCCGCTCCCAGACGTACTCGGCGGTGAACGCCTCGGGCAACGGCAGGTCCAGCGAGCGCAGCGCCGCCTCCTTGATCGCCCGCACCGCCAGCGGGGCTGCCCGCAGCAGGTCGTCGGTCCACTCGCGGACCGCCTCGTCCAGCCGGTCGGCGGGGACCACCTGGTTCACCAGGCCGAACCGCAGCGCGGTGTGCGCGTCCAGTCGGCGGCCGGTGAGCAGGTGGCCCATCGCCGTCTTCAGCGGCAGCTGCCGGGCGAGCCGGAACACCCCGCCTGCCCCGGGGACCAGGCCGAGCCTGGCCTCCGGGAGGGCGAACACGGCGTCCTCGGAGGCAACCACGATGTCGCAGGCCAGCGCGAGTTCGAAGCCGCCGCCCAGCGCGTAGCCGTTCACCCGGGCGACCAGCGGCTTGGCCAGGCCGAACCGCTCGGTCAGCCGGGGCCAGCCGGGCTGGCCCCGGCTGCCGAAGGTGGTCGCCCCTTCCCCGCCGGCGTCGATCCGGGCGCGCTCGCGCAGGTCCTGGCCGACGCTGAAGGACCGCTCGCCGGCGCCGGTCAGCACCACGACCAGCACCTCGTCGTCGGCCTCCACGTCGTCCCAGACGGCCGCCAGCTCCTCGTGGGTGCGCCGGTCCATCGCGTTGAGCACCTCGGGCCGGTCCAGGGTCACGTACGCGACCCGGTCCCGCTTCTCGTACCGGACCCGCGCCCGGTCGTCAGCCGTCACCGGGCCCGCCCCCGCGCGCCGTGAACCGGCCGACCTTGCCGATCACGTCCTCGCTGTACAGCCGCAGCGCCTGCTGGAGCGCGAACGCGGCCAGGTAGCGGCGGAACTCCTCCGGCGGCTCCTCGCTCAGGTTCAGCATCCGCCGGTTGGCCACCACGGCGTCGCCCTGGAGCGACTTCAGCGCCCGGTCGACGGCCCCGTCCATGTCCTCGGAGGGCACCACCTCGTCCAGCAGGGTGCGCGCCTGCGGTTCGGAGGCGTGCAGCCGGCGGCCGCCCAGGATGATCTGGCGGGCCAGCCGCGCCCCGGTGGCCCGGGTCAGCCGCAGGTTGGACACGCCGGGGACGATGCCCTCCTGCGTGGCCGGGAGGCTGACGTAGGAGTCCTCCTCCGCGATCACGTGGTCCACGGCCAGCAGCAGCTGGCAGCCCCCGCCGATCGCGAAGGCGTCCACCGCGGCCACCCACGGCTTCTCCACGACGGCCGGGCGCCAGGCGGGCCCGTCGTCGACGACCAGGCCGCGGACCAGCTTCTGGATGTAGCCGGTCTCGCGCCGGAGCAGGAAGTCGACCAGCGAGATGTCGCCGGCGTGCAGCGCCTTCAGGTTGATGCCGGCGCTGAAGACCCGGCGGCCGCGGTAGCGGTGATGGCTCATCACTCCCCCGCGCACCAGCCCGACCCGCACCTCGGGGTCGAGCAGCGCGAGGTCGACGGCCGTCTCCATGTCGTCGACCTGGCGGTCGTCCTCGGCGTTCAGGCAGTCGTCGCGGGTCATGGTGATCCGTGCCGCGCCGTCCGCCCTCTCCAGCCGCACCGTGCCGAGGTCGAGCGTGCCGGTGCGGCGGAAGTCCGCCAGCAGCTCCAGCGCGCGCCCGGTCGGCCGGCGCATCGCGTCCAGCAGGTGCGGTCCCGCCACCGGGGAGCCGAGCACCCGGCCGAGGAACAGCCCCTGGTCGATCTCGTGCCCGGCCTTGGCCTCCTGGGCGAGGGCGCGGTCGGCGGCGAGCTGCTCCGCGGTGGGCAGCAGGCCGGGGAAGGCCGCGGCGGCCGCCCGGCACAGCTCGTCCAGCCGCAGCGGACGGGCGTGCCGGTCGGTCAGCTCCGCGTAGACGGCCTCCACGTGGGTGCCCAGGAAGGCCGCCCGCAGGTCCCGCAGGGCGTCGGACGGGCTCCCGGCGGCCGGCTCCGCACCGGCCGCCCGGGCGAGCGCGGCGCGGGCGGCACCCAGGTCCTTCCGTACCTCGCGCGCGGCCTCCGGGCCCGCCACGGGTGTCGCCCGCACGGTCATGACCGGGTGTCCGCGGTCCGGCGCAGCAGGCGGTCGCAGGCCGCGAGGTGGGCGCCGAGCGCCTCCTCGTAGCCGGTGGCGAGGGCGTCCAGCATCAGCTGCCGGCGCACCGCCAGGTCGTTGCCGGGCAGCGCCGCGGTCAGCCCGGCGATCCGCGCGACGGCGCCCGCGGCGTCGTCGGTCAGCTCGTCGAGCAGTCCCGCCGCCAGTGCCTCGGAGGCCTCGACGGCAGTGCCGAACAGCAGTGCCCGGCGGATCACCGCGCTCTCGCCCCGGCGGGCCAGCCGGTACAGGCCCATGCCGGGCCAGACGCCGCCGTCGGCACTCTGCGGCACCAGGCGGGCCGAGGCGCCGGCGATCCGGTGGTCGGCGGCCAGCAGTGCGTCCAGGGCGATACCGCCGACCTCGCCGGCCGCGACGGCGACGGTCACCGCGGGCAGCCGCTCAAGGCGGCGCAGCGCGCGCTCCCACTTGCCGACCAGGCCGACCACCAGGCCCTCGGTCCACCCCGGGAGCGGGGTGCCGGAGACCTCCAGGACCACCGGGCCGCCGACGCCGTCCTCGACCCGGTCGCACAGCTCGTTCACCGCGGCGACGGCCTCGGCCGAGGGCGGCAGCGCGCCGTCGATCCGCAGAGTCAGGCCGGTGTCACCCATCGCTCTCCCCTTCACCATTGGACCAGCGCCGTCTCGATCGTCGAACCGGGGCCCATCGTCATCAACACGCCGAGGTCACCGGGCTCGGCGGCCCGCTCCGCGAGCAGCCGCTCGTAGGAGAACAGGAACGAGCCGCTGGACAGGTTCCCGTAGTCGCGCAGCACCCCGGTGGTGTGCCGCACGTCGTACCGCGTCAGGCCGAGGTTGACCCGGACCGCGTCGACGACCTTCTTGCCGCCGGAGTGCACCAGCCAGTGCGCGATGTCGCTGCGGCGCAGGCCCGCGCCGGACAGCAACCGGTCCACCACGCGCTCGGCGTTGGCGCCGACGACGTAGGGGATCTCCGGGTCGAGGAAGAAGCTGAAACGGTTCTGCTCGTCGTCCCAGTCGTAGCGCATCGCCCCGATCGCATCGGTGATCAGGTGGCTGGCGAAGGACAGGATCCGGGGGCCCTCGGGCTCCGGCTCGCCCGCCTCCGGGACGGTCACCACGATCGCCGCGGCGCCGTCCCCGAAGAGGCTGTTGACGACCGCGGTGCGCATGGTGGAGTCCAGCGCGTACGCGGCCGAGCACGCCTCGGCGCAGACCATGACCGCGACCTTGCCCGGGTTGGCGGCCGCCCAGCCGGCGGTGGCGTTCAGCGCGTTGAGCCCGGCGTTGCAGCCCATGCCGACCACGTCCACCCGGTGGCAGGACGGGTCGACGCCCAGCTCCCGGATGATCAGCGCGCTGAGCCCCGGGGTCAGGAAGCCGGTGGTCGTCACGCAGCAGAGGTAGTCGATCCGGGAGAGGTCCAGCCCGGCGTTCTTCAGGGCCTCCTGAAGGGCCCGGGCGCCCATGTCGACGGCGATCCGCTTGTGCTTGGCGAGCAGCTCGCCCTGGATCTCGGGGACCGGCAGCCCGTCGGGGCCGGTCGGCGGCACGGTCAGGAAGCGCCGCTCGATGGCGCTGTTCAGGAACAGCGAGCGGATCTTGGGATCGGTGATCCCGAAGCGGTCCAGCAGCTCGCGCTGGGAGTACGACGTGCTCGTGACGGCCGTTCCGACCCCGGCGACCCGCGCCGTGGTGGGGACGTGCCGCGTGGCGGTGGCGGAGCGTCCACTGGTCACCTGAACGTCCACCCCCACATCCGGGGCCTGCTGCGCGGCGGGAGCACACGGCTCACCATGGCGATCACCCTTTCCGTTCGGGACTGGGACGCGGACTAGGACGCGGACCCGGAATCCGGGGCGGATTCCGAGGCGGACTCGGACTCGATGAAGCGGGCCAGCCTGGCCACGCCCTCCTCGAGTTCGGGGTGCGTCGGGTAGCTGGTGGACAGGCGGATGGCGTGCTCGCCACCGCCGAGCGGGTAGAAGTACGACATCGGCGTCCAGATCACGCCGAACTCCTCGGCCGAGCGCGCCAGCGCGGCGTCGTCGGCGCGGAAGGGGACGTTCAGCGTCAGGAAGAACCCGCCGCTGGGCTTGTTCCAGCGCACCCCGAGGGCCGAGCGGCGCGGCTCGGGCAGGTGCTCGTCCAGCGCCTTCAGGGTCACCCGCATGGCGCCCTCGTAGTGGGCGACGGCCTCGGCGTTGATCTCCGCGAGCCGCCCCTCGCCGGCCAGCAGCATGCCCGCGGCGGCGGCCTGGCTCAGCGGCGAGGTGTTCACCGTGATCATGCTCTTGAGCTTGGTCAGCTCGTCCGCGAGCAGACCGGCGCCGGCCACCGGCTGGTCGGCGACCGCGTAGCCGACCCGGGCGCCGGGGAACAGCGTCTTGGAGAACGACCCCAGCTGGACGACCCGGCGGTCGCGGTCCAGCGACTTCAGGGTGGGCAGCTGCCGACCGGGGCTGACCAGCCGGTAGGGGCTGTCCTCCAGCACCAGCAGGTCCAGCCGTCCGGCCAGCTCCAGCAGCGCGTGACGGTTCGCCAGCGACATGGTGTTGCCCGACGGGTTGGCGTGGTCGGGCACCACGTAGAAGGCCCGCGGCCGGCGGCCCAGGGCGCGCTGCTCGCGCACCACGGCCTCCAGTTCGGCCGGGTCGAAACCGTCCTCGCGCTCGGCGACCGCGGCCAGCCCGATGTCGAGGATCCGCGCCGCGCCGGTGATGCCCACGTAGCAGGGGCTGGCCACCAGCAGGACGTCCTCGGGCCCGGAGATCAGCGCGCGCAGCGCCAGGGCCATCGCCTCCTGGCAGCCGACGGTGACCACGATCGAGTCCACCGGGACGTCGATGTCCTCCTCCGCGCGCAGCCAGTCGGCGATCAGCTCGCGGATCTGGCCCCGGGTCGGGCCGTACTGGAAGAGCGCCTCGCGCCGCTGCTCCGGCGTGAAGCCGCGCTCCTCCAGGTGGTCCAGGTAGCGGCGCAGGTAGTCGAAGATCTGCTCGGTCTCGAAGTGCTCGTCGTACGGCCGCCCCGGTGCGAAGGAGATCGCCCGCGGGTAGCGGCGGGTGATGTCGTTGAGGAAATTCATGGTGTCCAGTACCGGGTCGCTCAGACTCGGGTGCAGGTCCGCCATGCCCAGGCCGCCGCCGGGGGCCGTCGAGGCGGCCGGCGCGAGCGGCGCCGCGGCTGCCCCGGGCACGGCGGCCGCGGCGGTCCGCGGGCCGTCCCAGAGCAGCGCCGGGCCGGCCTCCGCGACCGAGCCGATCCCGGCCAGGCCCATCGCGTCCACGAGTTCGTCGACGACGATCCGCAGCACCCGCTCGGCGCCCTCCCGGCCGCCGGCCGCCAGGCCGTGCAGCACCGGGCGGCCGAGCAGCACCGCGTCGGCGCCCAGCGCCAGCGCGGCCAGCACGTCCGCGCCCCGGCGGACCCCGCCGTCGAGCAGCACCGGGCAAACCCCGGCGACCGCCCCGGCCACCTCGGCCAGCACCTCCAGCGTGGCGGGGACGCCGTCGAGTTGGCGGCCCCCGTGGTTGGAGACCACGATGCCGTCGGCGCCCGCCGCGACCGCCCGGCGGGCGTCCTCGGCGGACAGGATCCCCTTGAGCAGCACCGGCAGCCGACTGACCGAGCACAGCCAGTCCACCACCGACCAGTCCAGCGCCGGGTCGAACTCGGCGGCGGCGTGACCGCTCGGGGAGGAGTAGTCGGCGCCGGAGAGGTTCGCCGGGACGATCCCCTCCGGCAGCCGGAAGCCGTTGCGCAGGTCGCGGTTGCGGCGGCCCAGGTGCGGCGCGTCCACGGTCAGGACCAGCGCCTCCACCCCGGCCCGCTCGGCCCGCTCCACCAGCCGCCGGGTCTCCTCGCGGTCCCGGAAGCAGTAGACCTGCGCCCACAGCGGCGCCGTCGCGACGGCGGCGATGTCCTCGAAGCCGCGGCCGGCGAAGGTGCTGACGACCAGGGGGACGCCGACCGCGCCGGCCGCCTCGGCGGTGGCCGTCTCCCCCGCCGGGTCGGCGAGGGTGTGGTAGGCGACCGGGGCGACCGCCACCGGCGCCGCCCAGGTGCGCCCGAGGATCCGGGTGGCGGTGTCCGGGCGCCCGGCTCCGGTCAGCACCCGTGGGCGCAGCCGCACCTTCCGGAAGGCTTCGACGTTGGCGCGCAGGGTGCGCTCCTCGCCCGCGCCGCCGGCGATGAAGTCCCACACCGCCGGGTCCAGCCGGCGCCGGGCCGCCTCCTCGACGTCCGCCAGGGTCAGGGCGGATCTCACCTCGGTGCTCATTCGGCGACCACGCGGTCCCGCTCGACCGCCTCGTACAGCGCGCGGATGTTGGCGCTGCCGAAGCCCCGGGAGCCGCGGCGCTGGATCAGCTCGAAGAAGAGCGAGTTCCGCTCGTAGGGCGAGCGGGTGAACAACTGCAGCAGGTGGCCCCACTCGTCGCGGTCGGCCAGCACGTGCGCGGCCTGGAGGTCCGCGATCTCCTCGGAGAGGTCGCCCAGCCGCTCGGCGAGCATGTCGTAGTACGCGGCCGGGGTGCTCAGGAAGTCCACGCCCCTGGCGCGGAACTCGTGCACCGCCGGAACGATGTCGTCCACCAGAAAGGCCAGGTGCTGCACGCCCGGCCCGCTGTTGCGCTCCATGAAGCGGTCGATCTGCCCGGCCTGCTTGGCCGGGTCGGGCTCGATCAGGGTGAAGGTCGCGCCGCCGGTGGCGCTGCGCACCACGATCGAGTCCATCGCCTGGTCGCCGAACGCGACGTACTCCGAGGAGTAGCGCTCCAGGCCGAGGGCCCGCAGGTAGAAGTCGGTGGTCCCGGCCAGGGTCCCGGCCTCCAGGCAGACGGCTATGTGGTCCAGGCTGCGGATCCGCTCGGGCCGGCCGGCGGCGGCGTCCAGCGCCTTCCACTCGCGGCCGGCCGGCAGCCACCGGTCGCCCGCGACGGGCACCAGGCTGTGGCGGACGTCGCCGAAGCAGGCCACCGCCGGTCCGCCGCCCTCGACCGGGACGGGCCGCGCCCCGGCGTCCAGCGCCGCCCGGTAGGTCGCGTCGACGTCGTCCGTGCCCAGCGCGACATCGGCGATGCCGTCGCCGTGCGCGTCCAGGAACGCCTCGGTGCCCCGACCGGAGGTCACCACGATGCGGACCCCGCCGCAGCGCAGCGCGGTGGAGTCGGCACCACGCTCCGCCGACTCGGCCACCGGCGTGAAGCCCATCGCCTCCACGAAGTAGTCCAGAGCGGGCTTCGGCTCGCTCGTGTACAGCTCTACGTACTCGATGTCACGCACGCCCATGGCAGAGAACTCCCCACGCTGCGGATTGGCTAGTTTTTGTCAAGGAACTCGATGACGGCCGAATTGACCTCGGCCGGCCGTTCCAGATATCCGATGTGGCCGGCCCGCGGAATCCGCACGAGATCGCAGTCCGGAATGGCCTCGGCGACCTCCGCGCACAGGTGCGGCGGGGTGATCACGTCGTCTTCGAAGGCGATCACCCGGCACGGCACGGAAACGCCGCTCAGGGCCTCGCGCCGGTCGCCGTCCGGATCGGCCCAGGCCTGTCCCGGGGCCGCTCCGTCGTCGCCGGCCAGCTCGAACAGGTCGAGCCAGCGGGCGACCTCGTCGTCGTTGTCCCGGGTCGCGGGCGACAGCATCTGGAGCACCGTCGTGGCGGCCCGGTGGGCGGGCGGGACGGAGACGCCGTCCGCCAGCAGCGCGCGGTCCGCCAGCAACTGGGCCCGGCGGAACGCGTCGGTGCGCGCCCTGGTGCCGATCAGCACCGCGCAGCGGACCGACTCCGGGCTTTTCAGGGCCAGTTCCTGGGCGATCATGGCGCCCAGCGAGGTCCCGACCACCCGACACGGCCCGATCCCGAGGGCCTCGATCAGGCCCTTGGTGTCCTGGACCAGATCGGCCAGCGCGTAGCGCCCGGCCGGCGCGTCCGTCGGCGGGACGCCGCGGTTGTCGAAGGTGATCGCCCGGTAGCCGGCCCGGACCAGCGCCGGGGTCTGGTGCACCGTCCAGACCCGGCCGGAGGCGGCCGAGCCCATGATCAGCAGAACGGGTTCCCCGGTACCGGTGCTCTGATAGGAGATCCGAATGCCGTTGGCGTCCGCGAAAGGCATGTCGGTTACACCCCGCCCTTTCCCGGAAGGCCCTTGTCGTGACTCTTCGCCAGCATGTTCCTTCACCCCGTCGCCGGCCCGGTGAATTCCGGACCGGAGGACCATGACACAGCGCGGGTTCCGTCCTCAACGCCGTCCGTGGACACACCGGCCGGGAACCCGGCGCAGCGCGGACGGGGAATTCCGGAAATGCGCTCCGGGCGGACCGGGCGGGCGGCGTCCGCCGTCCGTTCAACCGAGCGGACGCCGCGGTTGAACGGACCCCGGGCCGTCCGGCGGGCGGACCGCCGGCGGGAGGGCGCGGAGCAGCATAACCGCCGGGGCGGCCCCGGCGGCAGCCGCGCACCGTGCACACGCGCCGCCGAACTCCATGTCGGACGGCCCGAGTTGGCTCGAGTGGTGGCTTGTTACCGATCCCGCCCTGCACATAGCCTCGACCCGCCCGACCATGTATCGGGCCAGGCTCCGAGCAGGCCCGACGCGGCCTCCGGGGCCGTCACCGGTCGGAACGCCGCCGCGCCGCGCCGCAACCTCCGCACGAACGTCGCCCCGGTCGGCGACCGTCCGGCCGTCCACCACGCGCGTGCCGCGCGGGACAGATCAGGAAGGCATTCAACTGTGAGTCTGTCGGGACCATTTCTACCGCGCATGGACAAGCGCGTCACCACACAACGGGTGCGACCGGGCACGCTGCGGCGGATCCTCCCGTACGCCGGCAACTGCCGCTGGGCGCTGGTGACCCTGGTGATCGCCGCGGTCACCGACGCGGTCATCACCGCCGGGAGCCCACTGATCCTCAAGGCGGTCATCGACGAGGGCATCCTGCCGGGCAAGCTGCGGGTGGTCGCCCTGCTGGCCGCGGGCGTCGCCGTGCTGGCCCTGGTCAGCGCGGTCGCCGTCTACGTCCAGACCTGGCTGTCGGCGCGGATCAGCGAGGGCCTGATCTACGACCTGCGGACCGAGGTCTTCGACCACGTGCAGCGCCAGCCGCTGGCGTTCTTCTCCCGCGCCCAGACCGGTTCGCTGGTCAGCCGGCTGAACTCGGACGTGATCGGCACTCAGCAGGCGGTCGGCTCCCTGCTGTCCCAGACGGTGTCCACGGTCCTGTCACTCGTCCTGATCACCGCCACGATGTTCTACCTGTCCTGGCAGATCACCCTGGTGGCGATGGTCCTGATCCCGCTGTTCTTCCTGCCCGCGAAGGCGATCGGCCGCCGGCTGCAGCGCCTCGCCCGGCACGGCATGGAGCTGGACGCCGAGATCGGCTCGCTGATGAACGAGCGGTTCAACGTCGGCGGCGCGATGCTCGCCAAGCTGTACGGGCGCCGGCAGGACGAGTCCGCGCTGTTCGCCCGGGAGGCCGGCCGGGTCCGCGACGTGAACATCACCCAGCTGACGATCAGCCGGCTGTTCTTCGTCATCGCGACCCTGCTCGCCAGCCTGATGACCGCGATGGTCTACGGCTTCGGAGGCGCCCTGGCGATCGACGGCTCCTTCGAGATCGGCACTCTGGTCGCGATGGCCACCCTGCTCGCCCGGGTCTACCAGCCGATCAACCAGATCTCCAGCATGCAGATCACCGTCATGACGGCGCTGGTGAGCTTCGACCGGGTCTTCGAGGTGCTGGACCTCAAGCCGCTGATCACCGACAAGCCGGACGCCCGTCCGCTGGACGCCGCGGCGAAGTCGCCGGACGTGGTGTTCGAGGACGTCTCGTTCCGCTACCCGGCCGCCGAGGAGGTCTCGCTCGCCTCGCTGGAGGCCGCCGCGTCCACCGCGGAGTCGGAGTCCGAGGCCTGGGTGCTGCGCGGCATGAGCTTCACCGTCGAGTCGGGCCGGATGACGGCGCTGGTCGGCCCCTCGGGCGCCGGCAAGAGCACCATCACCCAGCTGGTCCCCCGGCTGTACGACGCCACCGAGGGCACCGTCCGGGTCGGCGGCACGGACGTGCGCGACCTCGTCCAGGACTCGCTCGGGGCGGCCATCGGCGTGGTCTCCCAGGAGACCTACCTGTTCCACGACACCATCCGCGCCAACCTGGCGTACGCCCGGCCGGAGGCCACCGAGGAGGAACTGGTCGAGGCCTGCCGGACGGCCAGGATCTGGGAGACCGTCGCGGCGCTGCCGGACGGCCTGGACACCGTGGTCGGCGACCACGGCCACCGGCTCTCCGGCGGCCAGAAGCAGCGGCTGGCGCTGGCCCGGCTGCTGGTCAAGAACCCTCCGGTGGTGGTGCTCGACGAGGCCACCGCGCACCTGGACTCGGAGTCGGAGGCGGCGATCCAGCGCGCCCTCAAGGCCACCCTCGCGGACCGGACCTCGCTGGTGATCGCCCACCGGCTGTCCACCATCCGGGAGGCGGACCAGATCCTCTTCGTCGAGGCCGGCGAGATCCGCGAGCGCGGCACCCACGAGGAGCTGCTGGAGGCCGACGGCCGCTACGCCCAGCTCTACCGCGCCCAGTTCATCCGGCAGGCCGAGGCCGAGGCGGCCACCCTCCCGGCGGGCGGGCCGCGGGAGGACGCGCCGGCTGAGGACGGGGCGGACGGGGCCGACGGGGCCGACGGGGACCGGAACGCCGTAACGGCCGGTCGGGAGCCGACCGGCCGCTGAGGCCATGGTGCCGAGGGATCCGCGGCCGCTCCGCGTCAGTTGAGGCGGCCGCGGATCCGCCAGAAGGAGAGGGCGGACAGCCCGGCCGCGAGGACCGTGAAGATCAGGGTCTCCAGCAGCTGGAAGGTCCAGTACCGGTCGGCGGGCTGCTCGGAGATGTCCACGTGGATGTTGCCCTTGGCCAGGCACTCCGGCATCTCGGTGAGCGACTTGTTGTTGGTGCAGTCCTGGTACCAGTCGGAGTGGCCGACCGCCTTGCCGGAGGCGTCCAGGATCTCGGTGGTCTCCACCACCCACGGCCCGCCGGGCACCCGCAGGCCGCCGATCTCCCCGTAGGTCCCGATCTTCGTGAGGCCGCTGATCAGCGGGGCGGTGAGCGGCACCGTGGTCTTGACCGGGGTCTGGTAGTGCGGGCGGACCACGGACGGCATGACGACCTGGAGCACCGCGAAGACCACCAGGGTGGCGCCCATCGCGGGCACGGTGTGCCGGATGAACAGGCCGAAGGTCATCCCGAGCGCGAAGGCGAAGGCCGCGTAGCCGAGCGGGACGAGGTTGCGCGAGCCGAAGAGCGCCGGCTCGAAGCGGTTGTTCAGGATGGTGTTCACCGGGCCCGCGGCCCAGGTCAGCGCCACGCTGTAGACGCCGGCCACCGCCACGCTCAGCAGGCCGACGAAGCCGATCTTGACGGCCAGCCACCGGCCGCGGGTCACACTCTGGTTCCACACCAGCCGGTGGGTGCCGGCCTCCAGCTCGCGGGCGACCAGCGGGGCGCCCCAGAACACGCCGATCAGCCCGGGCACGGCCAGCAGCAGGTAGCTCAGCAGGTCCACCTGGCCGCCGTACTCGTCGGCGACGGAGGCGAGCTGCCCGGTACAGCCGCCACCGCCCGCGCAGCGCGCGAGGGTGTCGTCGTAGGAGCCGTGGATCTGGGTGCCGAGCACCACCAGATAGACCGCGAGCAGGACCAGCGCGGTCAGGCCCACCAGCGCCTGGACACGGAACTGACGCCAGGTCAGCCAGATCATCGGTGAGCCTCCGTCGACATCGGAACGATACGGGCGGTGCCCTCGTTCGCACGGGTCATGTAGGCGAGGACGAGTTCCTCGAGGTCGACGGAGTCCACGCGCCACGGGCCGACCGACAGCAGGCCGCCCTCGGCGTGGACGATCGCGGTGCTCTCGCGCAGCGTGTGCTCGACCCGGATCGGCTCCACCCCGACGGGGAAGCGCTCGAAGTCGGAGCGGGCGCCGGTGATCCGGTAGTGCCGCGACAGCAGGTCCGACACGTCGCCGGCCAGCTGGATCCGGTGGTCGGCCAGGACCACCAGGTAGTCGCAGACCCGCTCGACGTCGGGCAGCGCGTGCGAGGAGAGGATCGCACTCGCGCCGAGGTCGACGATGAACTCCATCAGGTTGTCCAGGAAGCCTGAGCGCGCCAGCGGGTCGAGCGCGGCCGCCGGCTCGTCGAAGATCAGCAGCTCGGGCCGCTTGGCCGCCGCGACGGTGAGCGCCAGCTGGGCCCGCTGGCCGCCGGAGAGCCGGCCCGCCCTCTGCTTGGGGTCCAGGCCGATCTGGGCGATCCGCCGCTGCGCCAGCGCGCCGTCCCAGGTCGGGTTCAGCCGGGCGCCCAGGCGCAGGTGGTCCGCCACGGACAGGTCGCCGTACACCGGCGTGTCCTGGGCGACGAAGCCGACCTTGGCCAGGTGGGCCGGGTTGGCGGCGGGCTCGGCGCCCAGCACGCGGATGGTGCCCTCGGTGGGCTTGATCAGTCCGCAGGACATGTTCAGCAGCGTCGACTTGCCGGCGCCGTTGGGGCCGACCAAGCCGATCACCCGCCCCTGCGGGATGTTCAGGTCGCAGTCGACCAGCGCCTGGTGGCGGCCGTATCGCTTGCCGAGTTTCACGGCTTCGAGTACCGGTGTCATGTGGGTCTTTCCCTCGATCGAGGATCGCGAAGTGGTCGTGGTGCGGGGGTGTCCGGAGCCCGGTCCCCGGCCGGGGGGCGGGCGGCGTCAGCGGCGCGGAGCGCGCCTGGAGCGGTACTTCTTGACGCCCCAGTAGGCCCCGTAGACCACCGCGGCGAGCACCACCAGGTTGAGCGCCCACCAGGCGTACAGCAGCGGACTGCGCACGGTCTTCTCGGCCTCGGCGGCGACGGCGAGGAGGGCGGGGGCGGAGGAGGTCAGATCAGCCATGACCTCAGCCTGCTGGTCACGCGCCCGCGCCCGCACCGGCCGAAAGGACGGTCCGGGCCCGCCCGCTCCTACTTTCGGCCGGTTCGGCCGCCGGTACCCGATCGCGTAGCGTGCACAGGGTGATTACCGCTCTTCGATCGGCCGCCGGGCCGAGGGCCGCGGTCAACACGGCGCTGGGCACCGTGTTCGCCGCCGTCCTGTCCGTCATGGCCGCGCAGTACGCGTCCCAGGGCCGGCCCTGGGCCTTCGACACCGGCGTCGGCCTGCTGGTCTGCGTGATCGCCCTGGCCCGCGAGTGGAACCGCGCGTGGGCGGCCGTCGCCGGACTGGTGGTCGCGGGCGGAGCCGCCGTGATCGCCGGACTGGCCGACCTGCCCGGCGAGCCCGGCCCCGGCGCGGTCCTGGCGCTGCTGGTCCTCGGCGGCTCGGCCATCCGGGCACTGCCCCGCCGGAAGGCCGGTGCGATCGCCGCGGGCGGCCTGGTGCTGATGGTCTCCGGCTGGCTGACCCGGGACGGCCCGAGCACCGCCTTCCGGGTGGGCACCGAGGTCTGGGTGCTGGCCCTCGGGGTCGGCCTGCTGCTGCGCTTCCTGGACTACCGCCGCCGCACCGCCGCCGAGGCCGTACGGCACGACGAGCGGCTGATCCTGGCCCGGGAGCTGCACGACGTGGTCGCCCACCACATCACCGGGATCGTGGTGCAGGCCCAGGCCGCCCGGATCGTCGGCCGCTCGCGGCCCGAGACGCTGGACGGGACCCTCGCGGGCATCGAGGGGGCGGGCGCCGAGGCGCTGGCCGCGATGCGCCGGGTGGTCGGGCTGCTGCGCGACTCCGACGACGTGGTCACCACCTCCCCCACCCCGCACGGCCTGGACCACCTGCCCGAACTCGTCCAGCGCTTCGAGGGCCACGGGCCGGACATCGAACTGCGGCTGCCCGAAGCGCCGCTGCCCTGGCCCCCCGAGGTGGACACCACCGTCTACCGGATCGTCCAGGAGTCCCTGACCAACATCGCCCGGCACGCCTCGCAGGCGCGCTCCGCGGTCGTCGACATCGCCCAGGGCCGGGAGGGCGTCACCATCTCCATCACCAACGACGTGCCGGCCGGCCACGGCCGGGCCCGGCACCTCCAGAAGGGCGGCTTCGGCCTGATCGGCATGCGCGAACGCGTCGAGGCGCTCGGCGGCACGCTGACCGTCGGCCCGGAGGCCGGCGCCGGCTGGTCGGTGCTGGCCACCGTGCCGGTCCTGGTGAAGGAGTCGCGTTGACCATCAACGTCCTGCTCGCCGACGACCAGGCGATGATCCGCGGCGGCCTGAAGCTCATCCTGGAGGACCAGGACGACATCACCGTGGTCGGCGAGGCCGCGGACGGCGCCGAGGCGGTCGACCTGGCGCGGCGGCTGCGCCCCGACGTCTGCCTGGTGGACATCCGGATGCCCAAGCTGGACGGCATCGAGGTCACCCGGGCGCTGTCCGGCGCCCATGTCGCCGACCCGCTGCGGGTGGTCATCGTCACCACCTTCGACCTCGACGAGTACGTGCACGGCGCCCTGCACGCCGGGGCGGTCGGCTTCGTGCTGAAGGACGCCGGACCGGCCCTGCTGGTCGAGGCGGTCCGGGCCGCCAGCGCCGGCGACGCGCTGATCTCCCCGTCGATCACCCTGCGGCTGCTGCGCAATCTGGCGCCGACCCGGCACAGCAGGGTGACCGGGCCGGCGCAGCCGCTCTCGCTGCGGGAGATCGAGGTCATCCGGGCCATCGCCAGGGGGCGCACCAACCAGGAGATCGCCACCGCGCTGTTCATCTCGCTGAGCACGGTCAAGAGCCATCTGGCGACCATCCAGAACAAGCTCCGGGTGCGCAACCGGGTGGAGATCGCGGCCTGGGCCTGGGAGAGCCGGCTGATGGACGACGCCGGGCCCGCGCTCTGACGCCTCCGCACGAACGGGCCGGGCGCCACTCCGTCCCATCGGGAGTGGCGCCCGGCCCGCGGTGCGCGCGGGCCCGCGGCTCAGCCCGCCGCGTTGCGGACCACCTCGACGAACTGGGCCGCGACGGAGTTGCGGTAGAAGTCCTGCATGGACACCTGGGGCAGGCCCTGCTCGCGCAGCTCGCGCAGCAGCCGGACCACCAGCAGCGAGTTGCCGCCGAGTTCGAAGAAGTTGTCCCGCAGCCCCACCTCGGTGTTGAGCAGCCGCTCCCAGAGCGCCAGCACGGCGGCCGCGGTCGGATCGCCGGCCCGGCCGTCCCCCGGCTCCGCCACATCGGACGGGCCGGACGGGCCGGACGGGTCGGCCGGTGCGGGCCCGGACGGCTCCTCGGCCATCCCCGCCAGCACGGCCAGGTCGGCCTTGCCGTTGGCGGTCAGCGGGATGGCGTCGATCCGGGTGAAGGTGGCCGGCAGCATGTAGTCGGGCAGCATGCCGGCGGCGTGCGCGCGCAGCTCCCGGCCGTCCAGCCGGCCGCCGCGCGCCACGAAGTACGCGTCCAGGCGGGCGGTGTCCCGGTCGCCCTCGGTGGCGTGGCGCAGCGCCACGGCCGCTGCGGCGACCGCCGGGTGGCCGAGCAGCACGCCGCGGATCTCGTCCAGCTCGATCCGGTGGCCGCGGAGCTTCACCTGGCTGTCGATCCGGCCCAGGTGGTCCAGCCGGCCGTCCGGCCGCAGCCGGCCGAGGTCGCCGGAGCGGTACACCCGGGCGCCGTCCGGGTCGGTGACGAAGCGTTCGGCGGTCAGCTCGGGGCGGTTCAGATAGCCCTGGGCGACGCCGGCGCCGCCGACGAAGATCTCCCCGGCGACCCCGGCCGGCAGCACCCGGCCCCGGGGGTCGCGCACCGACAGCGACCAGCCCGGCAGCGCCCGGCCGACACTGCGGCTGCCGGCCACCACCTCGGCCGGGGTCAGCGTCTGCTCGGTCACGTGCACCGTGGTCTCGGTGATCCCGAACATGTTGGTCAGCCGGCAGGAGGTGTGCGAGTGGCGGGTGAACCAGGCGGCAAGCATGCCGGTGTCCAGCGGCTCGCCGCCGAAGACCACCAGTCGCAGCGCCAACCGGCCCTCGCGCCGGGCGTCTGCCTCGATGAACTGGGCGAACGCGGACGGCGTCTGGCTCAGTACGGTGACCTGCCGCCGCTCGACCAGCTCGTAGAAGACCTCGGTGTCCCGCGAAGCCCAGTACGGCACCACGACCAGTCGGCCGCCGGTGAGCAGGCAGCCCCAGATCTCCCACACCGAGAAGTCGAAGGCGCAGGAGTGGAAGAAGGTCCAGGTGTCCTCGCCGCCCAGGCCGAACCCCGCCGTGGCGGCCTCCACCAGGGCGGCCACATTGCGGTGCGGGACCACGACGCCCTTGGGCCGGCCGGTGGAGCCCGAGGTGTAGATGACGTAGGCCGGGCCCGCGCCCTCCGCTCCTGCCGCTCCTGCCGCGCCGTCCACGCCCGGGGCGTCGGCGAGGCCGGACAGCTCCTCCGGCGAGACCTGCCGGACGCCGCCCGCCTCCGGGAGCGCGCCCGGCAGGGCGACGGCGAGCTTCGCGCCCGCGTCCTCCATGGTGTAGCGCAGCCGCTCGGCCGGGTAGCGGATGTCCACCGGCACGTAGGCGCAGCCGGCCTTGAGCACGCCGAGCAGCACCACGACCAGTTCGGCGGTGCGCTCCAGGGCGACCACCACGGTGTCCCCGGGTGCGGCGCCGAGCGTCCGCAGGCCCGCGGCCACCCGGTCGGCCCGCCGGTCCAGCTCCGCGTAGCCCAGTTCGCCGTCCTCGTCGACCAGGGCCACCGCCTCCGGCTGCCGGGCGGCGACCCGGGCGAACAGCTCGTGCACGGTGCGCCCGGCGTCCGGCGCCGGGTCCCCGGCGGCGGGCGTGGCACCGGCCCGCAGCAGGCGCTCGCGCTCGGCCGCCCCGATCAGCTCGACGTCACCCAGCGCGAGGTCCGGCGAGGCGGCCAACTGCTGAGCCACCCGGGTCAGATGGGCGGCCAGGTCGCGGGCGACGGCGGGCGCCAGGTCGCGCTCGCGGTAGTGGAGGGTGCCGCGCACGGTCCCGTCGGCGGCGCGCCGCCAGACCACCAGGGCGGGCAGCGGCGGCGCCAGGAAGGGGCGGTAGTGCTCCCCGGGCCGGTCCTCGTCGAGGACGACGCCGATCCACGGGTTCACCCGGCCGGCCGGCGCGCCGTCCGTTGGCTGCGGGTACTGGGCGAGGTGCTCGCGGACGGTCCGCTCCGGGCGGCAGTCCACCCGGTGCACCCAGTGGTCGGAGCCGGAATCGGCGGTCGACCACACCGCCAGCTCCGGTTCCACGGTGTCGCCGTGGCGGCCCACGGTGACAGCGGTGGCCGCCAGCAGCAGTTCGTCGGTGACGGCGGCCGGGAGCGGCTCGACGGCGGCCTCGCCGTACACTCCGCGCGCCTCCGGGTCGCCGAGGCCCCACTCGGGCGCGGTGTCCGGGCCGGGTTGCGGCAGGGTGGCGACGGTCGCGGGCGCGGGCCGGTCCGCCACGCCGGGCAGGCCGTCGGCGGCGGGCCGCCCACCGGTGAGGACGGCCGCGAGCTGCCGCAGTCCGGCTCCACCCAGGGCCGAGCGGCGGGCGACCAGGACCAGGTCGGCCACCCCGTCCGCGTGCTCGATCAGGACGGCGCGCACCGTCCGGGCGCCGTGCAGCGGGCGCTGCGCCTCGGTGCGCAGCCGTTCGAGCGCGGCGGGGTCGTCGGACCGGGCCGCGCCGGGTTCGCGCCAGACCCGCAGCCCGGCGAGGGCCTCGTGCGAACCGGCCACCGTCCGTGCCCGGGCGTGCACCGACTCGGCGGTGACGTCGCCGGCGAGCCGGACGGTGAGACTGTGGCAGCCGCCGGCCCCCCGGCCGGCCTGCCCTGCGGCCACGCGGTAGCGCAGGCCGTGTGCCATGAGGACTCCTGACATGTGGGCGCCGGCCTCGCCGTCGGGGCGGGCCGGCGCGTAGCCGTCGTTCTGCCTGCCGATCACTTCGCGACGAAGCCGCCGTCCACGGTCAGCGTGGTGCCGGTGACCTGGAACGAGTCCCGCCCGGCCAGCCAGAGGGCGGCGCCGGCGATGTCCTGCGGCTCGATCAGCCGGTTCATCGGCTGGGCGCGGGTGAAGACCTCCTCGTGCTCCTCGACCGCCACCTCCAGGGAGCGGGCGATCTCGGCCAGCATCCGGCCCTCGACCAGCGGGTCGTCCCGGACGGAGCCGGGGCACAGCGCGTTCACCCGCACCCGGTAGGGCGCGTAGTCCAGCGCCGCCGCCTTGGTGAGGCCGATCAGCCCGTGCTTGGCGGCGACGTAGCCGGCGAAGTTCCGGTAGCCGACCAGGCCCGCGGTGGAGGAGACGTTGACGATGCTGCCCTCGCGCCGGGCGACCATCGCGGGCGCGAACGCCTTGATCATGTGCCAGGCGCCGGTGAGGTCGGTGTCGATCATCAGCTGCCACTCGTCGCCGCTGATCTCATGGGTCGCCTTGCCCGACGGCGCGGCGATGCCCGCGCCGTTGACCAGCACCTGGACCGCGCCGAAGCGCTCCAGCGCCTGCTCGGCCACCGCCGCGCAGGCGTCGAGGTCGCGCACGTCGGCGCTCTCGGTGAGGACGGCGGCGCCGCGCTCGCGGCAGAGGTCCGCGGTGTGGCCGAGCTGGTTCTCGGTTCCCAACGGGTAGGGCACTCCGGGGAGTTGCCCGCCGATGTCGACCAGCACCAGGTCCGCGCCCTCCTCGGCGAAGCGGACGGCGCAGGCGCGGCCCAGTCCCCGGGCGGCCCCGGTGACGACCGCGGTCATCCCCTGGAGCCGCATCACCGGCCGTCCCGGCCGGCCGTGGTCGCGGTGACCGCGGCCAGCAGCGCGTCGGCCGCGTCGACCAGGTACATGTGCTGCCCAGGGAGCTCCCGGTAGGAGAACCCGCCGGTGGTGGCCCCGGCCCACTCACGGGCCTGTTCGGCGCTCACCAGGGCGTCGGCGTCGCCGCGCAGCGAGGTGACCGGCGCCGCGATCGGCGTCCGGCCCTGCGGCCGGTAGTTCTCGTGCATCTCGACGTCCGCCCGCAGCAGCGGCAGCAGCAGCTCCCGCAGCTCCGGCTCGTTCAGGGCGTCGTGCCGGTAGCCGGCGAACTGCTCGACCTTGGCCACGAACTCGTCGTCGCCGAGGCCGGTGGCCCGCTCGGAACGGCCGCTCCACGGGCCGGGCGAGCCGCTCACGAAGACGTGCTCGGGCCCCCTGCCGTCCAGCCGGGCCAGCTGCCCGGCCACCTCGAAGGCGAGCACGGCGCCCAGGCTGTGCCCGAACAGCGCGTAGGAGTCGAAGCCGCGCACCTGCTCGGCGATCTTCGGGGCGAGCTCCTCGGCCGCGGTGACCGCGTCCTTGTACATCGGCTCGGCGAACAGTTCCTCACGGCCCGGCAGCTGGACCGCGACGATACTCGGGCAGCCGTCCGGAAGGTCCTTCCAGGCTCGGTAGAAGCCCGCGCCGCCGCCCGCGAAAGGAAGGCATACCAGTGCCCGGTTCATACATTTCTCCCTGGCGTGTTCTGCGGTCCCCCCAGGTCGATGGGTGGCCACGGGCAGGCAAAAGACCGCGGCGACCGCGGAGTTGGGGGGGTTACCGGCCCGACTGTACTGATCACGGCCGCCGCACGGCCAGGCGCCGGCCGCCACCCCCGAACCCACCCCGAACACGTACAACCGCCGCGGCGGCTCGGTTGAACACCGTCACCGGGCCGCCGCTTGATACCCGCCCCCGGGCCCGCCTACCCTCGGAACGCGCGACGACCAGGACGATACCCGCCAGGCCGAGGACCGGCGGGACGGGCGACGCTGTACTGGGTGGTCTCGACGCTGCGCAACGCACCGAACCCCGCGGTGCGGTCGCGGCTGGCGGCCGGCGGACGACCACATGGCCAGGCCGCGGTCTGCACGACGATGCCGAGCGCGAAGAAGCCCGTCAGGGACGCGAGACCGTACAGCAGCAGCAACGGTGTGTGCGGCGCCCGAACGTCGTTGTTCGTCCACCGTCTCAGCTTCGCCACCCGCTCCAGCCAGTCCATGGCCGTCAAGGGTTTTCCGCAGCCCCGACGCTGCCTCAGCTGCGGGCTTCATGTCAGCCTTGCCTATGAACCCGGCCGTCCCGTCAGACATGCGGCGAGCTACCGCCGCCCTGGCACTTCACGGTGATCAGCCGCGGTGCGCTGCGGGCCGCCCCTTGGATGCCGAGCTGTAGGACGCCCATGCCTGGGCCAGGATCGCTGTGCCGAGGCACGACACCTGTCACCGGTAGCCACGAGGCGGACCGATATCCGATCGGGACGGGACTCGGCCGCCGTGACGGTGCACCGGTCATGCAGGGGCTGGTTGGCTGCCGGTGCGGCCGGCCCCGAATTCCCGGCGCCTCCCCTATTCCGGCCACGCCGGGAATTCACTCCCGGAACACCGGCCCCGCCCGCCCCGTTCGAAACCGGTAGATCCCGCCGGGATCGGTCCGCGGGCGCCTCCTGCGCCGTTTCGGTGCAACGGGCAAACCCGCCGTGCTAGCTTCGGCGGGCGAGTCCTGAGGGTCGATTCACACCCGGCGAGGGGCTGTAAGGGGGAGGTCCTGTGGCGGAGGGATTCACGGTGGACCTGGCGGCCTTGGAAAAGGCCGCCTCCGGGATCACCGGCACGGTGGCGAAGCTCCAGTTCAGAAAGGTGAAGGACCTCGATCCCAGGAAGGACGAGATCGGGCACGGACACCTGGCCGACGTCCTGGAGAAGTTCTGCACCCGCTGGGAGATCGGCGTCGAGCACCTGGTCAAGGACGCCGCCCAGGTCTCGCAGCGCCTGACCGCGAGCGTCAAGGCCTACCGCGAGGTCGACGGAACCCTCTTCGGCCAGCCGGGCGGCACGGTGACCCGTCCGGGCGGCGAGGACCCCGGGGTGAAGTAGTGGCCAAGAACCTCGGGCAGACCGGTGACCCCAGCGAACTCGTCCCGGGGAACCCCGAAACGATCGCCTCGACCGTCGCCTGGCTCAAGAGCTACGGCGACATCCTGCACTCGACCGGCGAGGGCCTCAAGCGCATCGACACCGTCGAAGGCTGGTCCGGCAAGGCCGGCGACGCGTTCCGGCACGCCTTCCACGGCGAGCCCAAGAAGTGGCTGGTGGCCGGCGACTGCTTCCACGACGCCTCCACGGCGCTGGCCGACTACCGGTGGACGCTGGCCTGGGCCCAGGAACGGGCCGCCGACGCGATCCGGCAGTGGAACGAGGGCCAGAGCGCCACGGGCAAGGCCAGGTCCGAGCACCAGGACGCGGAGCGCAACGCCGGGCACGAACTGCCCTTCACCGATCCCGGCGAGGGCGCCCGGGCGGCCGCGAACCAGACTCTCAAGACCGCGCGGGAGCAGCTCAAGAGCGCGGGCGACACTGCGGCGCGCACGATCGCCAAGGCCCGCGACAAGGCTCCCGAGGAGCCCGGCTGGCTGGACAAGGTGGGCGACTTCTTCTCCGACGCCGGCGACTTCGCCCTGGACCTCGGCAAGACCGCCGTCGAGGACCTGGCCTCGGTGGGCAACGCGATGGTCCACGACCCGGGCGCGGTGCTGGAGGTCGCGGGCGGCCTCGGCCTGGCCGCCCTGGGCGCCGGAGGCGAGGTGCTGGGCGCCGGCCTCGACCTCACCGGCGCGGGCGCCGTGATCGGCGTGCCCGTGAACGTGCTCTCCGCCGGGGTGATCGCCACCGGCCTGGGCGTGGCCGGCATCGGCGCGGGCCAGATCATCGAGGACGCGGCGGGCCCCGACCGGGTCCACATGGAGGGGAACGGCGGGGGCGGGGGCGGCGGCGCGGGCGAGGTCCGCACCCAGCCGTCCAGGGCCCCCGACCCCAACGCCACGCCGCAGGGGTCCACCACCCGGATCAACCCGGAGGACGCCGCCGAGAACCGGCTCGCGCTCCAGCGGGAGAACGAGTCGGCGGAGATCCTGGCGAAGCAGGGCTACCACGTCGAGCAGAACCCGTCGGTCCCCGGTCCTAAGAATCCCGACTACCGGATCGAGGGCGAGATCTTCGACTGCGTCTCACCCAGCAGCCGGAGTGCCCGGAACGTCGGTTCGAGGATCGAGGAGAAGGTCCTGGAAGGCCAGACCAGCCGGATCGTCGTCAACCTCGCGGATTCCCCGGTGGAGGTCTCGGCCCTCAAGGCCCAGCTCCACGACTGGCCGATCGAAGGGCTCCAGGAGGCCGTGGTGATCGACCGGCAGGGCAATATCCTGCACATCTACCCCTAGCGCATCCGAACGGATCCCAGCCATGTCGATCTCCCACAGCTTCAACCTGGCCACGCCACTGTCGATCGCCGAGGTGGCCGACGTGCTGGACGACGTCGCGCGGGGCGCCGGACTGTTCGATACGACCACCGCCGCGGCCGACCTGCTCACCGACGGCGTCGTCACCAGGTACGGCACCTGGATCCGGGTCTTCGCCCCCAACCCCAGGCCGTGGAACCCACTGGTCACCGACCTCCGCATCACCCCGACCGTCTCGGTCGCCTTCCGGCTGGACAAGACCACCGACCTGTCGGGACAGGAGGACGACGTCGTCCGGGTGGTCGCGGGCCTCCTGGACCGGGTCCCGGGCGACACGGTGCTCCAGTACCACTACGAGATCATCTGGCTCCTGCGACGCGGCGGCGAACTCAGCCTCAACGAGCGGGACGACCTCTGGCCGCCCGACCGCCTGGCCCTCGTCCCCCGCCCCTTCACCCGCGAGACACACGTCTTCTCCGACGAGGACTGATCCCGCGCCCTGCGCACCGACGTCGACGGGGATCAGAGCAGGCCGAGCGCCGGCATCAGGCAGTCGACGGCGAAGACGGTGTGCATCGGAAGGGGACCTGCCGAGGGTCTGTCCCGCTTCTCACCATGAGGAGACGAGGAGCTGAGCAGACCGTCGACGTCCCGTGCCGTGAGTCCTGTGGAACCGATGTGGTCCCCCGGCCGTGGGCTCCCTACGAGGGGCCGTTCCAGTCGGACCCGCCCGGACGGGGCATCGGTAGCCACGGCTCCGGCAACCCCGCGGGCGGCACAAGGGTCGTGGTGCACCAGTTCATGGTCCGGCAGGCCCGCCGGGCTTCGTTCGCGTAAATGTGACGCCCTCTCAGCAGACTTGACTGCCCTGCCGCCCAGGGAAGGCGAGGCTGCATCAGCGCCAGCACCAGCCCTTCGCGCCTCGCCGGAGGTCGACCTGGCCCCTTCGGCAGGCGCCCCCCGGGGGGCCGGCAGGCCGGCAACCTCGCGCAGGTGCGAACGTGCGCCCGCCGCACACGGTTACGGCAGGCCTTCGGCCGATGGCTGCGGTCCCCGACTGGCCCCCGGCAGGATCACGGAGCGGCGGCATCGCAGCCGCCCACCACCTGTCGGGCCATCAGCAAAAAGGCCGTTGATCTGGGATTTCTCCCGATCAACGGCCTTCCGACATCACTGTCGGGACGACAGGATTTGAACCTGCGACCCCTTGACCCCCAGTCAAGTGCGCTACCAAGCTGCGCCACGTCCCGCGGTCTCGTGGCCCGGGCTGAGCCTGGGGGGCTCGGCTTCGGGTTTCTCGACCTTGTCGGCCGGTTCACCCGGCGACGAGGAAAACAATACAGCACGTCGGGGGGTGCTCGCTGCAGGGTTGTCGGGGGTGGGTGGGGCAGCGGGTCAGGGGGTGGGGTGGCGGGCGTCGTAGCGGAGGAAGGCGGGGCGGCGGGCGGCGAGGAGGAGGATGGCGGCGACGCAGGCGAGGCCGCCGCTGACGACGGAGACGGTCGGGCTGGTGAGGGAGGCGACGGCGCCGGACTCGAAGTCGCCGAGGCGGGGGCCGCCGGCGACGATCACGATGAAGACGCCCTGGAGGCGGCCGCGCATCTCGTCGGGGGCGGCGACCTGCATCATCGTGTTGCGGAAGATCATGCTGATGGTGTCGGCGCAGCCGGCGGCGGCGAGCAGGAGGAGGCCGAGCCAGAGGTTGCGGGCCAGGCCGAAGGCGGCGATGGCGAGGCCCCAGGCGGCGACGGCGGTCATGACGGCGGCGCCCTGGCGGTGGATGCGGCCTACCCAGCCGGAGAAGAGGGCGCCGGCCAGGGCGCCGACGGCGGGGGCGGCGGCGAGCAGGCCGACGGTGCGGGCGTCGCCGCCGTAGAAGGTGACGGCGAGGGCCGGGAAGAGGGCGCGCGGCATGCCGAAGATCATCGCGGCGAGGTCGGCGAGGAAGCTGGTGCGCAGGTTGGGCTGCTCGCGCAGGAAGCGGAGGCCGTCGAGGACGGAGGCGCGGCCCTTGCGTTCGCCGAGCGGGAGCATGGCGGGCAGGCGCCACATCGCGTAGAGGGTGGCCGCGAAGGCGACGGTGTCGACCAGGTAGGCGGCCTGGACGCCGTAGGCGCCGATGAGGACACCGCCGATCATGGGGCCGACGGTGAGGCCGAGGTTCATGCTGACGGTGTTCAGGGCGTTGGCGGCGGGGAGCTGTTCGGCGGGGACGAGGCGCGGGATCATCGCCGAGCGGGCGGGTGAGGCGAGCGCGAAGAAGGCCGCCTGGAGGGCGACCGCGGCGTAGAGGACCGCGACCAGCCCGAGGCCGGCGATCGCCTGGGCGGCGAGGACGGCGGAGACGACGGCGAGGCCGGCCGAGCCGATCAGGCCGAGGCGGCGGCGGTCGGCGGTGTCGGCGATGGCGCCGCCGTACAGGCCGAAGGCGATCAGCGGGACCAGGGAGAAGAGACCGACCAGGCCGGTGGCGAAGGTGGAACCGGTCAGGTCGTAGACCTGGACGGAGACGGCGACGGCCGTCATCTGCTGGCCGATGGAGGAGATGGACTGGCCGAACCACACCCGTCGGTAGTCGGCGTGGTCGCGCAAGGGGCTGAGGTCGGCGAAGGCCCCGCGGGCCAGCCGCCGGTAGCGGGAGGAGGACGGAGGGACTGCGAGCGGGGCGACGGCGGGGGCCGGCGGCGAGTCTCCGTCGGTCGGCGAATTGGCAGGATGATTGGTCGACACAGTGCCCCATCGTCGCCCCGGCCGCCCCGGCCGCGGACACCGGGGGCGCCTGTGACCGCTTGCCCCGACGTCATCGCCACCCGGTGGGACGGCTCCGCCCCCCGAACGGACCCGTGCACCACGAACCCCGCCCCGACCGGAGGAGCCGCCACGCGACCGTCCGGGGCGAGCGCCCGGCCCCGGAGGCGCCCGCCGGACCGGGCGGGTGCCTCCGCGGCAACGGGCCCTACCGGGTGAGGACCTGCTTCTCGCCCGCCTCCACCGCGAAGTCCAGCCGGTTGCCCGGCGGCGGGAAGGGGCAGATGAAGTGGTCCGCGAAGGCGCAGGGCGGCAGGTAGGCGCGGTTGAGGTCGAGCACCGTGCGGCCGTCCTGGTCGGGGGCGGGCAGGGTGACGAACCGGAAGCGGTAGGTGTCCCGGCCGCTGGTCGCGTCGGCGATCACCCCGCTCAACCGGCCGTCGCCCGAGCGGCTGACCGTCAGGGTGCGGTGCTCGCCCGCGACGGTGAACGCGACCTGCCCGGTCACCGCGAGCGGGCGCTCCTTGCCGTCGGCGTTCGGGACGAGCACCGTCTGCCCGGTGCCGTCCTCGAAGGGGGTGAAGACCGCCGGAACGGCCCACTCCGGCGCATAGGGGTAGGCCGAGATCCCGGCGAACGACGCTCGCCCGGGCGCGTCCGGGTCGAAGACCCGCAGGGCCGGCTCGCCCTCGCGCTCGATCGGCACCAGCAGCACCTCGCCGAGCGCGGCGGTGTCCGCCGCCGGATCGGTGTCCGGGCGCAGCAGCACCTCGCCGTCGACGGGGGCACCCGCCCCCGCGACGGCGATGCCGTCGGCCGCCGCCGCCCGCAGCCGCACGCCCTCCGCGTCCGCCCACCAGAGCCCGGGCAGGCCGGCGATCGCCGCCGGCTCCGGCTCCAGCCAGTGCGTACCGGTCAGCGCCAGCTGGCCGTGCGGCGCGCTGACGGTCGCCGCCCGTCCGTCGCTCCAGTGCTGCCATTCCTCCGCGGCCGTCGCCGTCATCGGCTCGCCCTCCCACTCCGGTCAAGGGCCCGCGGGGCGGGCCGTCCGTTCTCCGTCACCCCATCGAACATCCGGTACCCGGGCGGGGCATTCCCGGCCGGGGACACCGTCGCACGGCCGTCGCAAAGCCGTCGCACCACCGTCACGCCGGTTCACGCCTGTCACATCGGTTCACGCCGGTCAACACGCCGTTCGCGGCACAGCCGCCCGTCAGGCCTTGATCCGGCGGAACAGTCCCTCCTGCACCACCGACACCACCAGCTGACCGCTCCGGTCGAAGATCTGCCCGCGCGCCAGGCCGCGGGCGCCGTGGGCGATCGGGGACTCCTGCTGGTAGAGCAGCCAGTCGTCGGTGCGGAACGGCCGGTGGAACCACATCGCGTGGTCCAGCGAGGCCATGTCGAAGTGCCGGGTGCCCCAGAGCGGCTCGACCGGGGCCCGGACCGCGTCCAGCAGCGTCATGTCGGACGCGTAGGTGAGCGCGCAGACGTGGATCAGCGGGTCGTCCGGCAGCGCGCCGTTGGTGCGCAGCCAGACGCCGCTGCGCGCCTCGACCCCGGCGAGCTCCTCGGTGCTCCAGCGCAACCGGTCGACGTAGCGGATGTCGAAGGGCTGGCGCCGGCTGATGAACGGAGGCAGCTCGCCGAGCCGGGAACCGACCTCGTCCAGCGCGCTCGGCAGCTTCTCCGGACCGGGCACGTCGGGCATCGGGTACTGGTGCTCGATGCTGTCGGGCTCCGGGGCGTGGAAGTCGGCGGTCAGCGCGAAGATCGACCGACCGCCCTGGATCGCCAGCACTCGGCGGGTGGTGAACGAGCGGCCGTCCCGGAGCCGGTCCACCTGGTAGACGATCGGCACCCCCGGCACGCCGGGCCGCAGGAAGTACGCGTGCAGCGAGTGCACCGGGCGGTCGTCGTCCACGGTGCGCCCCGCCGCCACCAGCGCCTGGCCGGCCACCTGCCCGCCGAACGTGCGCTGGAGCGCCTCCTCGGGGCTGCGCCCGCGGAAGATGTTCAGCTCGATCTGCTCGAGGTCCAGCAGTGCGACGAGATCGTCGACCGGGGTAGCCATGGGACACGTCCTCTCCGGGCCGCCGCCCGGGCCGGAGGTCTTCCGCCCCGACGTCGGCAGCCCGTTCTCTCGAATTCTCCAGCTCAATCGAATTCCTCGGCGAGCCGGGACATTCCCCTCACTCGGGCCGACCGCACCAATTCACTCGAACGAGGTCGAACAGTAGCCCCTGCGCGGAATGTCGCCGCAGGTGGGAGCGGTCCGGCGCCGGTCACAGGCGTCACAGGCGTCACAGGCGTCACAGGCCCGACTGCCGGACGGTGATGTTCAGCCGTCCCGTCAGCCCCAGCGCCGGGTCCGCCGTCCCGGGCAGGGTCCGCACCACGCCGTGGTACGCGAACCGGGCCGGGCCGCCGAACACCAGCAGGTCGCCGCCGCGCAGCTCCAGATCGGTCCACGGCCTGGTCCTGGTCTCCGTGTTGCCGAGCCGGAAGACGCAGGTGTCGCCGAGCGACAACGAGACCACCGGGGCGTCGACGCGCTCGTCGCGGTCCTGGTGCAGGCCCATCCGGGCACCGTGCGGGTAGTGGTTGACGATCGCGACGTCCGGCTCGTAGCCGACGGCCCCGGCGATACCGCCGACTCCGCCGACTCCGCCGACTCCGCCGACTCCACTGGCTCCGCCACCACCACGTTCGCCCTCGTCCACGCCCGCCGCCCCGTACGCCTCGGCCACCGCCCGCCGGGCGAGCGCGCCGAGCTCGGACGGGAAGGGTTTGACCGGGGTGCCGTCCTCGGCGGTGCCGGAGTAGCCGTAGGGATACCAGTGCAGACCCAGACCGACCATGCGGACGGACATCGTCCCGCCGGTGGGCATCCGGACGGTGTGCATCCCGGCGGGAGGACGCGCCCACGCCCGGCAGGCGGCGACCAGGCGCAGCTGCGCCGCCGCGTCCAGCCAGCCGGGGAGCAACACCGCCCCCGGAGCCGGCTCGGACCGTCCGCGGTCGGGGGAGGCGTCGAAGAGTCCGCCGAACAACTCGCCCTGGGTCACGCCCCCATCCTCGCGCATCCCTCCGACAACGGCCGGATACTGCAGGGACCGGACGCGGCCACCGCCACCGGGCCCGGAAACCACCGGGAACACCGGGAACCGGGAACACCGGGAACACCGGAAGCCCCGGAAACCACCGGAGACCCCCGGCAGCCCCGGACACGCCGGAAGCCCCGACGGCCGCCCTCCCGCAGTGCGGAAGGGCGGCCGTGGAGGCGTGGACCGGCCGGCGTCCGAGACCGGACGCCGCCGGATCGACCGGTCTCGGACCGGCCGGCGTCGGATCAGACGGTGAGGGTCTGGCCCGGGAGGATCAGGTCCGGGTTGCCACCGATGACCTTGGCGTTGTTGTCGTACAGGGCGTGCCAGTCGATGCCCTTGGCGGCGGCGATGCTGCTCAGGGTGTCGCCGGCCTTGACGGTGTAGGTGCCGTTGACCTGCTTGGCGTCGTTCGAGGTCCAGGACTTGCCGGACTTCGCGGCCTTGTCGGCCTTGGACGCGGCGTCGGCCTTCGGCGCGGCCTTGGGAGCCTCGACAGCCTTGGGGGTCTCGACGGCCTTCGGGGCCTCGACGGCCTTCGGCGCGGCCTTGGGGGCCTCGACGGCCTTCGGCGCGGCGGCCTTCGGAGCCTCGGTGGCCTTGGGGGCGGCCGGCTTCGGGGCCTCGGTGGCCTTCGGGGTGGAGGTGTCGACCGCGGCGGCGGCGCCGCCCTTGGTCAGACCGGCCTTGACGGAGCAGACGGGCCAGGCGCCCGGACCCTGCGAGGCGAGAACCTTCTCGGCGACGGCGATCTGCTGCGCCTTGGTGGCCAGGTTGGCCTGCGAGGCGTAGGCGGTGCCACCGAAGGCGGCCCAGGTGCTGGAGGTGAACTGCAGACCGCCGTAGAAACCGTTGCCGGTGTTGATGGCCCAGTTGCCACCGCTCTCGCACTGGGCGACAGCGTCCCAGGTGGAGACGGAGGCGGCCGAGGCCGAGGTGGCCGTGACGAGGCCGGCCACCGGCAGGGCCGCGACAGCGGCGCCCGCCACGACAGCCATCCGGACGCGGTTGCGCTTGGTGGCGGTGGTGGTGGCAGCGGCGATCTCGTTACGGAAGGTCATGAGGTTCCTCTCGACAGCCCCGGGAGGGCATGCGGAACCAAGCCCTGGAGGGGGTCTGGAATCGCTCGCCGCGTCCGTCGGGCGGCCGGGTACGTGTCGGACGTTCCGTGCCGCCCCGGCCACCCACCACACACCGGCGACCTGTTCGAGCGGTCGCGTCGGGGGGCACCGCCGGCGCCGGTGCGAAACCGGCGGGCTGTGCGTCGGGGGTGAACCCGGGTGGTGCTCGTTGCACCGCCAATGAAGCTACGAGGCGGGCGGCCGGGGTTCAAACAGCCGGAGGTCTCCCCAGCTCAGCACGGGGTTACCAGCGGTAACGACCATGCAAATATGTCCAATTTGTCCGTTTTAACCGTCATTTCCTAGATCAAACATCGACGAGCCGTGACTCACCTCACCATTTCATTCCGGCAGTCCCGCCTCCGAGATCGACAGATTGCGACGCAGAGAACACCCTCCGCGATCGGATCAGAGGCAATTCCCGTCACCCCGACCCCCCACCCGTGACCCCTGCCACAAGGGCCCGTTGGTAAGGGCGGCCGGGCCGCCGTCGCCTCCCGACTCGAACAGACCCGACCTTCCGGCTCCACCGCGTTCGACCCCGGGGGCCGGCCCCGAGACCCCGGGCGCCGGCCCCGACAGCCCCCAACCGGTATTTCCGACCCCGCACCGAGGAGACCCAGTGCCGCGCATGCTCGACGTCAGCGACGAGGTCCGATCCGAGATCGGCGACGACGAGGCCGACCGCCTGCTCGGCGGCGCCCACGCACCCGACAGCTACGAATGCACCTCCTGCCGCACCCCCGGCGACGCGCTCCTGGAGCCGACCAGCACGGTGCTGTTCGTCGGCGACGAGACGGCCGTGCTCGCCTTCGCCCACGCCCGCTGCATTCCGTCCCAGGTCGTGCCGGTCGCCGAGGAGCAGCTGGCCGGCGCCGTCCGCAGCATCAGCCAGGCCCGGAGCGACGTGTCCGCCGACGCCGCCGGACTGCAGTCGCCCCTCGCCTCCCAGGCCTTTCCCTCCCAGGCTCTTCCCGCCCAGGCCGTTCCCGCCCCGGCCGCGGCGTCCGACCCGGCCGGCCGGACGGGCGCACCCGGCCAGGCCGCGATCCTCGGCATCACCTGCGGACTGGTGCTGCACGGCGACACCGGCCACGCCTCGCTCGTCGTCGAGCCGACCGGGCCGGTCGGCCGGCCCGGCAACACCACCGGCGAGGACGAGTTCCTCGACCTGCTCCAGGACGCGGGATTCCAGCCGGTCGCCGACCTCGACCGGACCCCGGAGCAACTGCCCGGGTGGTCGGTACTGGTCGCGATGGGCAAGCTGCACGCGATCCTCCAGCCCGCCGCGGCCGGGGGCAGCACCGGCTGGTGGCAGGCCCACCAGCCGCTCCAGGTGACCGACGCCTGGCGGTTCGCCGCCAACCAGCTCGGCGAGGTGACCATGTACGCGGTCCCGGCCGGGACGGTCGGCCGGCAGCCGCGCGAGGACCTGCTGCGCCAGGCGCTGGAGCGCGCGGTGGCCATGGGCCAGGTGGTGTCCGCCTCCCTCCCGCTCGCCGGCACCTGAGCCGCGCCCGGGACCGCCGGCCGGAGCGCCCGGCAGTGGAGCGCCCGCCGGTGGAGCCCCCGCCGGTGGGCGCCGCTGCCCGGACGCGGCCTCCACCGGCGGCGGCCGGGGCGGCAGCAGCCCTCCGCCGCGCCCTCCGCCGCGCCTGCTGTCGCACCCCGCCACCGGGCCCTTCCACCCCCCTCCGTCACCGCGCCATCGCCCCGCCGCACCCCGCATCCCCCGGCGTCCTCACTCGTTGGGCCCTGCGTGTACAGCTACGACGTCCCCGCAGCCCCCCGGCGGTCCGCCGCCTCCCGCGCGATCCCGGGCATGCGCCCGTCGTACGACGCCGAGCACCCGCACTCGGTGACGCCGATCTACGACGAGCTGTACTCCGAGTACCGGCGCCTCTTCCGCGCCCTGCCAGGCGACCGCTCGGGCGAGGAGGACCTCGCCTTCGCCGGCTTCGCGGTCCGCGACACCGGCCTCGGGCGCGCCGACCACCGGAACGACCACCGCTCCGACCACCGGACCGACCACCGCGGCTATCCGCCGCAGCACCAGGCGTTCCAGACGTACGCGGGCCAGGCGGTCGGCCTCCCCCAGTTCATGCCGAGCCAGCCGGGCAACCCCGACCCCGCCGGCCCGGCCGAGCTCACCGGTCACCACGCCAACACCGGCCACACCGGCCATACCGGCCACCACACCAGCACCGGCCACCAGGGCCCGCACGGCCAGCACCACCAGCACAGCCACGGCGGACTCCCCGCCCTCCCGGCCCAGGTCCACGCGCACGACCAGGCCCACACCCACGGAGGCCACCCCGGCCACGCGCCCAGCCCGTACGCGACCGGATTCCACCCCGTCGCCGCCCAGGCCGCCCACCCCCATGCCCCGGCCCAGGCCCAGTTCGGCACCGGCCAGGGCTGGGTGGCTGCCGGCTACCTCGGCGCCGTCCCGCACCCGATGGCGACGCAGCTGCCCGCGCCCGCGCCGGTGACGGTCCCGGTCCCGGCCCCCGTGCCGACCGTGGGCACCGCCTACGGCCCCGGCGGCGGCCCGGGTGCGACCAGTGGCGGCCGCCACCGCAGCCTGCTCTCACTCCCCCCGGGCCGGAGCGGCGACCACCACTGACCGACCCCGCGCACCGCGCCCCACCCGCAGCACCCCGCACCGCACCGCGCCCCACCCCGCACCGGACCCGTCCCACACCCCACCGGTCCCGCACCCGCACCCGCCCCGGCCGGACACGACGAAGGGCCCCGCCACCCGGTCCCGAACAAGACCGGCCGACAGGGCCCTTCCCCACCGCTTCCGCACGGCTCACGCCCGGTTCACCGCCTCAACGGCTCCACCGGGAGCGTCAGCCGCTACTTCTTCCGGTTGCGCTTCTCCCGCACCCGCACCGAGATCGAGATCGGCGTCCCGACGAAGCCGAACTCCTCGCGCAGCCGGCGCTCGATGAAGCGCCGGTAACCCGCCTCCAGGAAGCCCGAGGCGAACAGCACGAACCGCGGCGGCCGAGTGCCCGCCTGGGTGCCGAACAGGACGCGCGGCTGCTTGCCACCGCGGATCGGGTGCGGGTGGGCGGCCACCAGCTCACCGAGGAAGGCGTTCAGCCGCGCGGTCGGGATCCGGGTCTCCCAGCCCTGCAGCGCGGTCTCGATCGCCGGGACGAGCTTCTCCATGTGCCGGCCGGTCTTCGCCGAGACGTTGACCCGCGGCGCCCACTGGACCTGGACGAGGTCGCGCTCGATCTCGCGCTCCAGGTAGTAGCGGCGCTCCTCGTCGAGCTGGTCCCACTTGTTGTAGGCGATGACGACGGCGCGACCGGCCTCGACGGCCATCGAGATGATCCGGGTGTCCTGCTCGGCGAGGGTCTCGCTGCAGTCGATCAGGACGACGGCGACCTCGGCCTTCTCCAGCGCGGCGGAGGTGCGCAGCGAGGCGTAGAAGTCGGCGCCGGCGGTCATGTGGACCCGGCGGCGGATGCCGGCGGTGTCGACGAACTTCCAGGTCTTGCCGCCGAGCTCGATCATCTCGTCGACCGGGTCACGGGTGGTGCCGGCCAGCTCGTTGACGACGACGCGGTCCTCGCCGGCGACCCTGTTCAGCAGGCTGGACTTGCCGACGTTCGGCCGGCCGATCAGCGCGACCCGGCGCGGGCCGCCGGGGGCGGCGTCGCCGAAGGTCTGCGGCGGGGCGTCGGGCAGGGCGGCCATCACGGCGTCCAGCAGGTCACCGGAGCCGCGGCCGTGCAGGGCGGAGACCGGGTAGGGCTCGCCCAGGCCGAGCGACCAGAGGTAGGCGGCCTCCGCCTCGGTGGACTGGCCGTCGACCTTGTTGGCGCAGAGCACGGTCGGCTTGCCGGCCCGGCGGATGATCTTGATCAGGGCCTCGTCGGTGTCGGTGGCACCGACGGTGGCGTCGACCACGAACAGCACCGCGTCGGCCTGCTCGATACCCAGCTCGGCCTGGGCGGCGACCATGGCGTCGATGCCGAGGACGTCGATCTCCCAGCCGCCGGTGTCGACGACCTTGAAGCGGCGGCCGTTCCAGGTGGCCTCGTAGCTGACGCGGTCGCGGGTGACGCCGGGCTTGTCCTCGACGACGGCCTCGCGGCGGCCGATGATGCGGTTGACGAGGGTCGACTTGCCGACGTTCGGGCGGCCGACGATGGCCAGCACCGGAAGCGGCGCGTGGCTGCCGTCACCGAGGCCGTCGACGTCGTCGAGGTCGAAGCCCTCCTCGGCGGCGAGCGCCATGAACTCGGCGTAGTCGGCGGCGTCCAGCTCGCCGGGGCCGGCGGAGGTGTGCTCTGCGGTCATGTTCGTACTGTCCGTTTCCCGGTGCGGCCCTTCCCAGGGAGACACCGTGCGTACCTGCCCCTCCGGGGCAGCGCGAGTTGGTCCGGGTGCCACCGCGGCACCCCGTTGTTGTCAGAAAGTTCTTGCCGGACGTTCCCGTCGAGGAGCCGGACCGAACGGTCCGGCCGGCATCACACCGTCGACAGCGCGGCTCCGGCCCGCTGCTCGACCAGCGTGGTGATCCGGTCGATCACCTGCTCCAGGGTGAGCTCGCTGGTGTCCACCAGCACGGCGTCCGCCGCCTGGGTGAGCGGCGCGGTCGCCCGCGAGGAGTCGGCGGCGTCCCGGCGGGCCAGGTCGGCGGCCATCGCGGTGATGGTCGCCTCGTCCAGGCCCTTGGCCCGCAGCTCGGCCGCCCGTCGCTCGGCCCGGGCCGCCTCCGACGCGGTCAGGAAGACCTTGACGGTGGCGGCCGGGAAGACCACGCTCCCCATGTCCCGGCCCTCGGCGACGATGCCGCGCTCGGCGACCCCGGCGCAGCCGCGCTGCAGCTCGACCAGCCGGGCCCGCACCGCCGGCACCGCCGAGACGGCGCTGACCTGCGCGGTCACCTCGGGGCCGCGGATCGGGCCGGAGACGTCCTGGCCGTCGACCGTGATGGTCGGGCCGTCCGCGTCCGTGCCGGACACGATCACCGGCTTGCCGCAGGCGACCGCCACCGCCTCCGGGTCGGCCACGTCGATGTCGTTGGCCAGCATCCACCAGGTCATCGCCCGGTACATGGCACCGGTGTCGAGGAAGCTCAGGCCCAGCCGCGCGGCGACCGCCCGGGAGACGGTCGACTTGCCGGAGCCGGAGGGTCCGTCGATGGCGACGACGACCGGGGCGTGCGCTCGGTCGGCAGTGTCCACGGCGCGAACCTCTCTCTGGAGCTGGAGCTGGAGCTGGAGCTCGGATCTCTGGTCTCCGAGCATGGCGGCCCGGATCTACGGGGCAGCCGGGGATTGTCTCCCTCAAGGTTAATGGACCGACGCCCGACCCGGCCCCGCCGGTGCCGAGCCCTCCCGGCCGACCCCGGCGACCCGGCTCGGCACCCGCTCGGGCAACCGACCCCGGCCCGGCACAGCAACCGGCCCCGGCCCGGCTCGGCGACCGCCTCGGCAACCGGCGGGGCGGCAGCGCTCAGTCCCGGACGCTCCACCCGCTCGACCGCAGCGCCGCCGTCAGCGCCCGGACCGCCCCCGGCGCCACCGCCAGCTGGACGAAGCCCACCTGCTGGCCGGTCGAGTGCTCGATCACGACGTCCTCGATGTTGACCCCGGCCGCGCCGACCTCGCCGAACAGCCGACCCAGCTCGCCGGGCTGGTCGCCGAGCACGACGGCGACGGTCTCGTAGCGGGTGGGCGGTGCGCCGTGCTTGCCCGGGATCCGGGCCTGACCGGTGTTCCCGCGCCGCATGACCGCCTCGATGCCCGCCGTGCCGCCCTGCCGCTCGGCCTCCTCGGCGGCCTGGAGGGCACGCAGCGCGGCCACGGTCTCGCCGAGGTCGGTGGCGAACTCCGCCAGCACGTCCGCCACCGCGCCCGCGTTGGCGGACAGGATGTCCACCCACATCGCGGGGTTGGAGGCGGCGATCCGGGTGACGTCCCGGACGCCCTGGCCGGAGAGCCTTATGGCCGTCTCGTCGGCGTGCTCCAGCCGGGCCGCGACCAGCGAGGAGAGCAGCTGGGGGGCGTGCGAGACCAGGGCGACCGCGCGATCGTGGTCCGCGGCGTCCATGACGATCGGCATGGCCCCGCAGAGCGCGACCAGTTCGAGGACGGCGTTCAGCGCCCCGGTGTCGGTGTCGGGGGTGGGGGTGAGCACCCACGGCCGGCCCTCGAAGAGGTCGGCGCGGGCCGCCAGCGGGCCGGACCGCTCCCGCCCGGCCATCGGGTGGCTGCCCAGGTAGTGCACGGTGTCGCAGCCGAGCGCGGCGATCTCGGCCCGCGGGCCGTCCTTCACACTCGCGACGTCGGTGTAGTACTGCGCCAGGCCGCGACGCTGGCAGTCGGCCAGCACCTTGCCGACCAGCGCGGGCGGGACGGCGATGATCGCCAGGTCCACCGGACCGTCGGCCGGTTCGGTGGTGCCGGCGCCCAGCGACGCGGCGGTGCGGGCGGCGTCCGGGTCGGCGTCCTCCAGATGGACGGTCAGACCCCGTCCGGTGAGGGCGAGCGCGGCGGAGGTGCCGATGAGTCCGGTACCGACGACGACAGCTGTGCGCATGGCGGGGTGGCTCTCCTCACAGAACGGAACAGCACGGAACGGAACAGCACGGAACGGAACAGCACGGAACGACAAGGACCGGAACCGGGCGACGCGGAACCGACCGCGGACCGGGCCCGCCTTATCCTCCCCCATCACCACCGCCCGCGCGGCCGCCGTCCGCAACCGCACCGGGCACCGTGGCCGTCCCCACTCACACGGACCCGCACCACCTGCCCCGGCACCGCCCCCACGACGACACCCGACGACAGCGGCCGACGGTCGGCGGCCGACGGATGCCGCCGACCGCACGCCACGCACGACGGAAAACCGGGGACGCGGGAACGGGCACACGGCAGGATGGGCCGCCCGGGAGAAGGCTCGGCGCGCGCTCGGCGCCGAAGGTACGCGACGAAGGGGTTGGCCGGGTGAACGATCAGCACAGCAGCGACCAGCAGCGACCGCAGGAACACAGCACCACCACCACCGGTTCCGCCAGCGGTTCCACCGGAGGAGGAACCACCGTCCCGACCGTCCCCTCGGTCCTGGACTCCGTGGTCGTCCACGCCGTCGGCGCGGTCTGCCGCCGCCGGGCCCGGGTGGCCCTGCCCCCGGACGGGCGGATCCGGTTGACGGGCCTGCCCGGAAGACTCGACGAACGCTCGCTGCGCGCCCGGGTCCTCTCCGGCCCGGCCGGCACCGCCGTCACCGGGGCCCGGCTGGAGGCGGTCGCCGAACTCCGCGACCCCTCCGAGCTGCCCGGACTGCGACTGCGGCTGGACGAGGCCAGGGAGCACGAGAGCACCCTGCGGGAACGTCTCCGACTGGTGCTGGCCGCCGTCGCCGAGACCACCGCGCTGCGCGCCGTCCCGCCGGCCCGGCGCCGCGACGAACCGCTGCGCCGCACGCCCGCCGACGCCTGGCTCGAACTGGCCGACTTCGTGGACGAACGCCTGGAGCGGCTCCACCGGCGCGCCGAGCTGCTCACCCGGGACATCGAACTCGCCGAGCACGAGACCGAGTTGCTCGCCGACCGGATCGCCCGGGCGACCACCGCCGACCCGCAGGAGGCGATCACGACCGCGACCACCGCCCTCCTCACCCTCAGCACCGAAGCCGCCGCACCGACCGGCACGACCGGCACGACCGAGAGCACCGACACCACCGGCAGCACCGAAGCGACCACCCCCGAGCTGGACATCGAGCTGGAGTACACCGTCCAGGCCGCCCGCTGGGTGCCCTCCTACCGCCTGTCCTACCGGCAGGGCGACGACACCGGCCACCTGGTCCTGCGCGCCTCCGTCGCCCAGCAGACCGACGAGGACTGGACCGGCGTCCGCCTCGCCCTCTCCACCGCCGACCTGGAACGCCGCACCGACCTGCCGAAGCTACGCTCGCTGCGGATCGGCCGCAGCCAGCCGGTCCCACCGTCCTCCGGCTGGCGCGAGCCGCCGGCCGGGCTGTCCGACCTGTTCTCGGCCTACGACGCGGCCGGTCCGCGCCCGGTACCGGACCGCCCGCTCCGGTCCCCCGGGACGCCGCGCGCGATGTCGGCCCCGGTTTCGGCCCCGGTTTCGGCCCCGCCCCCGCCCCCGGCCCCCGCGGCCGCCTCGTTCCCCTCCCGCCCGGCCGGCGGCGGAGCGCACCGCCGCGCAGCGCGCGGCGGCGCCCAGGGCAGCATGTACCCGGCCCCGCAGCCGCCCGGGGCCGCAGGCTACGGCGGAGTGCCGCTGCCGCCCGAGGCCCGCCGCGTCCGCTCGGCCTTCACCGCCGAGGGCGCCGGCCCCGCCGGCCCCGCCGACGAGCCCGACTTCCTGCTCGCCGGCGCGCCCGCCCCGTTCGCGCCCCCGCCCGGACCGCCGGTCCCGGACGAACAACTGCTCGACTACCCCGTGCTCGAACTGCTCGGCCCGGACGGCGACACCGGCCGGCGCGGCACCCTGCACCGGGTGTTCCGCCCGGGCGCCGGCATCCGGACGGCGGCCGGCCCGTACGGCGCCCGGCTGCAGCGCCTCCCGATGCCGCAGCACGCGGTGCCGCCGCAGGTCTCGACCGGCTCCTTCGAGCACCGCTTCGACGCCGCCGCGCCCGCCGACATCCCGTCCGACGGCACCTGGCACACCGTCACGATCGACGACATCGCGGTGAGCGTCCGGCCCGAGTACGTCGCCGTGCCCGCGGTGGAGGAGCGGGTCTACGCGACCCTGGTGCTCACCAACGGCACCGCCCGCGCCGTGCTCGCCGGCCCGGTCGAGGTGACCGTCGACGACGAGTTCCTGCTCACCGGGGCGCTGCCCACCCTCGCCCCCGGCGGTGTGCGCCGACTGGGCATCGGTGTCGCCGAGTCGGTCGAGGTGACGCGCCGTACCGAGCTGCACGAGTCCACCGCGGGCATGCTGAACAGCAGCACCGTGCTCGACCACCGGGTGCGCGTCGAGCTGGCCAACCGGCTCGGCCGCCCGGTCACCGTCGAGGTCCGCGAACGGGTACCGGTCAGCTCCGACGCCGATGTCCGGATCGAGGAACGGCCCGGCTGGCACGCACCGGACGAACCGTCCACCGAGTGCCCGCCCGGCACCCGGCTCCGGCGGGTCGAGCTGCCGCCGGGCGGCCGGGCCGAGCTGGACGGCGGCTACCAGATCAGAATCCCGGCCGGAAAGGCCATCGTCGGCGGAAACCGGAGGAACTGAACGATGACCGTCACCCCCCTCCCCGGCGCCGCGAGCGCGGGTGCCCCGGGACCGGGCACCCCGGGCACCGCCGCCCCAGCCCCCACCGCCCCGCTCCCCCTGACCGCACCCCCCGTGACGGCGCTGCCCGTCACCACCGTCACCTGCCTGGAGGACCGCGCCCGGATCGGCCGCACCGCCTCGCCGACGCTGGCCGCCGGCGTCCAGCGGCTGCGGCTCGGCCCGCTCACCGCCCTCGCCGTCGACCGCACCCTGCGCGCCGAGTCGGACACCCCGGGCGTCCGCGTCCTGGACGCCCGGATCACCCGCGCCTGGACGCCCCGCCCGCCGCTGCCGCCCGGCCCCGGCGACTCCGAGCTGCGCCACCGGCTGCACGCGCTGGAGGTCCGGATCCGCGAGGAGGAACGGCTGACCGACCGGCTGGAGGCCCGGCTGGCCCTGCTCGCCCAGCTCAGCACCGATCTGCTGCGGGAGGTCGGCGAGGGAGCCGGCGCCGGCGAGGTCGAACGCACCCGCTGGCACCGCGAGCTGGACCGGGTCGACGCCGGCCGCGAGCAGCACGGCGAGGAGCTGCGCGCCGCCCGGGTCCGGCTGCGCCGGCTGGAGGTGGACCGCGCGGCGGCGCTCGGCGCCCTGGAGGAGTCCGAGGAGCGGCCCGCCGAACTGGTCGCCCACCTCGAACTCACCGTCGAGGCCGCCGCGGCCGGCCCGGCCCGGCTCACCGTGCACCACCTGGTGCCGTGCGCCCTGTGGCGGCCGTCCTACCGCGCCACCCTGGCCGACGGCGTGCTGCGACTGGAGTCCGAGGCGGTGGTCTGGCAGCGCACCGGCGAGCCGTGGGACGGGGTCCGGCTGACCTTCTCCACCGCCCGGTCGGCGCTGGCCACCGAACCCCCCGCGCTCGCCGAGGACGTGCTGGTCCTGCGCGAGCGCACCACCGAGGAGAAGCGCGCCGTCGAGGTCGAGCTGCGCGAGGAGGCGGTCTCCGAACTGGGACCGGACGGCGTGGTGCCGGGCGTGGACGACGGCGGCGAGGTACGGGTGCTGAACGCCCCGGCCCCGGCCACCGTTCCCTCCGACGGCAAGGCGCACCGGGTGCCGCTGGCCGCCTTCGACGGTCCGGCGCACAGCGAGTTCGCCTGCGCGCCGGAGCTGTCGCCGCTGGTGACCCAGGTGGTCCGGTTCCGCAACACGGCCGGCCACCCCCTGCTCGCCGGGCCGGTGGAGCTGGTCCGCGGCAGCGGATTCACCGGGCGCGGCCGGCTGCCGTTCACCGCGGCGGGCGCCGACACCGAACTGTCCTTCGGCAGCTCGGACGGCTACCGGGTGGTGCGGGAGAGCGAGGAGCGCCGGTCCACCGCGGGCCTGAGCCAGCGTGCGGTGACCGTCCGCACGGTGCGGCTGCACCTGTCCCGGTTCTCCGGCCCGGAGGAGCGGGACGAGCAGCTGGTCGCGGTGCGCGAACGGGTGCCGGTCTCCGAGGTGGCGGCGGTGGAGGTGCGGCTGCGCAAGGAGGAGTGCTCACCCGTGCCGGACGCCTTCGACGCCGAGGGCATCGTGCGCTGGGACGTCCCGCTCGGCCCGGGCGCCCGCCGCACGCTGACCCTGGTGTACGAGGTCTCCGCCTCCTCGAAGGTGGCGGGCCTGTGAGCGGCGGCGGCCCGGGCGCCCGTCCCGTCCCGGCCGGAACAGGTACAACAGGAGCATGATCCTGCACCTCGCGCCCCTGGACGACTGGCTGGCCGACCCGGGGCGGCCGTACGCGGCCGCCTCGCTGCTCACCGACGGGTTCATCCACTGCTCGGCGGACGAGCCGACCGCGCTGGCCGTGGCCAACGCGTTCTTCGCCGACACCCGCGGACCCCTGATGGTGCTGCTGATCGAGGAGTCGCTGGTCGAACCGATGGTCAAGTGGGAGGCCCCGAACGGCGCGCCGCCGCCCGGGGCCACTCCCGGGGTGCTGTTCCCGCACATCTACGGGCGGCTGAACCGCACGGCGGTGGTCGGCCTGGAGAAGGTCGAGCGGGGCCCGGACGGCCGCTGGGCGTCGCTCTCCCCCTGGAGCTGACGCCCCGGCGGGCCCGGCGGGCGCGCCCTACAGCCAGCCCCGCTCCCGGGCCGCCATCCCGGCCTGGAAGCGGGTGGTGGCGCCCAGCTCGCGCATCAGCGACTGGAGCCGGCGCTGGGTGGTCCGGGCGCTCCAGCCCAGCGACCGGGCGATGGACTCGTCGGTGAGGCCGGCCGCCAGCAGGCCGAGCAGCTTGCGGTGGTCGGCCTCCGGCTCCAGCGCCCCGTCCCCGGTGCCGATCGCGGCCTGCAGCTGGACGGCCCGCTCCCATTCCGCCTCGAAGAGCGTGTCCAGGGCCTGGAGCAGCGCCGAGGGATGGATCACGTAGGCGGCGTCGAGGACGCTGTCGCCGACGCTGATCGGGATGATCGCCATCCGGTCGTCCGACATGACCATCTTCATCGGGAGCACCGGCCTAACCCTGGCCTCCTCCCCGTCGGCGACCCCGGCCAGGATGTTCTTCTCCAGCCGGCCGGGCCAGGCCACCGCCTCCCGGTCGTAGATGGTCCGGAACCGCACGCCCTCGCCCAGCCGCTGCCGCTGCAACGGGATGTTGGCGACCGGGTCCTGGATGTAGGGCGGGCAGTCGAAGCCGCGGATCTGGTACTGGCTGGTCCCGGTGATGTGCTCCAGGCGCTGGGCTATCGCCTCGCCGCCGGTCAGCACCTCGACCGAGTGCGCCGGGTCGGTGTACCGGGACGCTTCCCGGAAGGCGTCCATCAGCCGGTGCATCTCGGCGCGGGCGTGCCGCAGTTCGGACTCGCGGTGGCCGATCAGGGTGCCGATCGCCACGTCCGGGGCGACCGGCAGGAAGCGCTGGCGGTCCACCGGGGCCCGGGTGGCCATGCCCTGCTGGGCGAGCCGGTCCAGGGCCCGCAGGCTCTGCTGGGGAGTCAGTTCGCAGAGCCCGGCGAGGTCCTCGGCGGTGGACTGCGGGTTGGCCACCAGCGCCGCGTAGACCTGCCCGTCCGCTCCGGCCAGTCCCAGAGCGCTGAGTGGTGCATCGGACACGGCGTCGCTCCCCGTTCGCCTCCGGCCCCCCGCACGGGGTGGCGCAGTCCCGCCACCCGGCGGGTCGCGGTCAGGTGGCAATCCTCGGCCACGGATCACCGGGCTGACAAGGTGATCACCCCACGATGCGGTCCGCTTCACAGCAGATCCGCCGAACGACGGAGGGCCTCCCCGCCGACTGGCGGGGAGGCCCTCCGGGGACCGGGGGTCGGGGTGCTACAGCCCGACCTCGCGCATCAGCTGACCGACCTCGGGGTTGGTCAGCCGGCGCAGCCAGCCGGACTTCTGGTCACCGAGCGCGATCGGCCCGAAGTGGGTGCGGACCAGCTTCTCGACCGGGAAGCCCGCCTCGGACAGCATCCGGCGGACGATGTGCTTGCGACCCTCGTGCAGGGTCACCTCGACCAGGTAGTTCTTGCCGACGTTCGAGACCACCTTGAAGCTGTCGGCGCGGGCGTAGCCGTCCTCCAGCTCGATGCCCTTGGCGAGCTGCTTGCCCAGGTCGCGCGGGATCGGGCCCTGGATGGCGGCCAGGTAGGTCTTGGTGACGCCGTACCGGGGGTGGGTGAGGCGGTGGGCCAGCTCGCCGTGGTTGGTGAGCAGGATGATGCCCTCGGTCTCGGTGTCCAGCCGGCCGACGTGGAACAGCCGGGTCTCCCGGTTGGTCACGTAGTCGCCGAGGCACTGACGGCCGTCCGGGTCCTCCATGGTGGAGACCACGCCGGCCGGCTTGTTCAGCGCGAAGAACAGGTACGACTGGGTGGCGACGGTCAGGCCGTCCACCTTGATCTCGTCGTTCTGCGGGTCGACCCGCTTGCCCTGCTCGGTGACGCGCTTGCCGTTGACCTCGACCCGGCCCTGGTCGATCAGCTCCTCGCAGGCGCGGCGGCTGCCGATGCCGGCCCGGGCCAGCACCTTCTGCAGTCGCTCGCCCTCGGGCTCGCCGAAGGTCTTCGGCAGCTTCACGGCCGGCTTGTCGTGGCGGGCCAGCACCGCGTCCTCGATCCGGGCCTGGAGCTCGCGCGAGCGCTGCGGCTGGCGCCGCGGGTCGCCCGGGGCGGGCGCGCCCTCGCGGCGCGGCCGGGGGGCCGGGCCGGGCCGGCGCCCGGAGTAGCCGCCGCGGGCCGGGGTGGCGTTGGGGCCGCCGCCGAACTCGGGACGGTCGTACCTGCGCTCCTCGGGCCGCAGCGGGCGGTCCGGGAAGCGACGGTCGTCACGGCGGTCGTCGCGACGGTCGTCACGGCGGTCGTCACGCCGGTCGTACGAGCCGGAGCCGGCACGGCCCGCGCCCGAGCCCGGACGGCCCGAGCCGGTGCGCGGCGCGCCGGAGCCACCACGGGCCGAGCCGGAGCCGCCGCCGTAGGAACCGCCGCGCTCTCCCGAGCCACCGCGGCCGGAGCCACCGCCGTACGAACCCCCGCGCTCTCCCGAGCCACCGCGGCCCGAGCCGCCCCCGTAGGAGCCGCCCCGGCCCCCGCCCTGTCCGCCGCGACCGCTGCCGCCGCCGCTGCTGTTCCTGCCGTTGCCACTGCTACGCATCAAAGTGTCCGTACGTCGTTACCGTCTTGGGCTGTGCGGTCGTTTCGGCCGACCTCACCGCCCCCTACCGATCAGGCGCAGCCCGACCGGCCTCGCCACTGCCGTCCGCAGCCTTCGCGGCAGCGGCGGCGACCGCCTCCGCGATCATCGTGCCCTCCAGGGACTCCGCTTCCACGTCGTCGACCTCGGGCAGGAACGGGGCGAGCTCCGGCAGCTCGTCCAGGCCGCGGAGCCCCATCCGTTCCAGGAAGTAGTTCGTCGTCCGATACAGGATCGCACCTGTTTCGGGCTCGGATCCGGCCTCTTCCACCAGTCCTCGCTGTACCAGGGTACGCATCACGCCGTCACAGTTCACACCGCGGACGGCTGAGACCCGCGATCTGGACACCGGTTGCCGGTAGGCGACCACCGCCAGGGTCTCCAGCGCCGCCTGGGTCAGACGGGCCTGCTGGCCGTCCAGGACGAAGCGGTCGACGGCCGGGGCGCAGGTGGCGCGGCTGTGGAAACGCCAGCCCCCGGCCACCTGCCGCAGGTCGAAGCCGCGCCCCTGGGCGGTGTACTCGGCGGACAGCCCGCGCAGGGCCGAGGCCACCTCCGCGCGGGGGCGCTCCAGCACGGCCGCCAGGTGCGCCTCGGCGGCCGGCTCGTCGACGATCATCAGAATCGCCTCGAGCTCCGCCCGCAGTCCGGGCCCGTCCTCCGCCGGGAAGCCGCCGGGACGAGCCTCGGGACGGTCCTCGGGAAGCTCCGCCGGAGCGTCCTCGGAGAGCCCGGCGGGAGAGTCCGCCGGAGAGTCTCCGGGAAGCCCCGCCGGAAGGTCCGCCGGAGAAGTCGACGGCGCCGACTTCTGGTGCACCACCTCCACCGGCACCACGTCGACCGCCGCGACCGCCTCGCCCGCCGCCGCGACCGCCGCCACGGCGGCCACGACCGCGGGGACGGCCCCGGCAACCGACACCGGACCGTCCTCCAGGACGCTCGGCGCCGGTTCCTGCCACTCCTCGGCCCTCGGCTGGCCCGGCACCCCCAGCGCCCGCCTGGCCGGCCGTCCACCGCCCGCCCCGCCGTTCCCGACCGTCATCGCCCGTCCTCCTCGCCCTTCACCGCTGCCGAACCCGCCGCCGATCCCGAGGCCGAACCCGCCGCCATCCCGGAGGCCGACCCCGCGGCCGACCCCGCGGCCGACCCCGGCGCGCGCGACGACTGCTCCGCCCCGTCCGGCGGCCGGTCGAACTCGTCCGTCACCTCGATCACGCCCCGGTCCGCCTCGGCCACCCAGCGCACCAGCAGCTCCCCCAGCGCGTCCGGCTGCTCGAACGCGAGCACCCGCTCCCGGTAGAGCTCCAGCAGCGCCAGGAAGCGGGCGACCACCACCATGGTGTCCGGGGCGTCCTCGACCAGCCTCCGGAAGGTGGCCTCGCCCAGCTCGGCCAGCAGGTCGACCACGAGACCGGCCTGCTCGCGCACGCTCACCGGCGGGCTGTGGATGTGGTCGACGTAGACGACGGGCGGGGGCTTGGGCGTCATCGCCCGGGCGGCGAGCTGCGCGAAACGCTCGGTGCCGATGGCGATCACGACCTCGGGCAGCAGCGCGGCGTGCCGGGGTTCCAGGCCGACGCTGCGCGGACGCCGGAGCAGCTCGGCGGCCCAGCGCTCGCCGAACAGGGCCGCCGCGCGCTTGTAGGCCCGGTACTGGAGCAGCCGCGCGAAGAGCAGGTCGCGCGCCTCCAGCAGGGCGAGGTCCTCCTCGTCCTCGACCTCGGCGGCGGGCAGCAGCCGGGCCGCCTTGAGGTCGAGGAGGGTGGCGGCGACCACCAGGAACTCGGTCGCCGCGTCCAGGTCCCAGTCCGGCCCCATGGCCCTGATGTGGGCGAGGAACTCGTCGGTGACCGTCGCCAGCGCCACTTCGGTGACGTCCATCCGGTGCTTGGCGATCAGGCTCAGCAGCAGGTCGAACGGGCCCTCGAAGTTGTCCAGCCGGACCCGGAAGCCGCCCTGCGGCCCGTCGGTCCCCGGTCCGTCGCTACCCGCCCCGCCCGCACCCTCCGCTCCCCCGCCCGCGACGGCCGGCGCGCCGGGCTCCGCCGCGGCGACAGCGGCGGCCTGGGCGTCGACGGGGCTCTCGGAGGTGCTCGGCATGACGGTCCATCTTCGCCCGGCGGCACCGGTCACCCCGCACCGGGGCCGTCGACACGCCGGTCCCCGCCGGGCCCGCAGCCGCCCGCGCGGCCACCGCACGGCCCCGGACCCGCCCGGACCGCCCTCGGGCCCCGAGGCACGGGCTCGGCGCCCGCACAACCGCCCTTACGGGGCCCGCCGGCCCCACCGCACCGCCCGGCGACCCGCCAGGACGACCGCGGTCCCTCCCGGACGCCGCTCACCGCACGGACCACGACCCGCCCCGGACCCCCCGCGGCCCCGAGGCACGGGCTCAGCGCCCGCGCAGCCGCCGCACCAGGATGCTGGCCTCGCCGCGCTGCTCCAGGTCCGCCAGGACGACCGCGATGGCCTCCCGCACGATCCGGCCCCGGTCCACCGCCAGGCCGTGCTCACCGCGGAGCACCAGCCGGGTGTGCTCGAGGTCCATCAGCTCCTCGGCGGACACGTACACGGTGATCTTCTCGTCGTGCCGCTCGCGCCCGCTGGGGCGGCGGGGGGCACGGCCACGCGGACGGGGCCGCCCCGCGGCACCCGTCTGGTCCTCGACCGCGCCGGCGTGCTGCCGCGGCGCCGGGGCCGAGGTCCGGCCGCCCGGCTGGGCGGGAGCGGGCACGGACGCGCCCGCCGCACCGGTCTCGCGGCGCGTGCTCCGTCGGCCCTCCGCCTGGTCCCCGGTCCGGTCCGTGCCGCTGCCGGCGTGCTCCGGCCCCTCGGCGCCGTCGGCCGGTCCGGTGCCGTCGGCCGCGGCGACCTCGTCGACGCCCTCGGCGCCGTCCGGGTCACCGGCGCCGTTGACCGCCCGGGCGGTCTCCGGTCTGGGGGCCTCGACGGCCGAACGCGACGCGAGGGACGGCGAGAGCGCCATCCCGCCGGTGGTTCGGAACAGCTCGTCGGCCCCCGGGAGACTCACTCGGCGGGGCGGCACCGGTCGAGCACCTCCCTGGCGAGCTGGCGGTAGGCGGCGGCACCGACCGAATTGGTCGCGTACGTCGTGATCGGTTCGCCGGCGACGGTGGTCTCCGGGAAGCGCACGGTCCGCCCGATGACGGTGTGGAAGACGTGCTCGCCGAACGCCTCGACCACGCGCGCCAGCACCTCACGGCTGTGCACGGTGCGAGAGTCGTACATGGTGGCGAGGATGCCGTCCAGCCGCAGCTCCGGGTTGAGCCGCTCGCAGACCTTCTCGATGGTCTCGGTGAGCAGCGCGACACCGCGCAGCGCGAAGAACTCGCACTCCAGCGGCACGATCACGCTGTGAGCGGCCGTCAGCGCATTGACCGTCAGCAGGCCCAGCGAGGGCTGGCAGTCGATGATGACGTAGTCGTAGTCGGGCAGCAGCGGCCTCAGGGCGCGCGCCAGCGCGGACTCCCGGGCCACCTCGCTGACCAGCTGCACCTCGGCGGCGGAGAGGTCGATGTTGGACGGCAGCAGGTCCATCCCCGGCACGGCCGTCTTCAGCAGCACCTCGTCGGCCGTCAGCCCCCGCTCCATGAGCAGGTTGTAGACGGTGACGTCGAGTTCCATCGGGTTGACGCCGAGTCCGACGGAGAGGGCGCCCTGCGGGTCGAAGTCGACCAGCAGCACCCGGCGGCCGTACTCGGCGAGCGCGGCACCCAGGTTGATGGTCGACGTGGTCTTGCCGACGCCGCCCTTCTGGTTGCACATCGCGATGATCTGGGCGGGGCCGTGCTCGGCCACCGGCGCCGGGATCGGGAAGTACGGCTGCGGACGTCCGGTCGGGCCGATCCGCTCGCGGCGCTGACGCGCGGCGTCGGGGGCGAGCGTGGCCGCGTACTCCGGGTCCGGCTCGTACTCGGCGTCGGGGTCGTCGTAGGCGCCGTAGGCGAACTCGCCGTAGGCCAGGCCGTGGGCCGGCAGTTCGGCGTCGTAGTCGGTCACCGTGGTCACCTGTGCTGTGTTCTGGCGTGCTTCGAAAGTACGGAGAGCGACCGAGCCGACCTCGGCCGAGCCCACGGAGGCCTGCCTGGCCCCGGACTCCCCACTCGGCTGGCCGGCGGTGTGCTCCGCCAGTCCTGGCTGACCACCCCCGGGAGCAAATGTCGACTCATTCACAAGTCGTCTTACCTCCTTGGGCATCCAGGACTCTATGTCGATTCGTCAGCGTGGCAGCATGCCGACGGTTTGCGACTCTAGGCCGTTCAAGGCGTTCGCAGCAACACAATCCACGGTAGTGGGCAGGATGTGTCGACTATCGGGCAACCCTCTGTCAAGGGATGCGAGGGCCCTTGACCCTAACGTTTCTGCGGTGGGGTGACACGACCCACAGAAATTGACGACAGAGCGACCCGCCCGTTCCACCCCCGAAGTCGTCACGGGGTTCACCCCTCGTTCACACCCTCCGCGAGGACTCAGCGTGACCCCGCGGACGGGCACGGCGAAGCCCCCGACCCGAGGACATCGGATCGGGGGCGACGCGGGGTCGTGCCTCAGGCGAGCACGGAGTCCAGGGAGACCGACTCCAGGCCGAAGGCCTCGGCGACGGCGGCGAAGGTGATCTGGCCCTCGTGGACGTTCAGACCCTTGGCCAGCGCGGCGTCGCGGCGCAGCGCCTCCTTCCAGCCCCGGTTGGCCAGCTCGACGACGTACGGCAGCGTCGCGTTGGTCAGCGCGTAGGTGGAGGTGTTCGGGACGGCGCCCGGCATGTTGGCCACGCAGTAGAAGACCGAGTTGTGGACCTGGAAGGTCGGCTCGGCGTGCGTGGTGGCGTGCGAGTCCTCGAAGCAGCCGCCCTGGTCGATGGCGATGTCGACGAGCACGGAGCCCGGCTTCATGCGGGAGACCAGCTCGTTGGTGACGAGCTTCGGGGCCTTGGCGCCCGGGATCAGCACCGCGCCGATGACCAGGTCGGCCTCGATGACGGCCTTCTCCAGCTCGAAGGAGTTGGACATGATGGCCTTGATCTTCGTGCCGAAGATCTTGTCGGCCTCGCGCAGCTTGTTGATGTCGCGGTCCAGCAGGGTCACGTCGTAGCCCATGCCGATGGCGATGGTGGCCGCGTGCCAGCCGGAGACGCCGCCACCGATGACGACGGCCTTGGCCGGGTGGGTGCCGGGAACGCCGCCGGGGAGGGTGCCGCGGCCGCCGGCCGGGCGCATCAGGTGGTAGGACCCGACCTGCGGGGCCAGCCGGCCCGCGACCTCGGACATCGGGGCGAGCAGCGGGAGGGCGCCGTTGGCGAGCTGCACGGTCTCGTACGCGATCGCGGTGGTGCCGGAGGCGACCAGCGCGTCGGTGCCGGCGCGGTCGGCCGCCAGGTGGAGGTACGTGAAGACCGTCTGGCCCTTGCGCAGGCGGTGGTACTCCTCCGCGATGGGCTCCTTGACCTTCAGCAGCAGGTCGGCGGTGGCCCACACCTCGTCGGCGGTGGGGAGGATGGTGGCGCCGGCGGCCACGTACTCCTCGTTCGGGATCGAGGAGCCGACACCGGCGTTGTCCTCGATGTAGACCTCGTGTCCGTTGCGGACGAGCTCATGCACGCCGGCGGGCGTGATGGCCACGCGGTACTCGTGGTTCTTGACCTCGCGGGGGATGCCGACCTTCACGGCTAAACACGTCCTCTTGCCATGGGGGTCCCTACCGGAGAAGACCGGCGGGCGACGCGCACGGGGGGAAGCCTCCGGATGGCACCGGGGCACGGCTCGCTGCGCGACTGAGTACGAGTGTAATGAAGCCCAGGCGGCCTGTCAGCCTTCCAAAGCGAACAAATCCGCCGGACTCATTGGCAGGTTCGTAGGCTTCCATCGCGATCTTCCTGTCAAAGCCGCGCCGACCGGGCATATTCGACAATACTCCCGAACCTGGACCTACCACCCGCCGGCGGCCCGTTCCCGCAGCTCGGCGAGGGCGGCGCCGACGGCCTCCCGGCCCCGTTCGTCGCCGATCCGGCGCAGTACCGACAGGGACGCCCGGTACTCCCGCTCGGCCTCGTCGAACCGGCGCTGGGCCGCGTGCGCCTCGGCCACCCGGGCCAGCAGCCGGGCCTCGGCGGCCTGGTCCCCCATCGACTGCCGGACACCCAGCGCCCGGTTGTACCAATCGGCGGCGCGCACGGCATCGCCGAGCGCCCGGTGGCAGCCCGCCGCGCCCTCCAGTGCGCGGGCACAGAGCGCCTCGTCGTCGGCGGTCCTGGCGTGCTCCAGGGCCGCCCGGTAGTGCCCGGAGGCCAGTTCCCAGCGGCTCGCGGCCGCCTGGAGGTCGCCCAGGTTGAGCAGCGCGGCCGAGGCCCGGCGCGGGCGGCCGTGGCGCTCGGCCACCGTCAGCACCAGCTCGTGCAGCTGGTGGAGGTCGGCCGGGGCGGCGGCACCGGTCAGCGGCAGCGACCGCAGCAGCGCGGTGACCAGCCGGCCCGCCGAGCCGTCGAGATCGCCCTGGCCGATCGCGTCGGCGACGGCGCCGAGCAGCGGGTCCCGCTCGCCGAGCAGCCACTCCCGGGCGTGCGCGGCGGACTTCAGCCGCAGCGGACCGGGCAGCGGGTCGGGCCCGGCGCCGTCGGACGGGTCGAGCAGCGAGCGGGCCGACTCGGTGAGCCGGACCAGCCGCTCCAGCAGCCTGGCCCGGGCCAGCTCGATCTCGGCGGGCCGGTCCTCCCGCTCGCGCAGCCGCACCAGCCGAGGGTGGAGCCGGCCGGGGACGCGGTAGCGGGCCGTGCCGTCCGCGGCCGGCGGTTCCTCGGCCAGCAGCTCCCGCTCGGCCAGCGCGGCGAGGGTCGTCGCGGCCTCCGGGGCCGGACAGCCGACCAGCGCGGAGGCGGTGCGCGGGTCCGCGGACTGGGCGGGGGCCAGGGTGAGCGCGCGCAGCATCCGGGCCTGCGCGGCGGTCAGGCCGGCATAGGCCAGCGTGAAGGCGCCGACCAGCGGGTCGTTGTCGGGCACCGGGACGGGTTCGGAGGGCTCCGGTCCGGGTCGGACCCAGGCCGCCGGATCACGGGCCGGCTCCGCCGGCGGGGCCGCCGCGGCGACCGGCTCCGGCCCGCGCCGCCCCTTGCCCTTCGGCGCGGGCTCCTTCGACTCCTCCGAGTCCTTCTCCGGGGCCCGCTCCGGCTCCGGCTCCGGCTTCCCGGCCTCGGTGACGGCCCGCAGCAGCTCCTTCGCCGCCTCCGTCACCGCCAGCTCCGGCTTCCCGCGCAGGCGCCCGGCCATCAGCCGCAGCGCCGCCGGCTGGGAGCCGCAGGCCTCCGCCAGGTCCGCAGCGCCGACCGGGTCGCAGCCGATCCTGGTGCCGCCGACCAGATCGCCCAGCAGCTCGGCCGCCGCCGTCCGGTCGAGCCCGCCGAGGATGACCGGATCGATGTCCTCGATCCCGGTGAGCGGCCCGGCCGTGGTGGCGAGCACCAGACAGCCCGGCTCGTCCGCGAGCAGCGGCCACAGCTGCCCGGCGTCCCGGACGTCGTCCAGCACCAGCAGCACCCGGCGCCCGGCCAGCGCGGCCCGCAGCGCGACGCAGGCCGGATCGTCCCGGCCGTCCCCGGCGGCGCCGGGCAGCGGAACGTCGGCGGTGTCCGCGCCCAGCTGCTCCAGCAGCCGGCGGGCGGCCCTGGCGGGCGGCACCCGGCCGCCGTCGGGGGCGGACAGCCGGGCGAACAGCACGCCGTCGGGGTACTGGCCGGCGACGGTGACGGCGAACCGGACGGCCAGCGCGGTACGGCCCGAACCGGGCCGCCCGGCCAGCACCAGCACCGGGCAACGGCCCTCGGCCGGACGCGCGGCGGCGGCCCGCAGCGCGGCCAGCTCGGTGCGCCGGCCGACGAACAGGGCGGGGCCGGCGGGCAGCCGGTCCAGCCCGGGAACGCGCTCGGCGGGCGCGCCGGTCCCGGCCTCCATGGTCGCCGTCTTCCTCGCCACCCGTGCCACTCCCGACGTCACCCAGCACCGACCGGCGGCCGCCCGCGACGGACGCCCCGTCTGCGAAGCGTAGTTCGGCCGTCAGCCCCGACCGAGGTGACATCCGGTCGTACGAACCGGTAAATCACCCCCCCGGCCGCATTCCGCCCCACCGCGAGCAACCCACACCGGTCCCGAACGGCTCCCCGGCCCCAGCCCGGCACGACATGAGGCAACGTCGAGCCCCCGGCCCCCACCCACCCGCCGTGACCCCCGCCCTGCACGGACCGCGAGCGAGCCGAAGGGGCGCGCCGGTGCCGAAAGGGAGGCGCGAGGGAGCGACGAAGGAGCGAGGGAGCAACGACCGTCGGCGCCGGACCAAAGCGCCCCGGAGGTGAGCCGAGCCTAGATAAACGGCCTCGCGGGCCACGGCGAGTCCGCCGGCCGCAGCGCGTCCAGCCCGCCGGGCCCGTGCAGGGCCGCGTACAGCGCCAGCGTCCCGGTGATCAGGGTCGGGTTGTGCAGCTCGCCGGCGTGGATCAGCCGCACCAGCTCCTCGACCGGCACCCGGGCGGATTCCAGCTCCAGTTCCTCCCCGTGCGCCTCGTACCGCTCCCCCTCCGCCTCGGAGAGGTCGGTGGCGAGGAAGAGCCGCAGTGCCTCGTCGGTGCCGCCGGGCGAGGTGTAGAAGTCGACCAGCACCCGCCACTCGCCGGCCTTGCAGTGCGCCTCCTCGTACAGCTCGCGCTGGGCGGCGTGCAGCGGGTTCTCGCCGGGAACGTCGAGCAGTCCGGCGGGCAGCTCCCAGAGGCGCTGGCGGACGGGGTGCCGGTACTGGCGCAGGATCAGCACCCGCTGCCGGTCGTCCAGGGCGAGCACGGAGACCGATCCGGGGTGGGTCTGGTAGTCCCGGCGGGCCCAGCTGCCGTCGGGCATCAGGACCTCCTCGGTGCGCACCCCGGTGACCCGGCCCTGGAACGGGGTGGTGCTCCCCCGGATCTCCCACTCCTCCGCCACGTCGGCGACTCCGGCGGTGCTGCGGTCGTCCATCACGCTCTCCCCTTTTCGTCAGTACGACACAATCTAACGCCGAACGGCGGCCCCGCGGGACATCGCGGGACCGCCGTCCGGGGAAACGGACCGGGACTACTGGGCGTCGGCCGGGGCCGTCTTGATCTCGATCGCGGCCTTGACCAGACCCGCGAACAGCGGGTGCGGGCGGGTCGGCCGGGACTTCAGCTCCGGGTGGGCCTGGGTGGCCACCAGGTAGGGGTGCACCTCGCGCGGGTACTCGACGTACTCGACCAGGTCGCCCTTCGGGGAGAGGCCGGAGAACTGCAGGCCGGTCTTCTCCAGGTCCGCGCGGTAGGCGTTGTTGACCTCGTAGCGGTGGCGGTGGCGCTCCTCGACGTACTGCTCGCCGGCGTAGACCTCGCGGACGATCGAGCCCTCGGCGAGCTTGGCCGGGTAGAGGCCCAGACGCATGGTGCCGCCCAGGTCGCCCTTGCCGTCGACGATGGCCAGCTGCTCGGCCATGGTGGAGACGACCGGGTGCTTGGCGGCGGCGTCGAACTCGGTCGAGTTGGCCTCGGGCAGGCCGGCCAGGTTGCGGGCGGCCTCGATGACGACGCACTGCAGGCCCAGGCAGAGGCCGAGCAGCGGCACCTTGTTCTCGCGGGCGAAGGTGATCGCACCGACCTTGCCGTTGACGCCGCGGTCGCCGAAGCCGCCGGGGATGCAGATCGCGTCCACGTCGCCGAGCTGCTCGCGGGCGCCCTCGGGGGTCTCGCAGTCGTCCGAGGTGACCCACTTGATCTCGACCCGGGCGTTGTTGGCGAAACCGCCGGCGCGCAGCGCCTCGGTCACCGACAGGTAGGCGTCCGGCAGGTCGATGTACTTGCCGACCAGGGCGACCTTGACGATGTGCTGCGGCTCGTGGACGCGGCGCAGCAGGTCGTCCCAGGTGGTCCAGTCCACGTCGCGGAACGGCAGGTCCAGGCGGCGGACGACGTAGGCGTCCAGGCCCTCGCCGTGCAGCACCTTGGGGATGTCGTAGATCGACTTGGCGTCGATGGCCGCGACCACGGCCTCCTCGTCCACGTCGCACATCAGCGAGATCTTGCGCTTGATGGCCTGCGGGACCTCGCGGTCGGCGCGCAGCACGATGGCGTCGGGCTGGATGCCGATGTTGCGCAGCGCGGCGACGGAGTGCTGGGTGGGCTTGGTCTTCAGCTCGCCCGAGGGGCCGATGTAGGGGAGCAGGGAGACGTGCACGAAGAACACGTTGTCCCGGCCGACCTCGTGGCGGACCTGGCGGACGGCCTCCAGGAACGGCAGCGACTCGATGTCGCCGACGGTGCCGCCGACCTCGGTGATCACCACGTCCACGTCCTCGGTCGCCATCCGGCGGATCCGGGACTTGATCTCGTTGGTGATGTGCGGGATGACCTGGACGGTGTCGCCCAGGTACTCGCCGCGGCGCTCCTTGGCGATGACGGTCGAGTACACCTGGCCGGTGGTGACGTTCGCCGAGCCGTGCAGGTTGGTGTCGAGGAACCGCTCGTAGTGGCCGATGTCGAGGTCGGTCTCGGCGCCGTCGTCGGTGACGAAGACCTCACCGTGCTGGAACGGGTTCATGGTGCCCGGGTCCACGTTCAGGTACGGGTCGAGCTTCTGCATCGTCACGCGCAGGCCGCGGGCCTTGAGCAGGGCACCGAGGCTGGAGGCGGTGAGGCCCTTGCCGAGCGACGAGGCGACACCCCCGGTGACGAAGAGGTGCTTGGTCGTCACGGCGCGGCCGTTCGATGCCTTGCCGGAATGGGGCTGTGCCAAGAGGGGGCTCCCGTGGGTCGCGTGTCGAAGGTGACGTGGTGGGAGGCTCGCGGCTCGCCGTCGCGACGGGGGGAGGGCGGTGCTGCGCACGGGGCCCTGAGGGTCGTCGGTTCGGCCGGTCCGGGGCGTTTGATCCCACCGGTCCACGGGATACCAGGGTATCAGTGACCCGGCCCGGACGCGTTCCGGCCCGCCGCCGGCGGGCCTCCGGGCCCCGGTTTCCGGTCGGGCGGCCGCGGGGGCGCTCCCGGGGCGCACGCCAGGCGCACCACCGGCGCACCATCCGGCGCTACCGTCACATCCGTCGCACCACCCGCCCGTCCGGGCCACCCGGAGGCGGCCCGGAGCCCTCGGCCGGGCCATCACCGGATCCCCACTTCGTGCCATCCGGAGCTGATCCTTCCGAGCCATCCTGACGGCCGCTCTCGCAATGCGCGGTATTTCCGCCGAAATGCGGCGCCACATCGCGCTGCGCCCGCGTGCTTCGCCCCTTTCGTCCGTCGTAAGCTGCTCGGACGCATCGCCGACAACATGAGCACGCGGAGGGCGTGGGAGGGTCAGGAACCTCTCGGTCCCCGATGCGCGACCGGACCTCCCCGTAGTGCCGCTCCTCCCACCCACCCAGAGGCTCGACCGAGCCCTCGCGGATGCTCCGGCAAGGCCCGCCACCACCCCACGGAGGGCCGGACGTCCCGGGGTGGCCCCGGTCCCGCGGTCCCGCTGGCTCTCCCTCGGATCGCCGATGCGTCGTGACCACATTGCGAACTGGAGATCACGTGGCCGGCCGTATCGAGGACTACGCACTCATCGGGGACATGCAGACCGCCGCCCTCGTCAGCAGGGACGGAGCGGTGGACTGGCTCTGCCTGCCCCGGTTCGACTCACCGGCGGTGTTCGCCGGCCTGCTCGGCACCGACGAACACGGCTTCTGGCGGATCGGCCCCGCCGAGGCGGTGGCCACCGCACTGCCGCACCCGGCCACCGCGCCCGCCGCCGAACCGGCCGTCCCACCGGCCGCCCGGCCGCGGATCGCCGACACCGGCGACCTGAGGGTCCCGCCGCCCACCGCGGCCGCCCCCGCCGTGCCCGCCGACCGCCGCCGCTACCGGGGCGACTCGCTGATCCTGGAACAGGAGTGGGACGCCCAGGGCGGCACCGTCCGGGTCATCGACTTCATGCCGCCCCGCCCGCTGGCCGGGAAGGACGCCGTGCCGCAGGTGATCCGGATCGTCGAGGGCGTGGCCGGCACCGTGCGGATGCGCTCCGCACTGCGGATGCGCTTCAGCTACGGCCGGGTCGTGCCCTGGGTGCACCGGGTGGAGCAGCCCGACGGCGGCCACCGCACCGTCGCCGTGGCCGGGCCGGACTCGGTCTGGCTGGACGGCGAGGCCGACACCTACGGGCGCAACCTCACCACCTACGCCGACTTCACCGTCCGGGCCGGCGAGCGGATCGCCTTCGCGCTCACCTGGCAGGCCTCCCACCTCGAGCAGCCGACCCCGCCGGACGCCGAGGCACTGCTCGAGGCCACCGCCGACTTCTGGCACGAGTGGGTCGGCCAGTGCACCTACCAGGGGCCCTACCGGGAGGCCGTGGTCCGCTCGCTGATCACCCTCAAGGGCCTCACCTACGCCCCCACCGGCGGGATCGTGGCCGCCCCCACCACGTCGCTGCCCGAGGACATCGGCGGCGAGCGCAACTGGGACTACCGCTACACCTGGCTCAGGGACGCCGCGATCACCCTCTCCTCGCTGCTCCGCACCGGCTACCGCGACGAGGCCAAGGCCTGGCGCGAGTGGCTGCTGCGCGCCGTCGCGGGGGACCCGGAGAACCTCCAGATCATGTACGGCATCGCCGGCGAGCGCGAGCTCACCGAGTCCTCGCTGGACTGGCTGCCCGGCTACGAGGGCTCGCAGCCGGTGCGGGTCGGCAACGGCGCGGCCGGCCAGCTCCAGCTGGACGTCTACGGCGAGGTCGTCGAGGCGCTGCACCTGGCCCACATGACCGGCCTGGTCCGCAACGACCACGCGCACCACCTCCAGCTGCGGCTGATCGAGTACCTGGAGGACCACTGGACCGAGCCGGACGAGGGCATCTGGGAGGTGCGCGGACCGCGCCGGCACTTCGTCCACTCCAAGGTGATGGCCTGGGTGGCGGTGGACCGCACCATCAAGCTGCTGGAGCAGACCCCCGAGGACGCCCCGGCCGGCGGCCAGCTGGAGCGCTGGCGGGAGCTGCGCGACACCATCCACCGGGACGTCTGCGAGCGGGGCTACGACCCCGGCCGCAACACCTTCACCCAGTACTACGGCGGCAAGGAGCTGGACGCCTCGCTGCTGCTCATCCCGCAGGTCGGCTTCCTGCCGCCGGACGACAAGCGGGTGATCGGCACCATCGAGGCGATCCAGCGCGAACTGTCCACCGAGGACGGCTTCGTGCTCCGCTACCCGACCCACGACGAGTCCGGCAACAACGTCGACGGCCTCTCCGGCCACGAGGGCGCCTTCCTGGCCTGCTCGTTCTGGCTGGCCGACGACCTCGCCATGATCGGCCGGGTGCAGGAGGCGCGGGAGCTGTTCGACCGGCTGCTGTCGCTGCGCAACGACCTCGGGCTGCTCGCCGAGGAGTGGGACCCGCGGCTCAAGCGCCAGGTGGGCAACTTCCCGCAGGCCTTCAGCCACGTCCCGCTGATCGACACCGCGCTGCGGCTCACCGCCTGCGGCGGCGCCTACCTGTCGGCCCAGCCGGACGGCCCGGCCGCCGACCGGGCCGGCGAGCAGGCCACCGTCTGACCCGCCGCCACCGTCGCGCTCACGCGTCGCGCTGCACCAGCTCGTCGTAGGTGCTGAGCACCTGGGCGACGGTGGCGGCCTCGTCCGGCCAGGTCTCCGCCTGCTGCCGGCCGGCCGCCACCAGGCGCCGGCGGCGCTCCGGGTCGGCCAGCAGCTCCCGCACCGCCCGGCCGAGCGCCGCCGCGTCGCCGGGCGGCACCAGTACGGCGGCGTCACCGACCAGCTCGGGGATGCCGCCGACGGCGGTGGCGACCACCGGCACACCGGCCCGCATCGCCTCCTGCACCACCAGCGAGCGGGCCTCCCAGCGGCTGGAGAGCACCAGCAGGTCGGCGGCGGCCAGCAGGTCGGACACGTCGGTGCGGTAACCGAGCAGCCGCACCGGCAGCTTCTCGGCGGCCACCCGCTCCCGCAGCCCGGCGGCCTCCGGGCCGTCCCCGGCCAGCAGCAGCAGTGGTTCGGGCGTCAGCGCGGCCAGGTCGCGGGCCGCATCCAGCAGCAGTCCGAAGGCCTTCTGCGGGACGAGCCGGCCCACCGCGAGGACCAGCGGGCGGTCCGCGCCGCCGTCCAGCAGCGCCGCCCTGGCGCCGTCCCGGGGCAGCCGCGCCTCGGGCATCGGCGGGGCCGCGACCGGGCCCAGCCGGGCGTCGGTGGCGCCGAGTTCGCGGGCGCGGGCCACCAGGTCGGAGGAGGCGCCGAGGACGAGGTCGGCGGCGCGGGCCACCCGGCGCTCCATCAGCCGCTGGAGGCGGCGCTCCATGCCGGTGGCGTCCAGCGCGTGGTGCGAGGTGACCACCAGCGGCGTCTCCGGGCGCAGGCCCGGGAAGCGGCCGGCGGTGCGCAGCGCCAGGTCGGACAGCAGCCCCGCGCGCAGGCCGTGGGCGTGCACCACGTCGGCGCCGGTGAAGGCCCGGCGCAGCTCGCCGATCGCGGTGGCGTCGCTGCGGGCGCCCGCGGTGGGGGTGATGTCGACCAGGTGGAACCGCGCACCGGTGCGCGAGAAACCGAACAGCGCGTCCGCGCCGGCGGGGGCGCACACCGTGACGGTCACTCCGTGTGCGACCAGGCCCTGCGCCAAGGAGCGCACGTGCGCACCGATGCCGCCGCTACTGGCGGCCAGGACGAGCACCACGTGCAGCTGCCCCGGTTCGGGGGTGGCCGCGGCTGCCCGGGCGGCGGAATGGTCCACGTCGTCTCGCATCCGACTCGATCAGCTACGCGCGCCCCGGGCGGGGGTTGCCCGCCGGCGGCGCTCGGGACAGGAAGGGCCAGTGTCCAGCCGCCACCATGCCAGGTCGGCGGCCCTCTTGGACAGTCGGCGCCCCCGGCGGGGCGCGTCGTGGCCGGTCCGCGAGGGCCGCCCGGGTTCAGCGGTGGCGGGGGGCGCGGGCCGCGGCGAGCAACTCCTCCGCGTGCGCCCGGCCGAGCTCGGAGTCCTCCAGGCCGGCCAGCATCCGGGAGAGCTCGCGGACCCGCTCCTCGTCACTCAGCACCTTGACGCCGCTGCGGGTCACGGTGCCGTCGTTGGTCTTCTCGACCACGAGGTGGCGGTCGGCGAAGGCCGCCACCTGCGGCAGGTGGGTGACCACGACGACCTGGGCGCTCTCGGCGAGCTTGGCGAGCCGGCGGCCGATCTCGACCGCCGCCTTGCCGCCGACGCCCGCGTCCACCTCGTCGAACAGGTAGGTGGGGACGGGGTCGGCGCCGGCGAAGACCACCTCGACGGCGAGCATCACCCGGGACAGCTCGCCGCCCGAGGCGCCCTTGGCGATCGGCCGGGGCTGGGCGCCGGGGTGCGGCGCCAGCAGCACCTCGACCTCGTCCACGCCGTGCGGCCCGTAGGCGACGGTCCGGCCCTCGATCTCGATCCCGGACAGGTCGTCGACCTGGCTGATCGCGAAGGTGACCCGGGCGTGCGGCATCGCCAGTTCGGCGAGTTCGGCGGAGACGGCGGCCGCGAAGCGCCCGGCGGCGGCCTGCCGGGCGGCCGACACCTCGGCCGCGAGTTCGGCCAGCTCGCCGCGGAGGGCGGTCTCCCGGGCGCCGAGCTCGTCGATCCGCTCGTCGTCGCCGTCGAGCTCGGCGAGCCGGGCGGAGCCCTCCTCGGCCCAGGCGATCACCTCGGCCAGCGAGTTCTCCGGGCCGCCGTACTTGCGCAGCAGCTGGGACAGCACGGCCCGGCGGTCCTCGACGGCGGCCAGGCGGACCGGGTCGGCGTCCAGGTCGTCGGCGTAGCCGGCCAGGTCGCCGGCCACGTCGGCGAGCAGGTAGCCGACCTCGTTGAGCCGGTCGGCGAGGGCGGCGAGCCGCTCGTCGTGGTGGCGGACGGCGTCCAGCGCGCGGCGGGACTGGGCGAGCAGGGTGCCGGCGTCCAGTGCCTCCGGGTCGGCCGGGTCGCCGGCCAGGGCGGCGTGGGCGAGGGTCGCGGCGGAGGAGAGCGCGTCGGCGTGGCCGAGCCGCTCGGCCTCTGCGGACAGCCCCTCGTCCTCGCCGGCCACCGGTTCGGCGGCGGCGACCTCGTCGAGGCCGAACCGCAGCAGGTCGGCCTCCTGGGCCCGCTCACGGGCCCGGGTGGTCAGCTCCTCCAGCGTCGAGGAGACCTCGCGCAGCCGGCGGTACACCTCGCGGTAGCGGGCCAGCGGCTCGGCCACCGACTCGCCCGCGTACCGGTCCAGCGCGCCGCGCTGGCGGGCCGGGCGCAGCAGCCGCTGCTGGTCGGTCTGGCCGTGCACGGCGACGAGGTCCTCGCCGAGCTCGGTGAGCAGGCCGACCGGGACGGACCGGCCGCCGACGTGGGCGCGGGAGCGGCCCTCGGCGGAGACGGTCCGGCTGATCAGCAGCGCGCCGTCGTCGAGCTCGGCGCCGGCCTCGGCGGCGCGGGCGGCCACCGGCGAGCCGGGCGGCAGTTGCAGGCGCCCCTCGACGACCGCGCGCTCGCTGCCGTTGCGCACCAGGCCCGGGTCGGCCCGGCCGCCGAGCAGCAGGCCGAGGCTGGTCACCACCATGGTCTTGCCGGCTCCGGTCTCCCCGGTCACCGCTGTGAAGCCGGGGGCCAGTTCGACGACCGCGTCGTCGATGACCCCGAGATCCCGTATCCGCATCTCGTCCAACACGGAGACGACCTTACGAGGTTCCGCACCCGCCGCGCGACGAGCGGCAACGACGCGCGGCAACTCCGTGCCCCCGAGTTCATCCGTTCCGGGCGTTTCCGGACCCGCCCCGCCGGGTGCCGGGGCGTTCCTCCGTGCCCGGCCCACCGACGGACCCGCCCGGGGAGATCCGGACGACCGGGTGCCCGGAAAGGCCACTACCCGGCCGCTCCGGCCCTGTCGGAACGGCCGACCCGGCCGACCCGGCCGACCCGCCCGGCCTGCTCGGCGGTGGGCACGGTGAACCAGGGCAGGAAGAACTGCGCGAGCGGGCCGATCGCCAGCGCGTACGCGACGGTGCCGATCCCGGCCGTCCCGCCGAGCAGGACGCCCACCGCCAGCACGACCAGCTCGATCCCGGTACGGATCAGCCGCAGCGAGCCCCCGGTACGGCGGTGCAGTCCGGTCATCAGCCCGTCCCGCGGCCCCGGGCCCAGCCGGGCGCCGATGTAGAGCCCGGTGGCCAGACCGTTGAGCACGATCGCGGCGACCATCAGCGTGATCCGGACCGGGAGCGCCCCGGGTGTGCCGACGAAGCGGAGAGTGAGGTCCATCGCGGCGCCGATCAGCAGCACATTGGCGACCGTGCCGACCCCGGGCAGCTGGCGCAGCGGGATCCACAGCAGCAGCACCAGGGCGCCGCAGATCGTGACCCAGGCTCCCACCGAGAGGCCGAAGCTGCCCTGGAGGCCCTGGTGGAACACGTCCCAGGGGTCGAGACCGAGGCCGGAGCGGAGCATCAGGCCCATGCTGCCGCCGTAGAGGGCGAGGCCGACCACCAGCTGCGGCAGGCGGCGGCCCAGCGCGTGGGTGTCGCCCATCACCCGCAGCAGCGGGCCGGGACGGGCGACCGCACCGGCGGTACCAGGGGCACCGGCGGCGGGGGACGGCGACGCAGGCCCGGACGGGCGCTCGGACGGGCGCTCGGACGGCGACGGGGAGGGGGAGGGGGACGGGAGGGCGCTCGTGGTGGCCATGGAATCTCCGGACAGGTGGTGCTGCACCGCCGGCGGACCGGCCCGACGGTGGCGGACTCGACGGCCGCCCTGCCATGATGGCCAAGCCAATACGGCCCACGACAGGGCCAATCACGAGTAAGTGGACTGATCACCTTGGCCGACTGGCAGACCACCGTCGCTCCCCCGGCGCTCGCCCGGCTGCTCGCCACCGCGCGGCTGCCCGAACCGCCCGGCGCCGCCCGCCGCCCGGCCTACCGCGCCCTAGCCGCCCGGATCCGGCTACTGGTCTCCGAGGGCCGGCTGCCGGTCGGCGCCCGACTGCCCGCCGAACGCGAACTCGCCCTGGCCCTGGGACTCAGCCGCACCACCGTCGCCACCGCCTACGAGGCCCTGCGGGACGAGGGGTACCTGCGCAGCCGACGCGGCGCCGGCAGCTGGACCGCCCTGCCCGAGGGCTCCGCCCCGCCCAGCGACGCCCTGCACCCCGTCCCGCCGGACGAGCAGGGCGACATCCTGGACCTCGGCGTCGCCGCGCTGCCCGCCCCCCAGCCCTTCCTCTCCGCGGCCGCCGCCCGCGCCGTCGAACAACTGCCCGCCTACGCCGCCGGGCACGGCCACTACCCGACCGGGGTCCCGGTGCTGCGCGAGGCCGTGGCCCGCCGCTTCACCGAACGCGGCCTGCCGACCACCCCGGAGCAGATCCTGATCACCATCGGCGCGATGGGCGCCCTGCACCTGGTCCGGCAGGCCCTGCTCGGCCGGGGCGACCGGGTCGCCGTCGAGGCCCCCAGCTACGCCCACACCCTCCAGGCGCTGCGGCTCAGCGAGGCCCGGCCGGTCCCCGTGCCCCTCCTCGACGCGCGCCCGGGGCCGGACCGCGGCGAGGGCCCGCGCTGGGACCTCTCCGAGTGGCGGCGGGTACTGGGCGGGGCCGCGCCGAAGGCCGCCTACGTGATCCCCGACTTCCACAACCCCACCGGCGCGCTGATCGACGAGGAGCAGCGGCGCGAACTGCTCGCCGCCGCCCGGTCCGCCGGCGCCGTGGTCCTGGTCGACGAGACCACCGCCGAACTCGGCTGGGGCCTGCCCGAGGGCGCGGCGCTCCCCCGCCCGACCGCCGCGCTGGACCGCGCCGCCCAGGTGGTCACGGTCGGCTCGGCCGGCAAGCTGCTCTGGGGCGGTCTGCGGATCGGCTGGGTGCGCGCCGCCCCCGCGCTGGTCCGCCGGCTGGCCACCACCCGGGTCTACAGCGACGTCGGCGCCCCCGTGCTGGACCAGCTGATCGCCGCCGAACTGCTGGCCGAGGACCTGCCCGCGGTCCGCGCGCACCAGCTGACCCGGCTGCGGGACACCGCCGAGGCGTTCGGCACCGCCCTGCGCGAACAGCTGCCGCACTGGCGCTTCACCGTGCCGCCGGGCGGCCTGTCGTTCTGGGTCGCCACCGGCGGGGTCTCGGGCACGGCGCTGGCCCGGGCGGGCGAGCGCTCCGGGGTCCGGCTCGCGGCCGGCAACCGGTTCGGCTCCGACGGCGCGTTCGAGCACCACGTCCGGATCCCGCTCACCGTGCCCGCCCCGGCCGTGCCGGCCGCGGTCCGCCGGCTGGCGGCGACCGCCGCCCGCGCCGAGGACGACGGCGGGTGGCGGGGCACCGACGACAACCAGCCGCTCGCGGTCTGACGGTGCGGCGGCGCCGACCGGCACCCGCACCCGGGCGGCGCCGCCGCAGCACGAACCTCAGGCGGTGTCCGCCCGGCCGCGCCAACCGGTCACCGGAAGCGCGAACTTGGCCACCAGCCGGTCGGTGAACGGCGCCCGGTGCAGTCTGGCCAGCCGCACCGGCGTCTGCCCCCGGCGCACCTCCACCCGCGCCCCGGCGGGCAGTTCGACCGAACGCCGGCCGTCGCACCACAGCACCCCGTGCGGGGTCTTCGGCTGCACCTCCACCGCCAGCACCGAGTCCGGCGAGGCCACCAGCGGCCGGGCGAACAGCGCGTGCGCGCTGATCGGCACCATCAGCAGGGCCTCCACCTCGGGCCAGACCACCGGCCCGCCGCCGGAGAACGCGTACGCCGTCGAGCCGGTCGGCGTGGCGCACACCACGCCGTCGCAACCGAAGTTGGAGACCGGACGGCCGTCCACCTCGGTCACCACCTCGAGCATCCGCTCCCGGGCCGCCTTCTCGATCGAGGCCTCGTTCAGCGCCCAGTCGTGGTGCACCTCGTCGCCGTTGGTCCGGACGATCACATCGAGGGTCATCCGCTCCTCGACCTCGTAGTCGGCGTCGACCACCCGCTCGACCACCACCGCCAGGTCGTCCCGCTCCGCCTCGGCCAGGAAACCGACCCGGCCCAGGTTGATGCCGAGCATCGGCAGCCCGTGCTCACGCGCCAGCTCCGCCCCGCGCAGCAGGGTCCCGTCCCCGCCGGCGACCAGGATCAGCTCGCAGCCGTCGGCCGCGCCCGGTCCCCCGGCCACCGTCTCCACCCCGTCCGGCAGGTCCAGGTCGACCGCCTCGGCAGCCAGCAGTCTGATCCGGATCCCCGCCTTCAGCAGGCCGTGCACCAGTCCCTCGACACTGCGCAGCGCCGCCTCGCGGCCCGTGTGCGCGATCAGGAAGACCGTACGTTCATCACTCATGCCCGCTGCCCTCTCCCTACGCCGGCCGGGTCGTCGTCGGCCCGGTACGGCCGCGCCACCCAGCATGACTGACCGGACGTCCGCAGAGCACCCTATCGGGGGCCCTCGGCGACGGCCCGGTCCGCCTCCGCGGGGTCCAGCCGCGGTGCGTCCCGGCGCATCCAGAGGAAGTACTCGACATTGCCCGACGGACCCGGCAGCGGGCTCGCGGTGACCGCCCGCACGCCCAGCCCGAGCTCCCACGCCTGCCCGGCCACCTGGCGCACCATCTCGGCGCGCAGCTGCGGGCTGCGCACCACACCGCCGCTGCCGAGGCGCTCCTTGCCGATCTCGAACTGCGGCTTGACCATCAGCACCAGGTCGGCGTCCGGGGCGGCGCAGCCGGCCAGCGCGGGCAGCACCAGGCCCAGCGAGATGAAGGAGAGGTCCCCCACCACCAGGTCGACCGGGGTGCCGCCGATCATCTCCGGGGTCAGCTCCCGGACGTTGGTGCGGTCCATCACGGTCACCCGGTCGTCGCTCTGCAGCGACCAGGCCAGCTGCCCGTAGCCGACGTCGACCGCCAGCACCCGGGCGGCGCCCGCCCGCAGCAGCACATCGGTGAACCCTCCGGTGGACGCGCCCGCGTCCAGCGCCCGGCGGCCCTCGACGACCAGGCCCTGCGGCACGAACGCCGCGAACGCCCCGGCGAGCTTGTGGCCGCCGCGCGACACGTAGTCGGGATCGTTGTCGTCCTTGGCCACCACGACCGCCGCCGAGGTCTCCACCTGGGTGGCCGGTTTGGTCGCGGTGGCCCCGCCGACGGTCACCCGGCCGGCCGCGATCAGCTCCGAGGCGTGCTCCCGCGACCGGGCCAGCTTGCGGCGGACCAGCTCCGCGTCGAGTCGGCGTCGTGCCACTGCCACTGGTGTTTCAGCTCCTACGGTGGTTCCCGCCCGCCCGGGTCAGTCCCGGTCGAGCGCGGCCAGCGTGTCGGCGAGCCGCTGATGGACATCTTCGTACACCGCGACGTGTGCGTCGGTCGGCACCCCGTCCAGCGCCGCCAGCCGGGCCAGCCCGGCGTCCACCGCCGGATGACCGGTCGGTGTGAGCTCGACACCGAGCGGCAGCGGTTCGCCGGGGGCGGGGACGGGGACGGGGACGGGGGTGCTCCGGCTCTCCGGTTCAGGCATCGGGCTTCTTCGTGGTGGCGGTCCGGCGGACGGTGGTCTTCCGGGTGGCGGTGCGCTTGGCGGGCGGCTGCTCCGCCCCGGCCTCGGCCGGCTTCTTCGCGGCCGTGCTCCTCTTCGCGGTCGAGGTCTTCTTGACGGCGGTCTTCTTGACGGCGGTCTTCTTCACCGCCGTCTTCTTGGCCGCCGCGTCCTTCGCGGCCGGTGCGGCCTGCTTCGCGGCGGCGGGCTTCCGCACCGCCGCCTTCTTCGCGGGAGCCTTCGCCGCGGCCTTCTTCGCGGCGGCCTCCGCCGCACCCGCCGCCCCGGTCGGCGGCACCGGCGGGTCGACCTCCACCGGCTCGTCCACCACTATCCGCTCGGCCTCCGCCGAACCCCGCGTCTCCTGCTCCCAGCCGTCCTCGAACAGGCCGCCGGCCCGGGGCGCGGGCGGCGGCCCGGCCTGCTCCGGCCGCGCCCCCTCCTCCTCGTCCTCGACCTCGCGCAGCTTGCTCTCCAGGTAGGCCAGCACCACACCCACCTTGGTCACCTGGTCCCCGACCTTCTCGAAGACCTTCTCGACCTCACCGCGCGCCACCCCGACGGCCAGGTCCACCCCGGCCCGCCCGGCGGTCACCGCCTCCTCGGCGAGGGTCTGCAACGACTGCGCCGACGGAGGGAACTGCCCGCCGAAACGGCGCTCCACCTCCGTGACGTCGATGCCGCCCTTCTCCAGCAGACCGGCCGCCGTTCCGACGACCCGCTTGCCGACCTCCTCCACCAGTACGGCCGCGGCCGCCACCGCTCCTCGTACCGTCCTCGGCAGCATCCGGGTGCCTCCCATTCGCCTGCGCGCATCGCTCCGTCGCCACGGGGCCCGGACGGATCCGGGCATCCCACCGACGACGCTACCGCCAAAACCCTCCTGCGGTACCGTGGCCCGGCAGTCGGCCGTCACCGGACCCCGCGACCCGCCGGGGCGGGGCGGCCGGTCCGAGGAGGGAACCCACCGCCATGGCCAACGCCGAGGAGTGCCGCGAGGCGCTGGAGCAGCTCAGCCACAACCTCGCCAAGGCCACCGGCGACGTCCGCACGGCGGCCGGCCTCGACCGCTCGCTCAGCTGCCGGATCACCGACCTCGACCTGACCTTCACCGGGCAGCTGCGCTCCGGGAGCATCCACGACGTCGAGCAGCACCCCGGCAGCCCGACCGGCAAGGCGGACATCCGGCTCACCATGAGCAGCGACGACCTGCTCGCTCTGGTCGGCGGCCGGCTCAACTTCGCCTCGGCCTGGGTCGGCGGCCGGGTCAAGCTGGAGGCGGGCTTCCGCGACCTGCTGCGGCTGCGCACCCTGCTCTGACCCGGCCCCCGAGCCGCCCCGAGCCGCCCCCGACCGGCCGGTGCCGACCACCGACCGCTCACCCACCGGCCGGCACCGACCACCGGGCGGCCGTCGGCACCGGCCCCGGGCTCAGAACCCCAGCTCGGCCAGCGCCTTCCGGCCGTCCACCGGCTCGCCGTCCGCGTCCAGCGCCGTCCAGGCCGCCGCGCACAGCGCCCGCAGACCGTCCCAGCGGTCCGCCCCGACACCCTCCAGCCGCAGCACGCCGTCCCGCGCCACCGCGACGAAGCCGCCGCAGCCGAACCCGCCGTCCTCCGCCGCCGTGACCGGCGCGTGCGCGGTCAGCAGCCCCCGCAGGTCCGCCGACAGGTACGTCGGCCGGTGCTCGGCCGGTGCCGCCAGCAGCTGCGCCGCCGTCGTCACCCCGGTGAACACCAGCAGGCTGTCCACCCCGCCGTTGAACGCGCCCTCGATGTCGGTGTCCAGCCGGTCACCCACCACCAGCGGCCGCTTCGCGCCGGTCCGCAGCACCGTCTCGCGGTGCATCGGCGGCAGCGGCTTGCCCGCCACCTCCGGCTCCACCCCGGTCGCCGCCCGCACCGCCGCCACCAGCATCCCGTTGCCGGGCGCGATCCCGCGCGCGGTCGGCACCGTCACATCGGTGTTGGACGCCACCCACGGCAGCCCGGACTGCACCGCGTAGGACGCCTCCGCCAGGTGCGTCCACCCCACCGAGGCGTCGAAGCCCTGGACCACCGCCAGCGGCTCCTCGGCCAGCGTCCGGACGGCCACCAGACCGCGCTCGGCCAGCGCCTCCTCCAGGCCGAGCCCGCCGACCACCAGCACCTTCGCACCGGCCGGCAGCTTCTCGGCGAGCACCCGGGCGGCGGCCTGGGCGGAGTTGATCACGTCCGCCGCCTCGGCCGGCACCCCCAGCTCGGTCAGGTGCCCGGCGACCACCCGGGGCGGCCGGGAGGCGTTGTTGGTCACGTACGCCAGCCGCATCCCGGCGGCGCGGGCCGCGTCGAGCGACTCCACGGCGTACTCGATCGCGTCCGGACCGGCGTACACCACGCCGTCGAGGTCCAGCAGTGCCGTGTCGTACGCCTCGGTCAGCGGCTGCTCGCTGCCGCCCGGGGCGGTCCGTCGCACGGTGGTGGCCGTTTCGGTCATGCCTGCTCTACCTCACTCATCGCGTCAGTCGTACTCGTCCGTCGGGAGTCCCGGCGGTGGCCGGGACCGCGGCCGGCGGGCGGCGCACCGGCTCAGCCGTCCCGCCGGTCCCGATCACCGGTCGGCTCCGGCCCCGCCGTGGTTCCCGGGCCCGCCGTGCTTCCCGGAGCCGGCCCCTCCGCCCCGGCCGGCGGCTCCAGGTAACCCGGCGCCCCCGGCAGCAGCGGACCGAACGCCCCGGCCCGGGCCGCCAGCGTCGCGCGGGTCTGCCGCAGTGCGGCCCGGTAGTGGTCGTTCTCCGGCCGCATCGCCACGGCCAGCGCCAGATGCTCGGCGGAGGTCTCGAAATCACCCAGCCGGGCCGCCGCCACACCCCACCCGAACTGAGCGTAGTCGTCCGACGGATCGGCCAGCGCCACGGTCCGGAAGTTCTCCAGCGCCGCCGCGTACGACCCCGCGTCGAACTGCGCCCGGGCCAGCGCCTCCCGGATGCTGCGCGAGTCCGGCTCGGCCGCGGCCGCCCGGGCCAGCAGTTGCTCCGCCGCCGCCGGGTTCCCCTGCGCGAGCAGCCGAGCACCCCGGCGGAACCACTCGTAGACGTCGCCCTCCGGCTCACCGGACCGCTGCTGCTGCCCGGACGGAGCCGTCCCGCCGCCGCCCGGGTCCCCACCCCCACCAGCGCCGTCGTCCACCCGCTCGTCGCGCTCCTCCACCCCGAACCTCGCCCTCGGTCACGACACCCGGCCACCGGACCGGCACGGGTGTTCCGATCTCTGAACAACGCGTACCCGATTACGATGCCCAGAATGAGCACACCCAGTGCAGAAAGCGGAGTGGAGTCTCCGCAGGGCGGCCCCGGCAATCCCGGCCACGTCGCCACCGCAGGCCTGTCCCTGTCCCCCTTCCGCGGCCTCCGCTACGACCCCGACCGGGTCGGCGCGCTGGCCGCCGTCACCTCACCGCCGTACGACGTCGTCGACCCCGGCCGACGGCTCGACCTGGAGACCGCCGACCCGCACAACGTGGTCCGGCTGATCCTGCCGCGCCCCGAACCCGAGGACACCGGCGACCGCCCCGACCGCGACACCCGCTACCGGCACGCCGCCAGGCTGCTGCGCGAGTGGCAGCGCGAGGGCGTCCTGGCCGCCGACCCCGAGCCGGCCCTCTACGTGTACGAGCAGCGCGTCCCCGCCGCCGACGGCGGCGCGGAGGTCCTCCAGCGCGGACTCATCGGCGCCCTCGCCGTCAGCGGCAGCGAGGCCGGCGTGGTCCTCCCCCACGAGGACGTGATGCCCAGACCGGTCGCCGACCGGGTCGGCCTGATGCGCACCACCCGGGCCAACCTCGAACCGCTGCTGCTCACCTACCGGGGCAGCGGCGGGGCGTCCGCCGTGATCGAGCGCGCCGTCCGCACGGAGCCGCTGCTCACCACGACCACCACCGACGGCACCCACCACCGGCTGTGGGCGGTCACCGACCCGGCCGAGATCGCCGAGATCGGCCGCGACCTGGCCACCTGCCGCGCCCTGATCGCCGACGGTCACCACCGCTGGGAGATGTACCTGCGCCTCCAGCGCGAGCACCGGCACCTGCCCCGCAGCCCCTGGGACCGCGGCCTGGTCCTGCTGGTCGACACCGCCCGCTATCCGCTCCGGGTGCGGGCCATCCACCGGGTGCTCTACCGGCTGCCGGTCGAGGAGGCCCTGGCCCGGCTCGGCGGCCAGTGGCAGGTCAAGGAGGTCCCCGGTCCGCTGGACGCCGCGCTGCAGGCACTCGCCGAGCAGAAGCGGCACGGCGGCAGCGGCTTCCTGCTCACCGGCGGGGACGGCGTCTACCACCTCGTCACCGACCCCGACGAGGCGCTGCTCGACGCCACCGTGCCGCAGGACAAGCCCGAGGAGTGGCGCCACCTGGACGCCACCGTCCTGCACGCCACCCTGCTCGACCACACCTGGCGGGTCCCCGACGGCCCCGACGACATCGGCTACCTGCACACCGCGGCCTCCGCCGAGCGCGAAGCCGCCCGCAGCGGCGGCACGGCCGTCCTGCTGCACCCGGTCCGCGAGAGCGTGGTCCGCCGGCTCGCCGAACAGGGCGTCACCATGCCGCGCAAGTCCACCTCCTTCGGCCCGAAGCCGGCCACCGGTCTGGTGCTGCGAAACCTGGAACTGGGCTGACGCCGTAGCGACGCCCGACGCAGTGAGGCCCTGCCGCACCCCGGATCTCCCGGGGTGCGGCAGGGCCTCACTCGTGACGCGCCCCGACCGCCGGCGAGCGCCGGCGGTCGCGACCGTCGACTACTTGTCGTCGCGGGCGGCGGGACGCTCCGGCACCACGCCGTCGAACTCCTCGTCGATCTCGAGGTCGTCCTCGTCGTAGAACTCCTCGACGTCCTCCTCGTCCTCGAAGATGACCCGCTCGTCCGAGGCCTCGCCACCCTTGCGGGCGGCCGGCTCGGCGGCCTGCTCGGCCTCCTCCTCGGCGAGCTCCGGGTCGAGGGCGTCGATGAACTCCACACCGTCGATCTCGGCGAGACGCTCGGCGGCGTTGGTGGTGCCGTCGGTGTCGGCCTCGACGGCCTTGGCGAACCAGTCACGGGCCTCGTCGCCACGGCCGGCCGCGATCAGCGCCTCGGCGTAGGCGTAACGCAGGCGCGCGGTCCACGGGTGCACCGCGGACGAGGCCAGCTCGGAGCTCTGCAGGGTGACGACGGCAGCCTCGAACTGCTCCATGTCACCGCGCGCACCGGCCGCCACGAGACGCATCTCGACCTGGCCGGCCTTGTCCAGCTGCTTCACCTCGGGCTCGCCGGCCATCGCCAGCGCCTTCTCCGGGCGGCCCAGGCCACGCTCGCAGTCGGCCATCACCGGCCACAGGTCCGCGCGACCGGTCATCCGGCGGGCGGCGCGGAACTCGGTCAGCGCCTCCGAGTAGCGCTGGGTCACGTACGAGGCGAAACCGGCCGCCTCACGGACGGCGGCGACGCGGGAGGCCAGCCGGAGCGCGACGCGCGAGTACTGGTAGGCCTCCTCCGGCTCGTCGTCGAGCAGGCGGGCGACCATCACCAGGTTGCGGGCGACATCGTCCGCGAGCGTCTTGGGCAGGCTCTTGAGCTCCTGGCGCACATCCGCGTCGATCTCGAAGCCGGTGACGTCCTCGGGGATCGGCAGGCGCTTGACCGGCTCGTAGTTGCCCCGGCGGTCGTCCTGGTAGTCCCGGCCGCCGCCGCGCTCGTCGCGGCCACCGCGGTAGCCGCCGCGGTCGTCCCGGCCACGGCCGTAGCCGCCGCCCGAGGGACGGTCGCCGCGGTCGCCGCGGTCGTCGCGACGGAAGCCGCCACGGTCGCCGCCGCCGTAGGGGCGGTCACCACCGCGGTCGTCACGACGGAAACCACCACGGTCGCCGCCACGGTCGTCACGACCACCGCCGAAGCCACCACCGGACGGGCGGTCGCCGCGGTCGTCGCGGCGGAACCCACCCGGACGGTCGTCACGACGGAAACCGCCGCCGCCCGACGGACGGTCACCACGGTCGTCACGACGGAAGCCGCCACCGGCGGGACGGTCGCCGCGGTCGTCACGACGGAAGCCACCACCCGACGGACGGTCACCACCGCGGTCGTCGCGGCGGAAGCCGCCACGGTCCCCGCCACGGTCGTCACGACCGCCACCGAAGCCACCCGGGCGGTCGTCGCGGCGGAAGCCACCACCGGTCGGACGGTCACCACGGTCGTCACGGCGGAAGCCGCCGCGGTCGCCACCGCGATCGTCACGGCCGCCACCGAAGCCGCCGCCCGAGGGACGGTCGCCGCGGTCGTCACGGCGGAAGCCGCCACGGTCGCCGCCGCCGTAGGGGCGGTCACCACCGCGGTCGTCACGACGGAAACCACCACGGTCCCCGCCACGGTCGTCACGACCGCCACCGAAGCCACCACCCGAGGGACGGTCACCACGGTCGTCACGACGGAAGCCACCACCACCGGACGGGCGGTCACCACGGTCGTCGCGGCGGAATCCGCCCGGACGGTCGTCACGACGGAAACCGCCGCCGCCCGAGGGACGGTCACCACGGTCGTCACGACGGAAGCCGCCACGGTCGCCGCCACCGCTGTACGGACGGTCACCACCGCGGTCGTCACGACGGAAACCACCACGGTCCCCGCCACGGTCGTCACGACCACCGCCGAAGCCACCGCCCGAGGGACGGTCACCACGGTCGTCACGACGGAAGCCGCCCGGACGGTCGTCACGACGGAAACCGCCGCCGCCCGAGGGACGGTCACCACGGTCGTCACGACGGAAGCCGCCACGGTCGCCGCCACCGCTGTACGGACGGTCACCACCGCGGTCGTCGCGACGGAAACCACCACGGTCCCCGCCACGGTCGTCACGACCACCGCCGAAGCCACCACCGGACGGGCGGTCGCCGCGGTCGTCACGACGGAAGCCACCACCACCGGTCGGGCGGTCCCCGCCACGGTCGTCACGGCGGAAGCCACCGCGGTCGCCGCCGCCGTAGGGGCGGTCACCACCGCGGTCGTCGCGACGGAACCCGCCACGGTCGCCGCCACGGTCGTCACGGCCACCGCCGTAGCCGCCGCCGGCGGGACGGCCGCCACGGTCGCCGCCGCGGTCGTCGCGGCGCGGAGCACGGTCGTTGGACCAACCCCCGCGAGACCGGGGCTCGTAGCCGCGGCCGTCGTCCGATCGACGCTCGGGACGGTCCTGGGGCTGGTTCGCCATCGTGGTGACTCCTTCTGCTTCTTCATCTCCACCGCGCATCGGGCAGCACCACTGCCCTCTCGCGGTTCGGCGCCGGCCTCCTGGCCGTGCACCTTCTCCATTGTCCGACATCCAGGGACACCCCGCGTCCGGGCGGAAGTCCCTGGTCTGCCGTCGTACACACATGCGCGCAACGCAAAAAAGCCGCGGCCCCCAGCGAATCGCTGGGGGCCGCGGCTTTGAATGATTGTTCGGCGGCGTCCTACTCTCCCACAGGGTCCCCCCTGCAGTACCATCGGCGCTGTGAGGCTTAGCTTCCGGGTTCGGAATGTAACCGGGCGTTTCCCTCACGCTATGACCACCGAAACCCTATCGGGTATTCAGCGAAACACACTTTTCAGTTGATAAGTGGTTCTTGCCCTTTGGCGAGGCCAAATGATGGGCACTTCGCCGGCGATAGCTGTTCGCTACCCGGGAACCACACAGTGAACGCGAGCGTCTGAGGACAAGCCCTCGGCCTATTAGTACCGGTCAACTCCACCCCTCACAGGGCTTCCATATCCGGCCTATCAACCCAGTCGTCTACTGGGAGCCTTACCCTCTCAAGGAGGTGGGAGTGCTCATCTCGAAGCAGGCTTCCCGCTTAGATGCTTTCAGCGGTTATCCCTCCCGAACGTAGCCAACCAGCCATGCCCTTGGCAGGACAACTGGCACACCAGAGGTTCGTCCGTCCCGGTCCTCTCGTACTAGGGACAGCCCTTCTCAACACTCCTACGCGCACAGCGGATAGGGACCGAACTGTCTCACGACGTTCTAAACCCAGCTCGCGTACCGCTTTAATGGGCGAACAGCCCAACCCTTGGGACCTACTCCAGCCCCAGGATGCGACGAGCCGACATCGAGGTGCCAAACCATCCCGTCGATATGGACTCTTGGGGAAGATCAGCCTGTTATCCCCGGGGTACCTTTTATCCGTTGAGCGACGGCGCTTCCACAAGCCACCGCCGGATCACTAGTCCCGACTTTCGTCCCTGCTCGACCCGTCAGTCTCACAGTCAAGCTCCCTTGTGCACTTACACTCAACACCTGATTGCCAACCAGGCTGAGGGAACCTTTGGGCGCCTCCGTTACTCTTTAGGAGGCAACCGCCCCAGTTAAACTACCCACCAGACACTGTCCCTGATCCGGATCACGGACCCAGGTTAGACATCCAGCACGACCAGAGTGGTATTTCAACGACGACTCCACCATGACTGGCGTCACGGCTTCAAAGTCTCCCACCTATCCTACACAAGCCGAACCGAACACCAATATCAAGCTATAGTAAAGGTCCCGGGGTCTTTCCGTCCTGCTGCGCGAAACGAGCATCTTTACTCGTAATGCAATTTCACCGGGCCTATGGTTGAGACAGTCGAGAAGTCGTTACGCCATTCGTGCAGGTCGGAACTTACCCGACAAGGAATTTCGCTACCTTAGGATGGTTATAGTTACCACCGCCGTTTACTGGCGCTTAAGTTCTCAGCTTCGCCCCGACGAATCAGAGCTAACCGGTCCCCTTAACGTTCCAGCACCGGGCAGGCGTCAGTCCGTATACATCGCCTTACGGCTTCGCACGGACCTGTGTTTTTAGTAAACAGTCGCTTCTCGCTGGTCTCTGCGGCCACCCCCAGCTCTGGCAGCAAGTGCCGTCACCAGGAATGGCCCCCCTTCTCCCGAAGTTACGGGGGCATTTTGCCGAGTTCCTTAACCATAGTTCACCCGAACGCCTCGGTATTCTCTACCTGACCACCTGAGTCGGTTTGGGGTACGGGCCGCCATGAAACTCGCTAGAGGCTTTTCTCGACAGCATAGGATCATCCACTTCACCACAATCGGCTCGGCATCAGGTCTCAGGCTATTGTTGTGCGGATTTGCCTACACAACGCCCTACACCCTTACCCCGGGACAACCACCGCCCGGGCTGGACTACCTTCCTGCGTCACCCCATCGCTCACCTAGTACAGACTTGGTTCAGCGGCTCCACCACGTCCCATTGTCCGAAGACTCCGGGCCGGCTTCACGGCTTTAGCATCACCTGGTTCAGCGTTGGCGCTTCAAAGCGGGTACGGGAATATCAACCCGTTGTCCATCGACTACGCCTGTCGGCCTCGCCTTAGGTCCCGACTTACCCTGGGCAGATCAGCTTGACCCAGGAACCCTTGGTCAATCGGCGCAAGAGTTTCCCACTCTTGTATCGCTACTCATGCCTGCATTCTCACTCGTATACCGTCCACGACTGGTTTCCACCGCCGCTTCACCCGGCACACGACGCTCCCCTACCCATCACAGCAGGCGTTGGCCCTATATGCTGCAATGACACGACTTCGGTGATGTGCTTGAGCCCCGCTACATTGTCGGCGCGGAATCACTTGACCAGTGAGCTATTACGCACTCTTTCAAGGGTGGCTGCTTCTAAGCCAACCTCCTGGTTGTCTCTGCGACTCCACATCCTTTCCCACTTAGCACACGCTTAGGGACCTTAGTCGGTGTTCTGGGCTGTTTCCCTCTCGACCATGGAGCTTATCCCCCACAGTCTCACTGCCACGCTCTCACTTACCGGCATTCGGAGTTTGGCTAAGGTCAGTAACCCGGTGAGGCCCATCGCCTATCCAGTGCTCTACCTCCGGCAAGAAACACGTGACGCTGCACCTAAATGCATTTCGGGGAGAACCAGCTATCACGGAGTTTGATTGGCCTTTCACCCCTAACCACAGGTCATCCCCCAGGTTTTCAACCCTGGTGGGTTCGGTCCTCCACGAAGTCTTACCTCCGCTTCAACCTGCCCATGGCTAGATCACTCCGCTTCGGGTCTTGGGCATGCAACTCAGACGCCCTGTTCGGACTCGCTTTCGCTACGGCTACCCCACACGGGTTAACCTCGCTACACACCGCAAACTCGCAGGCTCATTCTTCAAAAGGCACGCAGTCACAAGACACACAGCAAGCTGCACGTCCGACGCTCCCACGGCTTGTAGGCACACGGTTTCAGGTACTATTTCACTCCGCTCCCGCGGTACTTTTCACCATTCCCTCACGGTACTATCCGCTATCGGTCACCAGGGAATATTTAGGCTTAGCGGGTGGTCCCGCCAGATTCACACGGGATTTCTCGGGCCCCGTGCTACTTGGGAGTTTCTCAAACGAGCCGTACAGATTTCGCCTACGGGGGTCTTACCCTCTACGCCGGACCTTTCGCATGTCCTTCGACTATCCATACGGTTTCTGACTCGCCGACCGGCCGGCAGACCGGTCAAGAAAAATCCCACGACCCCGTGATGGCAACCCCTGCCGGGTCTCACACCATCACGGTTTAGCCTCATCCGGTTTCGCTCGCCACTACTCCCGGAATCACGGTTGTTTTCTCTTCCTGCGGGTACTGAGATGTTTCACTTCCCCGCGTTCCCTCCACATACCCTATGTGTTCAGGTATGGGTGACAGCCCATGACGACTGCCGGGTTTCCCCATTCGGAAACCCCCGGATCAAAGCCTGGTTGACGGCTCCCCGGGGACTATCGTGGCCTCCCACGTCCTTCATCGGTTCCTGGTGCCAAGGCATCCACCGTGCGCCCTTAAAAACTTGGCCACAGATGCTCGCGTCCACTGTGCAGTTCTCAAACAACGACCAGACACCCACACCCGACAACCCGCAGGCTGCCTCGCATGGGACCGGCATCACTGAAGCAACAGCCTTCCGGCCGTTCCCTCAGGACCCAACAACGTGCCCGACACCCAGAATCGATCAACCGCGTTCCACGCCGAAGCAGTACTTGCAGAAGCCGATCCAGTGTGCCGAATAGTCAACGTTCCACCCATGAGCGACCGTGCAGAACATTCGCCTGCAAGCGGCACATTGCTCCTTAGAAAGGAGGTGATCCAGCCGCACCTTCCGGTACGGCTACCTTGTTACGACTTCGTCCCAATCGCTGGTCCCACCTTCGACGGCTCCTCCCCTTACGGGTTAGGCCACCGGCTTCGGGTGTTACCGACTTTCGTGACGTGACGGGCGGTGTGTACAAGGCCCGGGAACGTATTCACCGCAGCATGCTGATCTGCGATTACTAGCAACTCCAACTTCATGGGGTCGAGTTGCAGACCCCAATCCGAACTGAGGCCGGCTTTTTGGGATTCGCTCCGCCTCGCGGCATCGCAGCCCTTTGTACCGACCATTGTAGCACGTGTGCAGCCCAAGACATAAGGGGCATGATGATTTGACGTCGTCCCCACCTTCCTCCGAGTTGACCCCGGCAGTCTCCTGTGAGTCCCCATCACCCCGAAAGGCATGCTGGCAACACAGAACAAGGGTTGCGCTCGTTGCGGGACTTAACCCAACATCTCACGACACGAGCTGACGACAACCATGCACCACCTGTATACCGACCACAAGGGGGCGCCCATCTCTGGACGTTTCCGGCATATGTCAAGCCTTGGTAAGGTTCTTCGCGTTGCGTCGAATTAAGCCACATGCTCCGCTGCTTGTGCGGGCCCCCGTCAATTCCTTTGAGTTTTAGCCTTGCGGCCGTACTCCCCAGGCGGGGAACTTAATGCGTTAGCTGCGGCACCGACGACGTGGAATGTCGCCAACACCTAGTTCCCAACGTTTACGGCGTGGACTACCAGGGTATCTAATCCTGTTCGCTCCCCACGCTTTCGCTCCTCAGCGTCAGTAATGGCCCAGAGATCCGCCTTCGCCACCGGTGTTCCTCCTGATATCTGCGCATTTCACCGCTACACCAGGAATTCCGATCTCCCCTACCACACTCCAGCCTGCCCGTATCGAATGCAGACCCGGGGTTGAGCCCCGGGCTTTCACATCCGACGCGACAGGCCGCCTACGAGCTCTTTACGCCCAATAATTCCGGACAACGCTCGCACCCTACGTATTACCGCGGCTGCTGGCACGTAGTTAGCCGGTGCTTCTTCTGCAGGTACCGTCACTTGCGCTTCTTCCCTGCTGAAAGAGGTTTACAACCCGAAGGCCGTCGTCCCTCACGCGGCGTCGCTGCATCAGGCTTTCGCCCATTGTGCAATATTCCCCACTGCTGCCTCCCGTAGGAGTCTGGGCCGTGTCTCAGTCCCAGTGTGGCCGGTCGCCCTCTCAGGCCGGCTACCCGTCGTCGCCTTGGTAGGCCATTACCCCACCAACAAGCTGATAGGCCGCGGGCTCATCCTGCACCGCCGGAGCTTTACACCCAGGACCATGCGGTCCCGGGTCATATCCGGTATTAGACCCCGTTTCCAGGGCTTGTCCCAGAGTGCAGGGCAGATTGCCCACGTGTTACTCACCCGTTCGCCACTGATCCACCCCGAAGGGCTTCACCGTTCGACTTGCATGTGTTAAGCACGCCGCCAGCGTTCGTCCTGAGCCAGGATCAAACTCTCCGTGAATGATTACCCGTAATCGGGTCAGCACTCGCGTCGAGCGGCACGGCAACCACCGGAATAGGGCGGCCCCGCGCACTGCGTCCTCGCTAGTGTTTACTTCAAAAGGAATCTCCAACCCCGGAACAAGTCCGAGGCCGGGGATGTCAACATATCTGGCGTTGACTTTTGGCACGCTGTTGAGTTCTCAAGGAGCGGACACTTCCTTCGGGCGGCTTTCACACCGGCCCTCCGGGCGCTTCGTTCTTTCGTGTTCCCAGCTTATCAGATGTTTTCCGCTCCGTTTTCCGGAGTTTCATTCATCGGATTTCCCGAACTGGACGGGGCCGCTTTCTTGCGACGTCCTCCACATTAGCGCATTCCGAGAGTTACTCGAAATTCATGCTCCGAGCGACACGCACTCGATGGGATGGCCGTTTCAGCGACTCGTTCAACACTAGTCCACCTGGAGGACACCGTCAAACATCAGGGGCGGGATCCGGCTTGATCCCGCCCCTGATGGTCGAAGCCGCAGGTCAGCGGCATCGGGTTTCGGTCACTTGATCAGCTCGGCGGCGGCCAGGTTCCGCTTGCCGCGGCGCAGGACCAGCCAGCGGCCGTGCAGCAGATCGGCCTCGGCCGGCACCGCCTCCTCGTCCGTCACCTTGACGTTGTTGAGGTAGGCACCGCCCTCCTTGATCGTCCGGCGCGCGGCCGAACGACTCGGGGAGAGACCGACGGCGACCAGCAGGTCGACGATCGGCTGGAGCTCGGTGACCTCGGCCTTGGGGACCTCGGCCAGCGCCGCCGCCAGGGTCGGGGCCTCCAGGTCGGCGAGGTCGCCCTGGCCGAACAGTGCCTTGGACGCGGCGACCGCGCGCTCGTACTGCTCGGCGCCGTGCACCAGGGTGGTCAGCTCCTCGGCCAGCGCGCGCTGGGCGAGGCGGGCGGCCGGGCGCTCGGTGGTCTCGCGCTCCAGCTCCTCGACCTCCTCCTTCGAGCGGAAGCTGAAGATCCGCAGGAAGTTGGGGACGTCCCGGTCGTCCGCGTTCAGCCAGAACTGGTAGAAGGCGTACGGGGTGGTCAGCTCGGGGTCGAGCCAGACCGTGCCGGACTCCGTCTTGCCGAACTTGGTGCCGTCGGCCTTGACGATCAGCGGCGTGGCCAGCGCGTGCACGGACTTGCCGTCGGCCTTGCGGATCAGGTCCGTGCCGGCCGTGAGGTTGCCCCACTGGTCGCTGCCGCCGGTCTGCAGCGCGCAGCCGTAGCGGCGGTTCAGCTCCAGGTAGTCCATGCCCTGGAGGATCTGGTAGCTGAACTCGGTGTAGCTGATGCCCGCGTCGGAGTTGAGCCGTCGGGCGACGGCCTCCTTGGCGATCATGTTGTTGACGCGGAAGTACTTGCCCACGTCGCGCAGCAGGCTGATCGCGGACATCCCGGAGGTCCAGTCCAGGTTGTTCACCATGCGCGCCGCGTACGGGCCGTCGAAGTCGAGGAACCGCGAGATCTGGCCACGCAGGCGCTCGACCCAGGCGGACACCGTCTCGGGGTCGTTGAGCACGCGCTCGGCCGTGGGCTTCGGGTCACCGATCAGACCGGTGGCGCCGCCGACCAGGCCGAGCGGGAGGTTCCCCGCCTGCTGGATGCGGCGCATGGTGAGGATCTGGACCAGGTTGCCGAGGTGCAGGCTGGGCGCCGTCGGGTCGAAGCCGCAATAGAACGTGACCGGGCCGTCCGCGAACGCCTTGCGCAGTGCGTCCTCGTCGGTGGACAGGGCGATCAGCCCACGCCACTGCAGCTCGTCGACGATGTCCGTCACGGTCACGCTTCTCCTTCGATCGGGCGCCCGCCCGGTGCCGGCCCGGTCCGTCCGGGCCCCGGGTGCGGGGCGGCTCCAGCTTTGTAGAGCCTACGCGGTCCCGGCCAACGAGTTTTCTCCGCACCGGCACGGACGCGCCGGGCGGCTCGGATTCCGGGAAGGCCCGGTTCCGGCCGGATCCGGTTCCCGTGCGTGCCGTCGTGGCCGTGCCCCTCGGTGACACCGGAAATTCCGTTGTTCGACGGCCCCGTGCCCCTTCAGAGTGGTCCCACCGCCGCGCGGCGGCAGTGACGTGTGTGGAGACGGTCGTGCCGCCGTGGCACGCCCGCGGAAGGGTGGCCGAGGTGCGCAGCACGCTGGTTCTGAACGCAAGCTACGAGCCGCTGACGACGGTGTCGCTCCAGCGTGCCGTGGTCCTGGTGCTCCAGGACAAGGCCGTGGTCGAGCAGGCCCACCCACTGCGCACCGTGCGCGGGACGGGGGTGACCGTACCGGTGCCGCGGGTGATCAGACTCCAGCGGTACGTCCGGGTGCCGTTCCGACAACAGGCTCCGTGGTCTCGCCGCGGGGTGCTCGTCCGGGACCAGCACCTGTGCGCCTACTGCGGGCGGCGGGCCACCACGGTGGACCACCTGCAGCCCAGGTCGCGCGGGGGTACGGACACCTGGATGAACACGGTGGCCGCCTGTTCCGAGGACAACCAGCGCAAGGCCGACCGGACACCGGAGCAGGCGGGGATGAAGCTGCTGCGCCGGCCGTTCGTGCCGACGCCGCAGGCCACCCTGATGATGGCGCTGGGCCTGCGCGGCGCGGACGTCCGTGAGCTGGCGGCCTGGCTGCCGGCCCAGGTGGTCGCGTCGGCGGCGCCGTCCGCCGCCTGAGGCGGCACCCGGACCAAGGGGGGACCGGGGGGAAGCTCGGCCGCGCGTCGACGGGGGGAAGTCGGTGCGCGGCCGGGCAGGGGCGCGACAGCTCGGGAGCGGCGCAGGGGCGGGGGCGGGGGCTACTCCTGCGCCCGGTAGCCGGTCGCGGTGCCGAAGTTGGTCGAGTGCTCGGGGACGGCGACGACCCGGCCGCCGCCGATCAGCACCCGCCCGGAGACCAGCAGCGAACCGGTGCCGGGCGGGAAGTTGCCGCCGACCGTCTGGCGTCCGTCGGCCAGGGCGAAGCGGCTGAGGTGGGCCGGCTGGTCGAGGCGCTCGTCGACCGCGAGCACCAGCGCGCCGCCGTCCACCGCGACCGCCCGGGCCGTGCCCTTCTCCCGGGCGGTGGTGCGCCAGCGCTGCTTGCCGCTGTCGAGGTCGTAGCCCACCACCGCGACGGAGCCGCCGGCGCCGCTCGCGGGGGCGACCGTGGTGATCATGGTGCGGTCCTGGAAGAAGGCCCCGGGAGTGGCCGAGAACATTCCGTGGGCGACGTCGAGCCGGCCCCCCGAGCCCGCGACCGGGATCTCGGTGGCGGGGTCGCCGTTGGCGCCCCAGGCCAGGACCCGGTCGTCCTCGGGCTTCTCGCCGGTGGTGAGGACGACCGGTGGCTCGACCGAGAGCACCGTCGCGGTCCTCGGCTGGTTGTTCAGGGCGCGCGACCAGGTGACCTTGCCGTCGACGGCGTTCAGCGCGACGGCCTGGTCCACGGGGGTGGAGTCGGCGCAGGAGCTGGCGACCAGAACGGTACCGCCGGACGCCCCGCCGGAGAGGGTGCAGAACTTCCCCTGCCCGGTGTACTGCCAGAGGTCGTTGCCGCCGGTGGCCTCCCAGGCGACGGCGTGGCTGTCGCCGACCGCTATCACCTTGTCGTCGGTGACCCCGACGCTCGCGCCGTAGGCGCCCTTGGCGTCGGAGAGCGACTTGGTCCAGGCCGTCCGGCCGGTGCCGCTGTCGACGGCCGCGACCAGGGAGCAGGGGCTCTTGGGGTCGGCCCGGGGCCGGAAGAGCACGGCGCCGAGGCCGGTCAGATTGACGGTCGGCGAGAGGCCGCAGGGCACGGCGCCGGCGGCGGGCGGCTCCATCGACCAGGTCGGACGGCCGTCCGTGAGGTCGTAGGCACGGACGCCGGTGGCGTCGGCCCGGACCACGGCGCCCGCCAGCAGCCAGCTGCCGACCAGGGTGTCGTCACCGCCGGGCTGGGCGGCGGCACCGGCGGCCCAGGTGCGGGTGTGCGCGACGGTGAAACCCGGCTCGCCGCCGGTGGCGTTGCGGGCGGAGCCGCCGCCCTCCTGCCCGACCACGAGGCCGGCCGCGACCAGGACACCGAGCGCGGCGACCCCCGCCCCGGTGCGCACCAGCAGGGCCCGGCGGCCGGGGGTGTGCTCGGCGGCGACGACGGCGTCCGCCGCGGCCCTGGCCCTGTCCGCGATGCCGGTCCGGCCCGCGGTGCGGTCCGCCCGCCGCGACGAGGGCGCCGAAGGTTCCGGCTCGGCCTCGGGTTCCGGCGCGGGCTCGGCGGCGGGCTCCGGCTCCGCTTCCGGCTCCAGCCGCACATAGCCGTCGTCGGAGAACTCGGCCCCGGCGGGGGCGTACAGCTCCCCGCCGGTCGGCTGCTGCGGGACGACGACGTAGGGCGCGTACCGCCGGTGCTGCTGGTCCGGCCCGTCGACGGCTCCGTGCGCCCAGGGCTGCTGCGGGAGGTGACCGTACCCGGCCTGCGGGGTGTACGGGTCGTAGTGGGCGTAGTCCTGCTCGGTGTACCCCTGCTGCCCGTACCCCTGCTCCGGGTACCCCTGCTGTCCGTGCTTCCCCGGCCACGCCTGCTGCGCCGCGTACCCGGCGTGGGCCTGCCCCGTCCCGTCGGGGTACGCGGGGTACTCGGCGTCTCCCGGCGGGAACTCCGGGTGCCCGGGGTGGCCGGCGGGCCACTCCTGGGGCGCCTGCCGCGGGTACCACTGCTGCGGGTGGCCGTCGCCGAGGGGATCCTGAGCCATCCGTTCCGTCCTCCCGACCGCCTGCGATGCGGCAGTCAGCATCTCACGCCCCCGGAGCGGGGCGGAGCGGACGGTTCCGGTGCGGTCGGACGGGCCCCGACCGCACCGGTCCACCGGTGAATCCGCGCTACCGCGCGGACTCGGCGGCCAGGGCGGCGTCGATCCGGGCCGCGAGGCCGAGGTCGAGGGCGGTGAGACCCCCGGCGCTGTGGGTGGAGAGCACGAAGCGCAGGGTGCGCCAGCGGATGTCGATGTCCGGGTGGTGGTCCATCGCCTCCGCGGCCTCCGCCACGGCCACCACGACCCGGATCCCGGCCGGGAAGTCGGGGGCGTCGGCGGTCCGGACGATGCTGTCGCCCTCGCGCGTCCAGTGCGGCAGGCCCGCCATCCCGGCGGTGATCCCGTCCTCGGTCAGCCGTTCGCGGCTCATCGGCTCTCCTGTCCTGTCACCGGCGGCCGGTCGGTCGTCAGCCCGTCCGTCGGGGACGGGCGACCAGCTCGCCGCCGCAGTTCGGGCAGGCTCCGGCCATCTCCTCGGTGCACGGCCCGCAGAACGTGCACTCGTAGGAACATATAGAGGCCGGGCCGTCCGGGGTCAGCGACACCTCGCAGCGCTCGCAGATCGGGCGCATTTCCAGGGCCATGCCGGGCTCCCTACGGTTCAGGTGGCGAGCAGCTTGACGACGGCCGCCAGGCCGACGACGACGATGACGGCGCGCAGCGCCTGCGGCGGGAGGCGGCGGCCGACCTTGGCACCGGCCATGCCGCCGACCAGCGAGCCGACCGCGATCAGTCCGGCGGCGGCCCAGTTCACGGTCGAGGTGAAGAGGAAGAACAGCGCCGCGACACCGTTGACGATCATCGCGAGGGCGTTCTTCACCCCGTTGATCCGCTGCAGGTCCTCCTGCAGCATCATGCCCATCAGCGCCAGCAGCAGGACGCCCTGCGCCGCGCCGAAGTAGCCGCCGTAGACGCCGGTGAGGAAGATGCCGACGAGCAGCAGCGGACCGCCGTGCGGATCGCCGTCGGGGCGGCGGCGGGCGGCGACGGCCTTGGCCACCCGTGGTTGCAGCACCACGAGGACCAGGGCGAGCAGGATCAGCACCGGGACGATCGCGTCGAAGGCGGCGCTGGGCAGTTCGATCAGCAGGTAGGCGCCGAGGACGCCGCCGAGCAGGGAGGCGGTGCCGAAGCGGGCGAGCCGGGCGCCCTGGCCCTGCAGCTCGCGCCGGTAGCCGAGCACGCCGCTGGCCGAGCCGGGGACCAGGCCGAAGGCGTTGGAGACGTTGGCGGTGACCGGCGGGAGTCCGACGGCGAGCAGTACCGGGAACGTGATGAGGGTGCCGGAGCCGACGATCACGTTGATCATCCCCGCGCCGACGCCCGCCACCAGGACGGCGATCGCCTCCCAGACCGTCATGAGCCACCTCCCGTTGGGGTCCTGCCGCCGTGATCATGCCGGACGGACGGGTGCCGGTACCACCCTCGCCCAGGATTCGGGACGTAGGACACACCGGGGGCGAACGGACCCGAGGGCCCGCCCCCGTGCGGTACGGGGGCGGGCCCTCGGTGGGGACCGCTGTGGGCGGCGGGCAGGCCGCGCGGCCTACTGCTCGGGGTCGTTCTTGCGGTACTCGCGGAGCGGGTCGATCCGGGGCCGGGCGGCACCCTTGGTGTCGGTGTCCAGCGGGCGCGGGCCGGCGGCCGGGTCGATCGGCACCTGGGTGGCGGCGGGCGGGGCGGCCGGGGCCGCGGTGGGGGCGGCCATCGCGCTGCCGTTGGCGCCGCCGGTCAGACCGGTGAAGGCGCCGCCCAGGCCCTTGAGCGCGTCGCCGACCTCGCTCGGGATGATCCAGAGCTTGTTGGAGTCGCCCTTGGCCAGCTCGGGCAGGGTCTGCAGGTACTGGTAGGCCAGCAGCTTCTGGTCCGCGTCGCCCTCGTGGATCGCCTCGAAGACGGTCCGGATGGCGGCGGCCTCACCGTCGGCGCGGAGCACGGCGGCCTGGGCCTCACCCTCGGCCTTGAGCACCTCGGCCTGCTTCTCGCCCTCGGCGCGCAGGATCTGGGACTGCCGGTTGCCCTCGGCGGTGAGGATCGCGGCGCGCTTGTCCCGCTCGGCGCGCATCTGCTTCTCCATCGAGTCCTGGATCGAGGTCGGCGGCTCGATGGCCTTCAGCTCGACCCGGTTGACCCGGATGCCCCACTTGCCGGTGGCCTCGTCGAGGACGCCGCGCAGGCCGGCGTTGATGACCTCGCGCGAGGTCAGGGTGGATTCGAGGTCCATCGAGCCGATGATGTTGCGCAGCGTGGTGACGGTGAGCTGCTCGATCGCCTGGATGTAGCTGGCGACCTCGTAGGTGGCCGCTCGCGCGTCGGTGACCTGGTAGTAGATCACCGTGTCGATGTTGACCACCAGGTTGTCCTGGGTGATCACCGGCTGCGGCGGGAACGGCACGACCTGCTCGCGCAGGTCGATCCGGTTGCGGACCCGGTCGATGAACGGGACCACGATGTTCAGGCCGGCGTTGAGCGTCCGGGTGTAGCGGCCGAAGCGCTCCACGATCGCGGCGCTGGCCTGCGGGATGACCTGAATCGTCTTGATCAGCGCGATGAAGGCCACCACGACCAGGACGACCAGGACGATAAGGACGGGTTCCACTGACTCTCCCCTAGACGACCAGGGCGGTCGCGCCCTGGATTTCGACGACGTCGACCTGCTCACCCGGCTGGTACACCTGCTCGGGGTGGAGCGCGCGGGCCGACCAGATCTCACCGTTGAGCTTGATCCGGCCGCCCTCCCCGTCGACCTTCTCCGCGACGACCGCGGTGGCGCCCTTGAGCGCCTCGATGCCCATTCTGATCTGCGGGCCCTTCCGCAGTGCCCGGTAGGCGATCGGGCGGACGACGACCAGTTGCGCGACCGAGACCGCGACGAAGGTCAGCACCTGCCACACCACGTCGGCGCCCAGACCGGCGACGCCGGCCGCGAAGAGCGCGCCGACGGCGAACATCGCGAGCTCCGGCATCGTGGTGATCACCAACGGTATGCCGAGGCCGACGGCGACCAGGAGCCACCAGATCCAGCTGTCCACGTGTCCATCCTAGGGAGGGAAGGGCCTATGACGCGGTCAGTTCCCGCAGGTGGAGGGGCGGAAACCGGTCGCACGTGCGACCGGTTCCGGTTCGGCCGGGTTCGGCGGAGTTCACCGGCGTCCCGCCGGGGCCCGGACGGACCGCGGAAGGAACGGCCCCGGCCGGTGCGGACCTGCGCGGACCGGCGCCGACGGACCGGCGCCGGCCGGGCCGGTTCAGCCGAGCGGCAGGCCCTGGGCGGACCAGCGGTCGCCGTGGCGCTCCAGGGTCAGCGGGAGGCCGAAGCACCTGGAGAGGTTGCGGGCGGTGAGCTCGGTGTCGATCGGTCCGGCGGTGAGCACCTTGCCCTGGCGGATCATCAGGACGTGGGTGAAGCCGGGGGCGATCTCCTCGACGTGGTGGGTGACCATCGCCATGGCCGGCGCGAACTCGTCCTGGGCCAGGGCGCCGAGACGGCGGACGAGGTCCTCGCGTCCGCCGAGGTCGAGGCCGGCGGCGGGCTCGTCGAGCAGCAGCAGCTCGGGGTCGGTCATCAGGGCGCGGGCGATCAGGGTGCGCTTGCGCTCGCCCTCGGAGAGGGTGCCGAAGCGGCGGTCCGTCATCCCGGCCATGCCGAGACGGTCGAGCAGGGCGAGCGCGCGCGACTCGTCGGACTCCTCGTAGGACTCCTGCCAGGTGACGGTCATGCCGTACGCGGCGGTGAGCACCGTCTGCAGCACGGTCTGCTCGGCGGGCAGCTTGTCGAACATGGCCGCGCCGGCCAGACCGATCCGCGAGCGGAGCTCGAAGACGTCGATCTCGCCGAGCTTCTCGCCGAGGACGCTGACCTTGCCGGAGGTCGGGAACAGGTAGGAGGAGGCGATCTGCAGCAGGGTGGTCTTGCCGGCACCGTTCGGGCCGAGGATGACCCAGCGCTCGCCCTCGGAGATGGACCACGAGACCTGGTCGACCAGCGCGCGCCCCTCCCGGACCACGGAAACGTCCACCAGCTCCAGCACGTCGCTCATGCCTATGCCTTCCCCAAAAACAGATATACGGCCGTCGGTGCGAGCGGCGTCCCGTCCCGGCGGCCGGTGGGCACGGAACGGGTGCGCCGCAGGCGCATGGGCAAACCTACGCCACCCGGGTGTCCGCCGATTCCGTAGGCTGGCCGGATGCTCGCCACACCTGCCGACAATCCGTACGAAGAGCCCCGTTCGGGGCGGCTGGCCGCCTGGGGCAACGCCCTGCTGGCCGGACTGGTGCCGCCCGACAACGCCGCGGCGGCGGTCCAGGGGGCCGACGAGAGCCACCGGGTGACCGGTCTGCCCGGGGACGGCCCGGACGAGCGGCACGGGCTCACCTGGGCGCTGGGACGGCTGCGGGTGCTCGGGGTGAAGGGTCTGCGGCTGGCCCTGCCGTCGGCCGGGCACCCGCTGGGCCTGACCGGCCCGGCGCCGTTCAACGCCCGCGCGCTGGCGGCCGGGGAGGCCGTGCTGGCGGTCGGGGTGCCGCTCGGGCTGGTACCCGAGGTGGAGGTGTTCGGCCCGCCCGGGGACCGGTCGGCGACCGTGCTGTGGCGCTGCTCCGAGGTGAACGACGCGCCGCCGGCCGACGTGCCCTCGCTGCACGAGGCCGAGTTCGAGCTGGCCGACGGGCTGCGCCGGGCCACCGTGCTGCTGACCGGGCTGGACGTGGCCGGGGCCGGACCGGAGGCGCTGCGGGCACTGGAGGCGTACCGGCGGCGCGGGCACGCCGAGCTGCTCGCTCCCGGGTACCCGCCGCGCTCGGTGCGGGTGCTGGAGTCGGCCCGGCAGGTGGCGGCGCTGCTGTCGATCGCCTCCGGCGGTCACGGCGCGGCGGTGAGCGCCTCCGAGATGGCGGCCCGGCAGGAGGCGCTGGCGCCGCTGTGGCGCACGGCCCGCCGGGCCCAGGTGGCGGCGTACAACGCGCTGGTGGACGAGCGGGAGTCCTAGGGGCCCAGGGGTCCAGGGGCCGGGGCCCAGGGGTCGGACGAGCCCTAACGCGTCTCGCCGTGCCGGACGGCCCAGAGCGCGGCCTGGGTCCGGTCGGCGAGGTCCAGCTTCATCAGGATGTTGGAGACGTGGGTCTTCACCGTCTTCTCGGACAGGTGCAGGCTGCGCGCGATCTCCCGGTTGGAGCGGCCGTCGGAGATGTGTCCGAGCACCTCGCGCTCGCGCTCGGTGAGGGTGCCGCCGCGGCCCTGCGGGGGGCGCGGGCCGTCGTCGGCGAGCAGGGCCTCCGCCAGCTCCGGCTGGAGCAGCACGTGGCCGGCGTGGACCGAGCGGATCGCGCCGGCCAGCGCCTCCGGGTCGACGTCCTTGTACACGTACCCGGCGGCGCCGGCCCGCAGCGCGGGGACCATGGTGCGGTGCTCGGTGAAGCTGGTGACGATGAGGATCCGGGCCCGGCTGCCCTCCTCCTTGAGCGTGCGCAGCGCCTCGATGCCGTCGACGCCGGGCATCTTGAGGTCCATCAGGACCACGTCGGGGTCGAGCGCGCGGGCCCGCTCGACGCCTTCGGCGCCGTCGGCGGCCTCGCCGACCACCTCGATGTCGTCCTGCACCTCCAGGAAGGTGCGCAGGCCGCGGCGGACCACCTGGTGGTCGTCGACCAGCAGGACGCGGATCGCGGACAGGGTGTCAGGCACCGGGGACCTCCATCTCGACGACCGTGCCCGCTCCGGGGGACGAGTCCAGGGTGAGCCGGCCGCCGACGGCGGCGGCCCGGTCGCGCATCGAGGCCAGGCCGAGGTGCCGGCCGGCCCGCCGGACGGCACCGGGGTCGAAGCCCCGGCCGTTGTCGCTGACCCGCAGCACGGCGCCGCGCTCGGGCGTTCCGGCCAGGGTGACGGTGACGCGGCCGGCACCGGAGTGGCGCAGCGCGTTGTGCAGGGCCTCCTGGGCGACCCGCAGCAGGGCGGCCTCCTGGGTCTGCGGGAGGGCGCGGACGCGGTCGGCGGCGAAGGCGATGTCGGCGTTGTGGGCGCGGTCGAGGACCTGCACCTGGGAGGCCAGGGTGGCGCTCAGACCGTCCTCCTCCAGTGCGGCGGGGCGCAGTTCGACGACGACGGCGCGCAGTTCGTCGGCGGCCTCGGCGGCGAGCCGGGCGACCTCGGCGAGTTCGGCGCGGGCGCGGGCCGGGTCGCGGTCGACGAGCTTGGCGGCGGCCTTGGCGGTGAGGCGCAGCGAGAAGAGCTTCTGCGAGACGGCGTCGTGCAGGTCGTGGGCGATCCGGGCGCGCTCGCCGGCCAGGGTGAGTTCGCGGCTGCGCTCGTAGAGGCGGGCGTTGGTCAGGGCCAGCGCGGCGTGCGCGGCCAGTATCCGCAGCAGTTCCTCGTCGTGGTCGGTGAATCCGCCGCCGCCGCTCTTGTTCGCGAGGTAGATGACGCCGAGCACCTCGGGTCCGTCCTCGTCCTCGCCGGCGTCCTCGTCGTCGTTCTCGGCGTCGTTCTCGGCGTCGTGGTCGGCGTCGACGATGGGCATGCCGAGGAAGGCGCCGAGTCCGGGGTGGGCCTCGGGCCAGCCGCCGAAGGCGGGGGCGCGGCGGACGTCGTCGAGCCGGATCGGGCCGGTCTCGTGGAGCATCGCGGCGAGCACGCCGTGCTGCCGGGGCAGCGGGCCGATCGCGCGCCACTGCTCGTCGGTGACGCCGTCGACGACGAACTGGGCGAAGCCGCCGTGGTCGTCGGGGACCCCGAGGGCGGCGTACTCGGCACCGAGCAGCCGGCGGGCGGAGGCGGTGATCCGGCGCAGGACCTCGCGGACCTCCAGGTGGCGGCTCATCCCGAGCAGGGCCTGGCTGACGGCCTCGATGCCGGCCAGGCAGGGTTCGCAGGCGGGCAGGGTGCCGTCCGGCGGCGGGCCGACCGGGATCCGGTCGGCGGGCAGCAGTCCGGCGTGCCGGTGGTCGCTTGGCACGGTGGGCATGACGCCAACCTACCGCCGTGCACGGGGCCCGCGCGTCGGTCCCCGGCCGGGTGGGGCGCAGGTCCAGCGACCTAGGTCGTGCCCGCCGTGCCGGAGCGCCGGACGGGCCCCGCGCACGGACCGGGAACGGGCCGGAAACGCCGCGGGGGCGGCCCGTCCCGGTCGGGACGGGCCGCCCCCGTGCTGGTGGCGGTGCCGGGCGTCAGCCCTTCTGCATGACCTCGGGCTCGTGGCGGCGCTGGAGGCGGGTGACGATGACGCCGATGACGACGGACATCAGGATCAGCACGCCGGCGTCGAGCCAGAACTGGCCCGAGTTGTGGCCCCAGAGCGCGTCGTACTCGGGGTTCTGGAAGTCCTTGTTCCAGGGGCCGAGCAGGTGCGAGAGGTCGAGCGTGGTGGCGACCATGCCGGTGCCCCAGCGGGCCGGCATCAGCCAGGCGAACTGCTCCAGGCCGGGCTTGGAGAAGATCTGGAACAGGCAGCCGGTGAAGACGACCTGGATGATCGCGAACATCACCAGCAGCGGCATGGTCTTCTCGGCGGTCTTCACCAGCGCCGAGATCGCCAGGCCGAACATCATCGAGGCGAAGCTCAGCAGGATCAGGCCGAAACTCATCTCCAGGATCGGCAGGTCCTTGATCACCAGGCCGTGCGCGGGCAGCTTGCGCGGCAGGAAGCCGACGGCGGAGATGATCGCGCCCTGGATCACGCTGAAGAAGCCCAGCACGATGATCTTGGACATCATGTACGCCGACCGGGACAGGCCGGTGGCCCGTTCCCGTTCGTAGATCGCCCGTTCCTTGATCAGCTCGCGGACCGAGTTCGCCGCGCCGGAGAAACAGGCGCCGATCGCCAGGATCAGCATGATCGTCGCGGCGCCGCTGTTCAGGCCGAGCTGCGACTTGGGGTTCGGCGCCAGCCCCGGTTCGTTGGGGATCAGCACACTGACCGCGCCGAGCACCGCCGGCAGCAGCACCGACAGCGCGAGGAACCCCCGGTCGGAGGCGAGCACCGAGGCGTAGCGGCGGATCAGCGTCCACAGCTGCGAGCCCCAGCTCTGCGGCTTCGGCGGGCGGACCGCCTCCTGGACGATCTGGGCGGACTGCACCGCGCCGGACTCCACGTCCGCCGAGTACTGCTGGTGGTGCACCGAGCTGCGGTAGCGGCCGGCCCAGTCGTGGTCCGGGTAGTTCTCGAAGGCCTGGAAGACATCGGCCCAGGTCTCGTACCCGAAGAAGTGCAGCGCCTCGTCCGGCGGGCCGAAGTAGGCCACCGAACCGCCCGGCGCCATCACCAGCAGCCGGTCGCAGAGCGCGAGTTCGGCCACCGAGTGGGTGACGACCAGGATCGTGCGGCCGTCGTCGGCGAGGCCGCGCAGCATCTGCATGACCTCGCGGTCCATGCCCGGGTCGAGGCCCGAGGTGGGCTCGTCCAGGAAGATCAGCGAGGGCTTGGTGAGCAGCTCCAGGGCGACCGAGACACGCTTCTGCTGGCCGCCGGAGAGCGCGGTGATCCGGTTGTCCGCGCGCTTGTCGAGCCGCAGCTCGTAGAGCACCTCGTCGATCCGCGCCTCGCGCTCGCGCGGCTCGGTGTCGCCGGGGAAGCGCAGCCGGGCCGCGTACTTGAGGCCGGTGCGGACGGTCAGTTCCTTGTGCAGGATCTCCGACTGCGGCACCAGACCGATGCGCGAGCGCAGTTCGGCGAACTGCTTGTAGAGGTTGCGGCCGTCGTAGAGGACGTCGCCGCGGTCGGCCGGGCGGTAGCCGGTGAGGGCGCGCAGCAGGGTCGACTTGCCGGAGCCGGACGGGCCGATGACGGCGACCAGGGACTTCTCCGGGACGCCGAAGCTGACGTCGTTGAGCAGGACCTTCTTGCCGCCCTTGAAGTCGACCTCGACGGTCAGGTGGCGGGCGGAGAAGGAGACGGCGCCGGTGTCGACGAACTCCTGCAGCTGGTCGCCGACCAGCACGAAGCTGGAGTGGCCGACCGTCAGCCGGTCCTGCGGGCCGATCAGCTGGCGCTCGACCCGCTGGCCGTTGAGGAAGATGCCGTTGTGGCTGCCGAGGTCGACGATCTCGTACCGGCCGTCGGGCAGCTGGCGCAGCTCGGCGTGGTGGCGGGAGACCTGGAGGTCGGACACGACGATGTCGTTGTCCAGCGCGCGACCGATCCGCATGGTGTTCATGCCGGCGGTCAGGTTGCGGATGACCGTCGGCTGCGGGCCGCCGTCGTGCGCGGCGGGCGCCTGCTGCGGGAACCCCTGCGGGGCGTGCTGCCCCGGGAAGCCCTGCTGCTGCGGGAACGGCTGCTGCTGGGCCGGCGGCTCCGGCTGCTGCCACTGCTGCTGCGGCGGGTAGGGCTGCTGCGCCGCCGGGGGCTGCCACTGCTGCTGCGGGGCGGCGCTCCGGCTGGTGGCGGCCTCGTGCCAGGCCGGCTGGGCGGCCTGCTGGGCGGCCGGCGCGGAGAACGCGAGCCTGGGGCCGTTCTCGGCGTTGCCGAGGTTGACCACGGCCCCCGGGAACAGCTGGGCCTGCATGGTGCGGGCACCACCCGTGTAGGTGCCGTTGGTGCTGCCGTGGTCGTCCAGCTGCCAACCCGCCCCGTTGAAGGAGATGGTGGCGTGCTGCCAGGACACCCGCGCGTCGTCGAACTGGAAGTCCGACTGCGGATTGCGACCGATGGTGTAGGACCGCCCGGGTTCCATGACCCGCTGCTGTCCGTTGATCTCGATGACGAGTTGCGGCACTCTCGCCTGCCCCGCTCTCTCGGTCCCCCGATGGTGCGCCCCGGCCAGGTGGGGCGAAATGATCCTGAATCTGACGGGGGAATCATTCCAGCCCGTCGGCCGGGGGTGAAAGCCGCCCCCGCGGACTGTGACCAGGCGGCAACGATTCACGGACCGCCCTTGTACGACCCTCCGCGGCCCGACGGCGGGCTCGTCGTCCGGACGGCGGCGGGCTCGTCCACGAACCGGACGGGTGCCGTCGCGGCCTCCGGCTCCGGGTAGCGTGGGACGCACCATGAACGCATCGCCCTTGGCCGCCGAGCCGTTCCCCGCCCCGCAGCCCCGGACCGAGGACGGGCGCACCCTGCTCGTCAAGGTGTTCGGCAAGGACCGCCCCGGCATCACCGCCGGGCTCTTCGCCACCCTGGCCGGGTTCGGCGTCGAGGTCGTCGACATCGAGCAGGTGGTCACCCGTGGCCGGATAACGCTGTGCGCCCTGGTCTCCGCCCCCGCCGTACGGGGCGCCGAGGGCGACCTGCGGGCCGTGGTGCACCGCTGGGCCGAGGAGCAGAAGCTCCAGGCCGAGATCATCTCCGGCATCGGCGACAACCGGCCGCGCCGCGAGGGCCGTTCCCACGTCACGGTGCTGGGCCACCCGCTGACCGCCTCCGCCGTCGCCGCGCTCACCGCGCGGATCACGGCCGCGGACGGCAACATCGACCGGGTCTTCCGGCTCGCGAAGTACCCGGTGACCGCCGTCGAGCTGGCCGTCTCGGGTGTGGCCACCGACCGGCTGCGGGCCGAGCTGGCCCAGGAGGCGGCCAACCAGCGGGTGGACGTCGCGGTGGTGGCGGCCGGGCTGGAGCGGCGGGCCAAGCGGCTGATCGTCATGGACGTCGATTCGACGCTGATCCAGGACGAGGTGATCGAGCTGTTCGCGGCCCACGCGGGCTGCGAGCAGGAGGTCGCCGAGGTGACGGCCGCGGCGATGCGCGGCGAGCTGGACTTCGCGGAGTCGCTGCGCGCCCGGGTGGCGCTGCTGGCCGGGCTGGACGCGTCGGTCACCGAGAAGGTGCGCGCGGAGGTCCGGTTCACGCCGGGCGCCCGCACCCTGATCCGCACCCTGCAGCGGCTGGGCTTCCAGGTCGCGGTGGTGTCCGGCGGCTTCACCCAGGTCACCGACCACCTGGTGGAGCACCTGGGCCTGGACTTCGCGGCGGCGAACACCCTGGAGGTGGTGGACGGGAAGTTCACCGGCCGGGTGGTCGGCGAGATCGTCGACCGGGCGGGCAAGGCGCGCTGGCTGGAGCGGTTCGCCGAGCAGGCCAAGGTGCCGCTGGAGCAGACGGTGGCGATCGGCGACGGCGCCAACGACCTGGACATGCTGAACGCGGCCGGGCTGGGCGTGGCGTTCAACGCCAAGCCGGTGGTGCGGGAGGCGGCGGACACCGCGGTGAACGTGCCGTTCCTGGACACCGTGCTGTACCTGCTCGGGATCACCCGCGAGGAGGTCGAGGCGGCCGACGTGGTGGACGTCCTGGACCACCCGGAGGCCGGCGCGCGGGACTGACCGCGCCCGCCGCGCACGGCGCGCGCAACGCCGACCGGACGCATCGAGGGGCGCGCGGACATGGTCCGCGCGCCCCTCGTCGTCGGTCGGGTCCCGCTTCGTCGTCGCTCGGGCCCGGCCTCGTCGTCGCTCGGGCCCGGCTTCGTCGTCGCTCCGGGTCCGCCGCCGCTCAGTCCTGCGGCGTGAAGTACGAGACCAGCTGCGCGACACCCGGCTCGACGTTCTTCCACGAGCCGGAGAAGCTGAGCACCGCGACGGCCGCGGTCGGGAAGCCGCCCAGCCGCAGCCGCTCCAGCGCGTCCCGGTCGCCCTCGTCACCGGCCAATACCTGGGTCAGGCCCAGCACCCCCGGGTTGTGGCCCACCAGGACCAGGTCGGCGTACTCCTCCGGGGTCTCCTGGAGGACGGTGATGATCTCGCCGGGGCTGGCCTCGTAGATCCGCTCCTCGTAGACGGTCCGCCGCACCCGCTTCGGCAGCTCGTGCGCGGCGAGCTTCCAGGTCTCCCGGGTGCGCAGGGCGGTGGAGCAGAGCACGTAGTCGGGGTTGATACCGGAATCGGCGAGCCAGCGGCCGGACTCCGGGGCCTGGTGGCGGCCCCGGTCGGCCAGCGGCCGCTCGTGGTCGTCGACGCCGTCCGGCCAGTCGGCCTTGGCATGGCGGAGAACGATGATCCTGCGGGGCGTGTCGGCGCTCATACCCAGCAAGCTTGGCAGAAAAGCCGCCCGCGGGCGCGGTGCTGCCCGATGGCGCCACCGCCGGCGTCGGGGAGTGCCATCATGCGGGGTTCACCCGGGCGTCCCCCCGGGGTCAGCCGATGTTCCGGGCGACGATCGCGACGATGACCAGCAGGACGACGATGCCGCCGATGATCGCGGCGAGCTGGCCGAGCTTCTTGTGGCCGTCGGTGGGGTTCGGTTCGAGAACGGGCATGCCCGGATTCTCCCACCCCGGACACGCCCGTCCCCCACCGGGACCCGTCAGGCCGCGACGGCCCCGGAGGCGGTGGCCACCGCCTCGTCCTCGATGTGCCGGGCCCGGGCCGCCCGCAGGCCGAACAGCATCTGCGGCACCAGCAGCACCGCCAGGAAGCCGAGCGGCAGGTACCACTCGCCGGTGGCCTGGTAGAGCCGGCCGATCAGGATCGGGCCGGGGATCGAGATCAGGTAGCCGACGCCCTGGGCGAAGGCCGACAGCTGGGCCACCCCGCCCGCCGTCCTGGCCCGCAGGCCGATCATGGTCAGCACCAGCGGGAAGGCGCAGTTGGACAGGCCCACCAGGACCGCCCACAGCCACGGCGCACCGGCCGGGGCCAGCGCCAGCCCGGTGTAGCCGGCGATGCCGAAGGCCGCCAGGACCACCACGAAGAGCCGCTGGTCACCGCGCCGGGCGGCCAGGTTGGGCAGGACGAAGGACACCGGCACGCCGATCACCATGGTCAGCGCCAGCAGCACGCCCGAGGTGCCCGAGGAGACCCCGGCGTCCTGGAAGATCGTCGGCAGCCAGCCCATCACCACGTACGCGCCGGTGGCCTGGAAGCCGAAGAAGATCGCCAGCGCCCAGGCGGTGCGGCTGCGGGTGATCGGCAGCCGCACGGTGTCCGCCGCACCGGCCGCCGGCCCGGCGGCCTCCCGCCGCCGGCCCAGCAGTACCGGGATCCAGAGCAGCAGGGCGACCGCGCCGAGCCCGGCCCAGACCCCGAGGCCGAGCCGCCAGTCGCCGCCGAGCCCCTTGGTCAGCGGGACGGTGACGGCGGCGGCCAGCGCGGTACCGGCCGAGAGCGCCATCGAGTAGAGACCGATCATCGGCCCGACCCGCTCCGGGAAGTAGCGCTTGATCACCACCGGGATCAGCACGTTGGAGACCGCCACACCGGCCAGCGCGAGCGCGGTGAGCAGCAGGAAGACCGCCGTGCCGCCGGCGAAGGAGCGGGCCAGCACGCCCGCGGTGATCGCGCCCATGCCCGCGGTGACCACCGCGACCGGGCCGAGCCGCCGGGCCAGCCCGGGCGCCGCGAAGCCGAACAGGGCGAAGCAGAGCGAGGGGACGGCGGTGAGCAGACCGGCGACGGTCGGGCTCATCCCGAGGTCGGCGCGGACCTGGTCCAGCAGCGGCCCGAGGCTGGTGACCACCGGGCGGAGGTTGAACGCGGCGGCGGCGATCGCGAGGGCGAACAGCCAGCCGAGGTGGCGACTTCTGGGCGGGCCGGGCCGCTCGGTCTGCGGCCGGTCGGTCTGCGCCCGTTCGGCGCCCCGGGGGTCGACCCGGGAGGAGGCGGTGAGGGGAGCTGCGGTGTCTGCTGCGGACGACATGCGGGCCATCATAGAATGATGGGATGAATTAGCGCATCCTCGAATTGGCATGATGGCCCGACCCACCCGACCCAAGGAGTCCCCCGTGGCGCTGTCCTCGCCGAGGCGCACCCCGCTGTCCGACCAGGTGATCGCCCAGCTGCGTGCGCAGATCACCTCCGGGGAGTGGCCCGTCGGCTCGCGCATCCCCACCGAGGCGGCCCTGGTCGAACAGCTCGGTGTGGCCAGGAACACGGTCCGCGAGGCCGTCCGCGCCCTCGCCCACAACGGACTGCTCGACATCCGCCAGGGCTCCGGCACCTACGTCCTCGCCGCCAGCGAACTCGCCGGAGTGATGCACCGCCGCTTCGCCGACGCCGACCGGGCCCAGGTCGCCGAGCTGCGCACCACCCTGGAGACCGCCGCCGCCGGCCTCGCCGCCGCCCGCCGCACCGACCGCGACCTCGACCTCATGGACTCCGCCCTCGCCCGCCGCGAGGACGCCTGGCACTCCGGCAACGCCGAGGACTTCGTCCAGGCCGACGCCGCCTTCCACCAGACCGTGGTCGCCGCCGCCCACAACGACGTGCTCTCCGCCCTCTACGCCGACCTCGGCGAGGTCACCCGGGCCCTGCTGCGCCACGACGTCGGCCCCGAGATCGTCCCCGAGCGCTACCTCGGCCACGACGACATCATCGACGCCATCCGCGCCCGCGACGCCCAGCGCGCCTCGCACGAAGCCGGGCGCGCCATCGGCGCCTGCGACCAGGAGGGCTGACCGGAGGCCGGTCCGCGTGCCCGCGCCGGAGCGCCCGCGGGCGCTCCGGCGCGGGCACGCGCCTTGCGGGAGCCCGCTTTTGGCGTGCTAACGTCCCGTGAAAATTCGCGAACGGCCGGTCTCCGGCCGGATGTGGACCACAACGGGGAGAAGTGATGGCGGATCCGGACCTGAAGCTGGGCCAGGGACCGGGCGGGGGGCCCACCAAGGTGTCGACCGGCGCGCTGGACAAGGCGGCCACCGCGCTCGACGGCATCGCGACCGACAGCACCGCGGCCGGGAAGACCGCCGACGAGTCGACCGAGGCCGCCGCCGGCAAGCTGAGCGGCTGGGACACCGCCGCCGCCCTGCGCGGCGCGGTCAAGGAGTGGCACGAGCAGGTGTCGCAGCTCAACGGCCGGCTGAACCAGGAAGCCGGCATGATGCGGCAGACCCACACCAACTACCTGAACGTCGAGCACGGCATCGCCTCGTCGTTCGGCGGGAACGGCACGCCGTTCGCCGGGAACGGTGCGGGCGGATGAGCCTGCTCGGTTTCGAGGACGTCATGAAGGCGGACCCGTCCGCGATGGCCAGGGCCGTCGCCGACTGGACCGAGATGGCCCGCAAGTACCAGGGCGTCCAGCAGCGGCTGGAGACCGAGGTGCTCCCGGTCACCGGCGGCCAGAACCTGTGGTTCGGCTCCACCGCCTCCGCGGCCAACCTGCACATCAGCACGACCCGGCAGCAGAGCGTCGACGCGCAGACCGAGGCCAAGGCCGTCGCCTCGATCATCAAGGACGCCCAGGGCGACTTCGAGTCGGCGCAGAAGAAGCTCAAGCAGACCGTCACCGACGCCCAGGCCGACGGCATGAAGGTGACCGGCACCGGGAACGTCCTGTTCGACGTCGGCGCCCTCTCCAAGGAGGAGCGCGACTACTACCACCACGACCCGGACTACCAGCAGTCCCGGCACGAGGCCGCCGGCCAGTGGTCCAGGAAGATCACCGTCTTCCTGGAGGAGGCGACCGCCGCCGACCAGCGGGCCGCCCTCCAGCTGCGCCGCGCCGCCAAGGTCGGCGACCCGCTGGACCAGTTCAACGGCCAGGCGGTCGGCGGCGGCGACGAGGCCGACGGCCGGCGCGCCGCCGAACTCGCCGCCCGGCTCAAGGACGGCAAGACCCTCAGCCCCGAGGAGCTCGCCGAGCTCAACAACCTGATGAAGGCGAACTCCGGCAGCCCCGTCTACGGCCAGACCCTGCTGAACGCGCTCGGCCCCGAGGGCACCCTGCTGCTCGCCGACGAGCTCGAGGTCCGGCTCAACGACCGCGGCGGCAAGCTCAAGGGCGAGTACGGCGAGCTGCAGACCAACCTCGCCAACACCATCGCCGGCGCCACCAGGGACCCGAACACGAAGTTCTACCAGGACTTCCGCAGGGGCCTCCAGGAAGCCGGCGTCAAGAACGTCAACGCCCGCCACTTCGGTGGCAAGAGCGAACCGATCTACGGCTACCAGACCCTCACCACGCTGCTCCAGCACGGCAACGCCGGGTACGGCAAGGAGTTCCTGAACGACCTCGGCACCGACATCGTCGACGCCGAGCGCAAGGACAAGAACCGCTGGTCCGCCCACCAGTTCAACGGCCCGCGGCCGGACCTGGTGTACGACCCCGTGGACGGCGTGCTCAAGCTGATGGGCCAGAACCCGGACGCCGCCACCATGTTCCTGGACCCGAAGTCGCCCGGCGCCGAGGACCGCCTCAAGTACCTGCTGCGCGACCGCGAGTGGCCCACCACGTACACCAACACCCTGTACGGCGCGCCGATCACCGACAAGGACACCCACCAGGCGGGCCTCGCCGCCGCCCTGGAGGCCGCCGCCACCGGCGACGTCCCCGGCGACGGCACCCACACCGGCGGCCCCCACACCCCGGCCCAGGCCCGGGTGATGCAGGGGGCGATCGACGCGCTGGACGGGGACGGCAAGGGCAGCGAGATCCACGACGACCTGAAGATGCCGCTGGCCAACGCGTTGTCGGACTACGTGGACGACACGCACCTGATCCTCAGTCAGCACCACACCAACGCGGACCACAGCGGCGCCTGGGAGGCGAACGGAGAGGGGCATCTCGGCGGCACCGCCGACCATCTCATCCGGGTCATGCGCGGAGCCTCCGACGAACCGGAGGCCTACGCCATGCTCTACAACGCCGAACGGGCCAAGGCCGCCGAGGTCCTCGCCGCCATCCCGGGCGATCCGCAACTCGGCCCCGAGCTCCGCGAGGGGCGGGCTCAGAACATCGGCACCGTCCTCGGCGCCTACGACGCAATCCGCTCGGACATCATCCTGGACGAGAAGGACGACCGGATGGAGTGGGCCGACAAGACCGGCGAGTTCGCCTCCTCGGTGAACGGCACCGTGACGGGCTTCATCCCCGAAGTCGGGGACGTCGCCGGTGCCTTCATCGACGCGGGCATCAGCGGCTGGGTGGACGACGTGAAGAAGGAAGCTCAGGACGCAGGCAATACCAAGAACTCCGACGAGCACTTCGCGGCGCTGACCCAGAGCCAGGTGATGGCCGGCGAGTGGGGCCGTCGGAACCACCTCAACGAGGACCAGACCGAGGTGATCTCCCAGTCTCTGGGGACCGGTCACACCAACGGCCACAGGAATGCGTCGATCGCCCTGGGACGGAACGGTCAACAGTGAGGCTATCCCGACGCACCCTGGCGGTCCTCTGCGGAGTCGTGCTCCTCGTCCTCGGCGCGGGCGGCCTCGTCTCCTGGCAGTTCCCCAACCTGTTCCTCCCGGACCGGCTCTGCGAGGACTCCGTCGCTGCCGAGGACGCCGAACGGGTCCTCGGCACGGGCAAAATCGTGGTCGCCAGCAGCCGCGCGTCGAGCGACCGCAACGACCCGGACGCGTACTGCGCGATCAGTCTGAAGCGCGGCGGCAAGTACGTCGCCGAGATCCACCTGCGCACCAGGAAGGCCGCGCTGTTCGAACCTGCTCTTCGGGCCGATCCGGCGATGTCCCAGCCCGACCGGGGGCCGGTGGGCGCGTTCGGCAACGCCCGCGGCTGGTTGCTGATGGCACCGGGCTGCAGGCTCGCTTCCAAGGATGCCGAGACCTACCCGGACCGGGACGCCGACGCGGTCGCGGTGGACGTCACGCGCGACAACCAGCCCGATCCCTACCGGTCCGCCCGTGCCGACGCGGCCGCTTCGCCCGCCGCTCGGGCGGATCTGGCCCGGTTGGCCTCCGGCTTCGCGACCGCCGTCGCCCGGCGCTCCGGCTGCGGATCCACCGAGGCGCCCGACCTCCGTCTGACCACCGGTGGGCAGATCGGACAGGTCGTCGTCGACGGGCAGCTCTGCGGCGTTCCCGGGGCCAGTGCCACCGGAAAACTCCAGGCCGGTCTTCGCCAGGACATCAGCAGCCCCTCGGATCCCGTCCAGTCCTGCTGGATCCACGACGACAACCGGTCGACCCCGGTCTACCGGTTCACCGCCACCCTCGACACGCGCTACCCGAAGTTCGCCCTGCTCAGTGTCGGCAACAGCCCCCTGGGTCCGTTGCCGACCGGCTGGCGGGGAAGCGGCAAGGACAACCTTGTGGTCGCACCATGCGGTACCGGCAGCCTCACCCTCGAAGCCTTTCGATCGGCGGCCGAGGACCGTGGGGTCTCGGCCCTCGAAACCTCGGCCTTCCGGGCCTGGGCCAACGCCATGGCCGCCAAGTACGGCTGCGAGCCGGTCGCCCCGAAGTAGCACCGAAAAACGCCGCTGCCCGGCAGCCCTCCTACGAGAGGGGTGCCGGGCAGCGGCGTTCGTGCGTACCGGAGGCGTCAGGCGCCGATGGCGTGCAGGCCGCCGTCGACGTGGACGATCTCGCCGGTGGTCTTCGGGAACCAGTCCGACAGCAGGGCGACGACGCCGCGGCCGGCCGGCTCCGGGTCGCTCAGGTCCCACTTCAGCGGGGAGCGGTTGTCCCAGGTGGCGGCGAGGTCCGGGAAGCCCGGGATGGACTTGGCGGCCATCGAGCCGATCGGACCGGCCGAGACCAGGTTGCAGCGGATGTTCCGCTCGCCCAGGTAACGCGCCAGGTAGCGGTTGGTCGACTCCAGGGCGGCCTTCGCCGGGCCCATCCAGTCGTACTGCGGCCAGGCGTACTGGGCGTCGAAGGTGAGGCCGACGACCGCGCCGCCGTCCTGCATCAGCGGCAGCAGCGCCGTGGTGAGCGACTTCAGCGAGTACGCCGAGACGTGCATGGCGGTGGCCACGGACTCCCACGGCGTGTTCAGGAAGTTGCCGCCCAGGGCGTCCTGCGGGGCGAAGCCGATCGAGTGGACGATGCCGTCCAGGGTCGGCAGGTGCTCGCGCACCTGGTCGGCGATGCCGGCCAGCTGCTCCTCGCTGGACACGTCCAGCTCCAGCACCTTGACCGGGTTCGGCAGCTTCTTGGCGATGCGCTCGGTCAGGCTCGGCCGCGGGAAGGCGGTGAGGATGACCTCGGCGCCCTGCTCCTGGGCCAGCTTGGCGGTGTGGAAGGCGATGGAGGACTCCATCAGCACACCCGTGATCAGGATGCGCTTGCCCTCAAGAATTCCGCTCATGACT